>CALXVY010000043.1 GCA_944392255.1 uncultured Alphaproteobacteria bacterium | reverse complement strand
CTTGCCTTGCGTACCCACTCGCAAACTTCGGGTTGGTCGCTCACCGAACAAGACCCGTTCAATAATGTAGGCCGTACTTGCATCGAAGCCATGGCTGCTGCACTGGGGCATACTCAATCGCTCCACACCAATGCATTGGATGAAGCCATTGCCTTGCCTACCGACTTCTCGGCACGTATCGCCCGCAATACGCAAATCTATATCCAAGAAGAAACCCAGATTTGCCGTGGAATAGATCCGTGGGCAGGTTCTTATTACGTAGAATCGCTTACCAATGAACTGGCACACCGCGCATGGGAACATATTCAGGAAATCGAGAAATTAGGCGGTATGGCAAAAGCGATCGAGACCGGCATTCCCAAGATGCGTATCGAAGAAGCCGCCGCACGTACTCAGGCACGTATCGACTCAGGCGAACAAACCATTGTAGGTACCAATAAATATCGGTTGGAAAAAGAAGACCCCATCGACATTCTGGAAGTAGACAATACCGCTGTACGCCAAGAACAAATAGAAGGTTTACGCCGATTAAAGGAAGGACGTAATCAAGCCGAAGTAGACAAAGCATTAGAAGCTATTACCGAGTGCGTACGCACCGGAAAAGGCAATTTGCTTGAATTGGCTGTTGAAGCTGCTAAAGTTCGAGCTACGTTAGGCGAGATATCTTATGCATGTGAAAAAATAGTAGGACGATATAAAGCAGTAATCAGAACCATTTCAGGAGTGTATTCATCAGAAAGTAAAAAGGATGCAGATTTCGCACGGGCGTGTGAACTGACCGAAGAGTTTGCCAAAAAAGAAGGAAGAAGACCACGTATCATGATTGCCAAAATGGGACAAGACGGACATGACCGCGGTGCCAAAGTAGTAGCAACTGGATTTGCCGACTGTGGCTTCGACGTAGACATGGGACCTTTATTCCAAACACCGGAAGAAGTTGCAAGAGAGGCTATGGAAAACGATGTTCACGCTGTGGGCGTTTCCTCTTTAGCTGCCGGACATAAAACATTAATTCCTCAACTTATTGAAGAATTGAAACGATTGGGAAGAGAAGATATCTTTGTGTTTGCAGGAGGTGTCATTCCGCCACAAGATTATGATTTCTTATATAAAGCCGGAGTTATGGCTATTTTCGGACCGGGAACTTCCGTTGCGAAATCGGCATGTCAGGTCATGCAACTTTTATTAGATTAACACAAACTCAAAGCCTCTACTTTTTGTAGGGGCTTTTTTATTCCTAATAAACTATTTTAATCTCTTACATCCATGAAACGATACATCTCCTTAATCCTTTTATCGGCTGTATTTATTGGCATTCTTAAAGCACAAACAAAAGCAGACTCCCTTTTAATTGTTTCCGCACCGTGGAATATACATGAAGTCTGCAAAGGCATTGTTCACAAATCTGTTTTTATTGATTCCCTATATCATGGCAATCAATCTATTAATGTTATAGAAATTTCCCCTAAATCCAAATCTAAAATAGGAATCGCTGTTACAGGAAAAAGAGATACAATAAGCCGACGAGCTTATGATTATAATGCATTGGCTGCTATTAACGGCTCTTATTTTAACATGAAAGAAGGAAATTCCATTTGCTACTTAAAAACAAATAAAGAAGTTATTGATACAACCACTATCAGCGAATTCAATCTTCGGGTCACAGGAGCTATCCATATAAAAAAAGGCAAACTAACATTAATACCTTGGAGTAGAGACATAGAAAAAAACTATTCCACAAAAAGGAATGAATCAATCTTAGCATCAGGACCTTTAATGCTCTTAAACGGGAATTATTACGACTGGAGCATGTGTGATAAAAACTTTATTCAAACCAAACATCCACGAAGCGCAATATGTCTCACCAAAGATAAAAAAATTTTATTTGTCACCATCGACGGACGACACAGTGGGAAAGCAGATGGAATGAACATTCCAGAACTTGCACATTTCCTAAAAGTCTTGGGATGTGAAGAAGCTATCAATTTAGATGGAGGTGGTTCTACCTCTTTATGGCTATCGGGAGCTACAGAAAACGGCATTGTAAACTATCCATGCGACAATAAAAAATTCGACCACCGGGGTGAACGTACTGTCCCCAATTTCTTATACATTTATAAATAAAAACATACTCTTTCCCATAACATCCATACAAAGAAAGTCTGGCATATTTACCAGACTTTCTTACACTTCACTCTTTTCCATCGGTCTTATCTGCATTTTTCTTTTTCAAACGACCGTTCTTGCGCAATGCTTCACTAATTATCCATTGAAGTTGCCCATTGATACTGCGAAACTCATCTGCAGCCCATTTCTCTATGGCATCCATTGTTTCTGCATCTACCCTCAATACAAAACTTCTCGTCGCTGTTTCTTTCTTTGCCATAGGATTGAATATAATTTTATTAATGATTTAAAGTTCCTGTGTTTAAAACGGGTTGAGCCGATTCGTCTGCACAAAGTACAACCAACAAATTGCTGACCATAGCAGCTTTCTTATCTTCGTCCAATTCTACAATCTGGTCGGCAGACAATTTATCGAGTGCCATGTGTACCATAGATACCGCACCTTCTACAATCTTTTCACGAGCACTGATAATTGCCGATGCTTGTTGACGGCGAAGCATTACAGCTGCAATTTCCGGAGCATAAGCCAAATAATTAATACGTGCTTCCAATACTTCCATTCCTGCCATAGCCAAACGTTCATTCAACTTTTGCTCTAACTGTTCATTAATTTCATCTCCACCCGATCGGAGTGTCAATTCTCCTGCAGTACCTTCGTTGTCGTCATAAGCATATTGACCTGCCACTTGACGCAATGCAGCATCACTTTGAATTTTCACGAAATTTTCAAATGCATTCATTCTATTAGCAACTGCATTACCTACATTTACAACAGCTTCTTTTCCCGTATTAGCAGAAAAAGTACCCGATGCCATAGTTTGAGCGTCTATTTCAAACATTGCTTTATAAGTATCTTTCAATTTCCAAACCAACACAAGTCCTATCAATATAGGGTTTCCTATTTTATCGTTCACTTTAATAGGTTCTACATCAAGATTACGTGCTCGAAGTGAAAGTTTTTTCTTTGTCAAAAAAGGATTGACCCAGAAAAAACCGGTTTCCTTAAACGTTCCCTTGTATTTTCCAAAAAATACCATAACTCGCGCCTCATTAGGTTCCAACTGCATATAACCGGCAAATAAAATAAGCCATACCAATACAAACAACACCCCAACGATACTATATGCCATCTCTACTACTTGTCCACCTTTTGCCGCTTGCATAAAACAAGTTACAATAACCGCACTCAAAATAACCAGATGAATAAACAACATTATAAAACCATTCATCTTAAAACCTTTAAAAGCCATTTCTTTTGTTTCCATACAATTTTATTTTAAATTGATATCATTTTAATATCACAAATATAAGACAATTTATCCTATAACTGGCAAAAATTATTATGTTTTTCAACATAAAACATGACAAAATATCATATAGACCGTAACATAAATGTCATATTTTCTGCATTATTTATTGACTTACATCAAATAAAACAACTTTATACACAAAAACTACCCTGTCAATTTACATTCTACCCACAAAGGCATTAGCTTTGCAATGTGAAAAAGGAAAAAACATAAAAACAAATTAGATATAGGTATTAAGGTTAAAAAGTTAATTAGAATTTAATGCAAGTCAACCGTGAGGTTCACTAAAAAAACAAAGCATTTTTGTTTAACTTAAAAAAGAAAGGATAACATTATGAAAAAGGTAAAGAACATTTTTCACAAAATCGCAAATGCAGATCCTATGATCTGGGGTTATGTAATGTTGAGCGAAAAAGCCAACAAATAAAATTTGCGATGACGCTGATGCATAAATATCAGCACGTTTTTTGAAAACAAAAGGTCAAAAGACCTAAAATAAATAGAGAAAGTAGTTACAGTGATTGCAACTACTTTCTTTTTCTTTTTAATCACCTATCCATATCGCTTATATACATTCCTTTTTTGACATACATCAATAAATCCCTATTTTTGCGAAAAAACATGTTATAAAACATATTTATCACAAAAAATCTTCTTACCTTTGTCGTAGAATAAAAAAAGAAAATAGTTTTTACGACTTAACTAAACAATTTATTTAAAGGTAAAGATTGTACAAAAAGCTCAAGTCGGCCGTGAGGTTGGCTTGAGAATAAAAAAAGTTTTCAGGTATTAAATTTAAAAAAGGGTAACAACATGAAAAAGGTAAAAAGTATTTTTCAAAAATTCGTAAATGCAGATCCTATGATCTGGGGTTACGTAATGCTGAGCGAAAAAGCCAGCAAGTAATTAAGCTGAATGCTAAATAAAAGCTTCAGCTTTAAGATGAATTCAATAAAAGCCTACGGCTTTTGCAAATATCAAAAAAAGCGATTGCGTTATGCAACCGCTTTTTTTATATCTTTGCGCAGGATAATTAAAAAAGCTGTATCTGATTGATACACAGAATGGAATTGAAGAGTGTGAGATTTTAGGTAA
>CALXVY010000042.1 GCA_944392255.1 uncultured Alphaproteobacteria bacterium | reverse complement strand
AAAAACAACAAAAAAACATAAAACGCCACCATGAAATAATAAAAATTAAAGCCTACACTATCTATGATAAACCATTTTTTTTTTTTTGCAACCGAAAATTAAAGAAGGCGATAAATTTGTAAGGATAAGGGATTGTATTTAAAAAGAAAACAAGGCACATAAGCCCCGCCAAGAATTATGTTTGTTCTCGGCATGGACAGTTCGGCCATCTAACTGATGCGATCAAACGCACTGCGTTTGCTACGTTTGTCAGCTTACAGAGGCTAAGTCGTCCCAAGAGGTGGTAAAGTTGCGTGATTTATGGTTGCGCCGAATAAAATATTGCACACCGCTTTTTTGAATTCCGAAATAAACACTTTTTTTGCCGATTTTTCGATTAATTTCATCAAAGGCAGCCATCAGTTTACGCTCTTTGCCATTTTCTTCTTGCGGGAGAAGAAGGTCATATTGCGGTAGGTTTTCATCTTGAATGTCAGTTAATGTTACGCCAGCACGTTTGTAAGAAACATCGGCACGATAAATTTGTTGCAATCCAAGCTTCATCGCTTTAAGAAATTTAGCTGTATTATTGCTAGGGGCGGCAAGAGAGATGAGAATGGAGTTTTGATAAGGAATTTGATTTTGGTTAAAACGGTTAGAGGAAATATATGTGATAATACCTGTTGCCAAGGATTTTTGGTTACGCAACCGCAAGCAAGCTCCATCAACAAATTCAGAAATAATTTGTTCAAGTTGGTTGAAATCAGAAATTTCTTTTTCAAAACTCCGCGAGGAGATAATTGTTTTTTGTCGAGGATCATTTTCGGCTTCCAAACAAGGAAGTCCATTGAGTTCAAGAGCGGTTTTTTCGGCATTTATTCCCATACTTTTGCGCAAGAGTGTACGCGGTGCCAGACGTAAATCTTCTCCGGTAAATATACCCATAAAATTGAGTTTTTGCGCACTATGTTTACCAATGCCCCAAATTTGTTCAACATCAGTTTGGCTGAGCATTTGCGAGATGACATCTTGCTCGGTAAGAACAAAAACTTTGCCATGGGTTTTGGCATATTCTCCGGCAAGTTTGCAAAGTGTTTTGGTGGGCGCCACACCAATAGAGACCGAAACCCCAATATATTTAAGAATTTTGTTATGAAAATCTTGAGCTATTTTGAAATAATCACCTTTTTCAGGAAGATGAACAAAGGCTTCATCAATCGAATAAATTTCCAAATTTTGAAATTCGTCACGAATAAGACTCATAATCCGCTGAGAAATATCAGCATAAAGCTCATAGTTAGAGGAGAGGGCGATACCGCCGGCAGCTTTAAATTGTTTTTCAATTTTGAAAAACGGAGCAGCCATGGGAATACCGAGGGCTTTGGCTTCGTACGAGCGCGCCACCACGCAACCATCATTGTTGGACAACACCACAACAGGTCGATTCTTTAGATTCGGCTGAAAGATTCGCTCGCAAGAAACAAAAAAGTTGTCACAATCAATGAGGGCAAACATGGATTTAGAGTTTTCTAAATACGGCAGAAACACCGCCCCAGATGACGAGTTCATCGTTTTCTCGGAGAAAGCGTGGGGCATATTTTTCATTTTCCGGCATCAGGCAGATTTGGTTATTTTGTTTTTTGAAGCGTCTGACTGTCAATTCGCCGTCTTGTTCAACCACAATAATTTGGTTGTGGCAAATTTCTAAAGAGCGGTCGACCACCAAAAAATCACCGTCAAGAATACCGGCATTTTTCATGGCATCTCCGCTGACTTTTAAGAAATAAGTCGCCGCTTTGTGCGGAACCAAAAATTGGTTTAAGTCGAGGTTATTTTGTACATAATCACTTGCGGGAGAACCGAAACTCATTTTCATACCTTTCTAAAATGTTCTACTTTTGTTCTTATAATAAATGTGAGAAAATAAAAATCAAGAATTTTTTTTATCCTTTTTAAAATTTTTGCATTAAGCTATAAAACAATTAGATTCGCATAAGGAGAAAAACATGCAAAAAATTATTCCTGCAAAATTGCAAAAAGGGGACGAAGTCCGCATTGTAGCGCCGGCGCGCAGCTTTAAAATAATCGGTCAAGACAGCCGTGAGTGGGCAGCCAAACGCTTTGCTGATATGGGCTTAAAAGTCAGCTTTGGTAAATATATGGAAACAGAAGAAATGGACTTAATGGGTTCTTCTGCGGTAGAACATCGCGTGGCAGATTTGATGGATGCTTTTAAGGATAAAAACGTGAAAGCAATTTTTACCATAATCGGAGGCTCCAACTCCAATCAAATTTTGCCTTATTTGGACTATGAGGTGATTAGAAATAATCCCAAAATTTTCTGCGGATTCTCTGATATTACCGCTTTGTTGAATGCTATTTATGCCAAAACCGGCTTAGTCACTTTTCATGGCCCGCATTATAGCTCTATCGGCTGTATAAAAGGGAGCGAATATACTTTAGAAAACTTGCAAACCATGTTGATGGGCGAACAAAAAAATCAGCTTCAACCATCAAAAGAATGGAGCGATGATTTGTGGTTTATCAATCAAGAAGACAGAAACTTCATTAAAAACGAGGGCTGGTGGATAATCAACGAAGGCAAAGCCGAGGGAACGATTATCGGCGGCAACATCGGTACTTTTGATTTGTTATTGGGCACATCTTATCGTCCAAAATTTGAAAAAGATACGATTCTCTTTATTGAAGATTGCTTCACTTCCGCAGGAGATGCCGGAGCATTTGACCGCCACTTGCAAGCGCTGATGTATCAAGAAGATTTCAAAAATGTCAAAGGCATGGTTATTGGTCGCTTCCAAAAAGCCTCTGAAGTCAGCCGCGAAAAATTGGAATTTATTTTGAATAAGCCGGAATTAAAACATATGCCGATTATCGCTAATGTTGATTTTGGTCACACCACCCCATTGACTACATTTCCGATTGGTGGCACGGCAAAAATTGAAAATAATCAAATTTATTTTGAGATTTAAGCCAAACAAAAAGAGCTTTCCAATTAGGAAAGCTCTTTTTTTATCAAAAGCTAAAAGCTTATTTGCATTCACCGATATACATACCCAAAGCTTGAGCAGCTTTAACATAATCGCTGTGAGTATTGAGTTTGGTTGTACCTTCTTTGACAATTTCATCAAAAGAAGCAGATTCAACATGACCGGCTTTCCAAATAACCATATGGCGGTTAATACCTTTGTCCAAAAGTTCAACAGCTTTAGCACCATAAACATAAGCGAGCAAGCGGTCAAAAGCAACCGGAGTACCGGAACGTTGAATATGACCCAAAGTAGTCGAACGAATTTGAAATTCGTTGTAACGAGAGCTGATTTCATCAGTTAAATATTGGCTGATACCACCATAAACAGCTTCGCCGACCAAATTTTTCTTATTTGACATATGTTCGCCATTTTCGGTCTTAATACCTTCAGAAACAACGATAATAGCATTGTTGCGACCGCTAGCTTTAACGGCTTTGAGCTTGTTGATAATGCCGTCAATGGTATAAGGAATTTCCGGAACCAAGCAAACATCGGCAGCACCAGCCAAAGCAGAATGCATAGCCAAGTGACCGGCATCGCGCCCCATAACTTCCATAATAATGGCGCGATTATGAGAACGAGCAGTTAAAAACAAATCATCAATAGCTTTGGTGCAAACTTGAACGGCAGTTTGGAAACCAACGGAAAATTCGGTAACCGGAGTATCATTATCAATGGTCTTAGGAATACCGATAACTTGCACATCCAAACCTTTACAGTAGTTAGAAACAATATTCATACTACCGTCACCACCGACAACAACCACGGCATCAAGTTTCAAATCTTTAATACCTTGAGCAAATTTTTTGCTCATGGCTTCCAAAGATTCCATTTTAACACCTTTGTTTAAAGAGCCTAAGTAAGAACCGCTCAATCTCGGCCATGGAGAATCAGAAAAATTGTGAACGGTGAGTTCTTCATAGCTGTGAGGTGTTTCAGTGATACCATCAGTACCATTATGAATACCCAAAACTTCCCAACCTTTTTGAGAGGCAGCTTGCACAACGGAACTGATAACGGCATTAAGACCGGCACAATCACCGCCGCTGGTTAAAATACCAATTCTTTTTTTCATATAAATCTCCTAATTTTTACTTTAGAACTTTTTTATTTATTGCATTTAATGTCATTTTGTTGTATACTAATACAAATTTTATGGAAATATTTCCAGTAAAAAATTTTATTTTCAGCTTTTTTTTTAATAATATTGAAGGAATTTGGTTTTATGAATAATCAAAATAACATGAACAAGCTTTACCAACAGCTCTGTGAGTTGAAGCTTGAAGAGCGCCGCGTTTGTTCAGATATCAGACATTTGGTTTCTAAAAATAAAACTATAGATTTTTTTCAGGCAAAGCAACTTAATTCTCAAAGAACGGGCATAAAAAGCAAAATCAAAACGGTTGAAGCTTCAATTATGCCGAATATTATAGCTTAAAAAAGTTTTTTCATTGAGCATAGGCTTTTTATTTTAGCTTGCCAAAATAAAAAGTGTATGTTAAATGTGTTAGCCAACAGGGAAACCTGTATTTTGTAAATAACCTTTAGAGAACATGAAAAGGGGTGATTTAAGTGGTTCAAGTTACTGTTATCGGTAATGATGTTGCTCAATCTTTGAAAGTTTTGAAGAAAAAGATGCAAAGAGAAGGTATCTTCCGTGAAATGAAATTGCGTCGTTGTCATGAAAAAGCTTCTGAGAAAAAAGCTCGTCGTCAAGCTGAAGCTGTTAGACGCGCTCGTAAGCAACTTAGAAAACGCTTAGATACTGAAGGATTCTAGTTTTATACAGAATACTTTTTATAAAAAACTCCTCGTTAGCTTGTCTAGCGAGGAGTTTTTTGTTATGCCCTATGCTTGCTAAAAGGTGAGAACCGGACGATAAGATTTTGGGTCATTCATTGGAGTGGAATATTTAATTACTAAACCATTCCTAAAATTTATTGTCCAAGCAACATAGTTAGTATACATAGAAGAAGACAGATAATCACCATTTGATAATAATTCTCCGTGCACTTTAGATAAACTCTTATTTAGAGTGGATAAATTATTGTAAATCAATTTTAATTCTCCTGCAGCAGGTAAATACCAAGTTCCTCTGTTATAGGGATCATAATTATGACAATATTTTGCAGGTGTGTCGAAAGCATTGGTTTGAGATAAAATAATGTCTGTATTTTTTTTCCCATTAAAGTCATTCTCTGCCTCAAAGAAATTAGAAAAATATAAATTAGAAATTTTCTTTTCAATAGCCGGTGCCCATGACATCCTGCTTACAGTATTTTCATGAAGAGCTAATGCTAGTCTTCTGTTTACATCAAAGACCACCCCAATAACAATTTTAGAAGGGTCTAAAGTATCATTCACACCAGCACAAGTTTTATCATCATAGAGAATATCTCCAACATATTGACAAGCTCTTGATACACCAGATTTTATGCATGAATTTCCAGAGATTTTATATCCAGAAGCGCAAGAGTTAAGTTTGTATACAGTTCCGCCTCCAGTACAGGTTGTTGTTTGTTTAGAGCAAGAAGAACAACTACCGTTGGAAGGACAAGAACTTAAAGTATATCCTGAACAAGTATTAACGATACAATCTTTTACACAGTTTCCACCTGAGCCATGATATCCAGATTTACAGCCGGTTTTTTTATACATTGTAGCACCACCGCCGCAAGTTGTTGTTTGTTTAGAACAAGATGAGCATATTGCATTGGTCGGACAGCCAGCGAGGGTATATCCAGAACAAGTGTTGGCAATACAATCTTTCTCACAACCGCCATTCTTTTCATGATATCCGGGGTTGCATTTCCAACCGGTTTGAATTTGATGGCTACCAGAGCCGTCATTACAAGAAGAATAGGTATAAGAAGAGTTAGCGGGTTTGGTTGTAATCTTATGAGTACAAGCAACACAGCATTTACGCGTGTTTTGTCCGCAACCATTATCGCAATTTTGTGTTCCATTGGTACAATTGCTTTGGTTTGCAGTCGGTGTACAAGATTTTTTGATACACTTACCATCGCAATATTGCGTACATTTATCATTGGCATAAGTTAAAGATACGGTTGCCGGACAAACGCATTTTTCATATTTACCGTCACAACTGGTGCCGCCCAAAATATAAGGAGCGGTACAAGAAGTTTTGTTAAATTGAGATAAACATTTACATTC
>CALXVY010000041.1 GCA_944392255.1 uncultured Alphaproteobacteria bacterium | reverse complement strand
TATACTATCCATGATAATCCATTTTTTTTTTTTGCAACCGAAAATTAAAGAAGGCGATAAATTTGTAAGAGTAAGGGGTTGTTTTTTTAAGAAAAAAATAACCGATAATAATATTATCGGTTATTTTGATTTGAAGATAATTTTTTTAATGGTAATTTCGAATAATTCCGGAAAGGATTCCTTGGATTTTTACTCTATCGGGAGAGAAATGTCTGGTTTCATAAGCGCTATTTCTGGGAATAAGTAAAACTTCATTCTTTTCTTTTTTTAGTACTTTGAGTGTTGCTTCAGCATCATCAACCAAAGCAACAACAATTTCGCCATTATTGGCATTTTCAGCTTTACGAATAATTGCTGTATCACCATCTAAAATTCCAGCCTCAATCATAGAATCTCCTTCAACGGTGAGAGCATAGAATTGTCCTCGTGAAACCATATCTAAAGGAACGGCGATTTTTTCATTTTCATTAGCAATTGCCTCTATTGGCGTACCTGCAGCAATTTTGCCATAGAGAGGAATTTCCACGGCAGAAAATTGTAAAGCGTGTTCTCGTTTTTTTTCTTCTTCAATAATAGCGCTAGGTTTAAGTTTAGGTAAGCGCAGAACTTCTAAAGCGCGTGCTTTATGAGGAAGTTTGCGAATAAAATTTCTTTCTTCCAATGCTTCAATTAAAGCATGAATACCGGATTTAGATTTTAAACCGACAGCATCTTTCATTTCATCAAAAGAAGGAGAACAACCAGTTTCTTTAAGGACTTTGTTGATAAAAAGCAAAAGTTTATATTGTTTTTCTGTCAGCATCTGTACCCTCGGCCATAAAAAAAGTAGAACAAACTTAATATAATTTGTTCTACTTTAGTTCTTTTTTGTTGTCAATAGATTATCTTATTTTAGATTTTTTATTTTTGATAATTTGCTGTATATTTTGTTTATTAGTTAATTTTGTAACTCTGGTTTTGTCTTGGGCTTGAGGCAATAAATCAGCAAATTTAATATTTTGCTGTATCAATTTAGGCGGAAGTCCATTGATTAAAAGTTCTTGAGCTTGAGAAAAATTAATGGTTCCGTTTTGGTTAAAGCTCAAACATTTCAAGTAGTGATCAAGAATTGCAGGCTTTTGCAAAATAATTGAAAGCTCTTTCATTGTGGTGATAGAATGTGTTTCTTTATAATGTTCTTTAGCAAATTTATAAGCATATACACCCGATCCTTCTTTAAAAACATCAGGATATTTATTGGCTATTTCGTTAACAAAGGTAAGGCTATTAATGTCTTTAATTTTTTTGCCTTTAAGCAAATTGGCAATACCGCCAAATCCACCTTTTATATTTTTTGCTAAAAACATTCCCCAAATAGCCGGGTTAACTTGTTCAGGGTTAATTTTTGAAGCTTCAAGTGTCGCAACAATTTTATTTAGACCTTTAGCATTGAAGCTGCAATAAATTTCGCCGGCATAAGCTCTTTGTAAATTTAAGAATTGTTGTGTATTTTCCAAACCCTCTTTCTGAAAAATGGTCTTGAAATTTGGAGAAATATATTGAGATAAAGCTTTTCTGGCAACGGAGCCTACGTGGTAGACCAAATTGGCATCGCCATGAAGTTTTTTGTAATTTTGAGCTGATTTTTTAAAGTTTTCAATGGCTTTATCAAAACCAGCTTTTTTGACAAAGAATTTTGAAGCCAATTTTTCATAAGTCGGGTTGAGTAAGCCGTAAATGGCCATGTTTTCGGCATTAAAACGATTAAATTGCAGAGAACCATAAAAGCCTTTGTCTGAAATAACCCCAACCGGATTTTTTAGGTTTCCGACTTCGCGTTTATAAGAACAATCCCAAAGGGAATATTTTGTCACATCGACAAAATCTTTCACTTCGCGATTGTTTTTATCATACACTTTATTGGTAAATTCATAAATTGGGGAAGGGTTATTTTGCGGAGCAATATTTACCGCTTCAGGTACAATATAAATATTTTCAGAAGTTAAAGAGGCATCAGGAGCAAAATCATCAGCAGAAGAAGATGGATTGTTTCCCGTGGTATGAGCCGGAGCAACCGCCGTCACGGCAAAAATACTCGTGCGTAGCAAATGTTTGGATATGCTTTTTTTTATGCTATCAATTTTTTGCAATAATTTTTCTTTATTCATCTCTTTGGCCTCTTTTTCTCATATATTTATTTCCTTAAATTTCATATGTATTATAGTGCGTTAAGAGCAAAAAATAAAGATAAATTTAAATATTTATTGAAAAAAAATTACAACCTGTTTATATTGAAAACCAAAACTGAAAATAAGTAATAAAGAACGTAGTTTAGGATATAATAATGACAACAGAAACAAATATTCATCGCGAGTCCCGCTTAGCAAAATTAAACACCTTGCAAGAACAAGGATACAATCCTTATCCGTACCGTTTTCGCCCCGATAGTTATGCTGCTGATTTGCAAGAAAAATACAAAGATTTAGAAGCAGGCGCTGAAACACAAGATGAGGTTATCGTCGCAGGTCGAGCTATGGCTGTTAGAAATAGCGGCATGTTTATTGATTTGAAAGATTCTACCGGAAAAATTCAAATTTTTTGCCATAAAAATAATTTGGATGAAGAAAATTTGGCTCGCCTGAAATGTTTGGATGTTGGTGATATAATTGGAATTAAGGGGTTTATTCGTCGCACACCCAGAGGAGAATTATCTATTGCAGCAAAAAGTTTTGATATCATTTCAAAATCTTTGCAGACCTTGCCGGAAAAATTCCATGGCTTGACAGATACCGAAGCACGTTATCGTCAACGTTATGTCGATTTCATTATGAATGATGAGTCGAGAAAAATTTTTGAAACCCGCTGCAAAATCACTTCTGCCGTCCGCCACTATTTTGAACAACACGGCTTTTTGGAAGTAGAAACTCCAATGTTGCACCCGATTATGGGTGGGGCCAACGCAAAACCATTCATTACCCACCACAATAAGTTGGATATGGATTTGTTCTTACGTATTGCGCCTGAATTATATTTGAAAAAATTGGTTGTCGGTGGTTTTGATAGGGTGTTTGAAATTGGTCGTAACTTCCGTAATGAAGGTATTGATAAAACCCACAATCCTGAATTTACCGGATTGGAAGCATATCAAGCTTATGCCGATTATAATGATATGGCAGAATTGATCCCGGATTTGATGGCTTTTGTTGCAAAAGAAGTTTTAGGTACAACGGTTATCAATTTCCGTGGTAATGAAATTGACTTATCAAAACCTTTTGCCAAAAAATCTATGATTGATTTGGTTAAAGAATATACAGGTGCAGACTTCATGCAAGCCAATACATTGGAAGAAGCAAAAGATTTGGCAAAATCTGTCGGCGTTGATGCTTCAGATTGCATTTCTTGGGGTAAGGTCATCTCTGAAGTATTTGATGCAAAAGTTGAAGCAAACCTCATCCAACCCACATTGGTAATGGATATGCCGAGAGATATTTCTCCGCTTGCTAAAACTCATAGAAGCAATCCGCGATTGGTTGAGCATTTTGATGCTTATGTTTGCGGTATGGAAATGGGATGCGCTTATTCAGAACTGTCTAACCCCTTGGAACAAAGAGAACGTTTTGAAGCTCAATGTGCCGATAGAGAAAAAGGTGATGATGAAGCTCAAATGCTCGATGAAGACTTTATCAATGCGTTGGAAAACGGATTTCCTCCATCAGGTGGTATGGGTATGGGTATTGATCGTTTGGCCATTTTATTGACCAATGCCGAAACTATCCGCGATGTGATTGCGTTCCCAACCTTGCGTAATAAGGATTAAGTCTTGAAAATTCTGAACAGCAATAAAGAAGCTCAGAAATATCGCATTAAGCAGACAGTAAAATTTATTTTGCTGTCTGCCTTTTTTGTGTCTGGCTTCTTTTTGTTGGGAATGTTGATTTATAAAATCAACATGGAAAGTGAGCTCATAGATGCCGAAATCTCAGCTCAACAGAATATTGCCCCCTTAAGTAAAAGCGAGGCTGATTTTTTATATTCCGAGCCAGAGGTTGAAAAGGTTATAAAAGTAACAGAGCCGGTTTCGTACTCTCAAAATGTTATTCAACCCGCCGAAAAAATAATACCTGAAGAAAAGTCTAAGTCTGAAGACAAGATAAAGGTAGAAGAGAAAACTTCAATTGAAGAAAAAAATGAGCAAAAAATAAAAGAAGAAACTCCAATAGATGGCACAGCACTTTTTTATCAAAAGTTAGCTGAATTGGAAGCCGCAGATAAAAATAATAATGATGCGGAATTACCTCAAGAAGAGTTAGATAAGCTCTATGAAGAAAATTTGCCGGATAATGTTATAGTCGAAGATTGGGAAGAACCGGAATTAACTCCGGAACAAATAGCTGAAGGCTATCATGTGTATCAGCGCCATACAGATGTCAAAACACTAAATATCATTCCTAAATACAAGCCGGTATATTTTGGTGAAGAACCGGTTATTGCGGTGGTCATAGATGATATGGGCATTGCCAAAAAAAGAACCGCAGATATTATCTCTCTTCAAGCCCCATTGACGGCATCATTTCTAACTTATGGCGCAGATTTAGACAATCAGGTCAAAGCCGCAAAAAAAGCCGGTATGGAAATTATGTTGCATGCGCCGATGGAACCATATTCAAATATGGACGTTGCCCCAGATGTTTTGACAACAAAGATGAGTAAAGAAGATGTTCGTCTTGGTTTGGAAAAGATGTTATCAAAATTTTCTGGTATCAAAGGCATCAATAACCATATGGGCAGTAAGTTTACTGAAAATAAAGATAAAATGCAGGTTGTAATGGAAGTTTTGAAAGAGAAAGATTTGTTTTTCTTAGATTCAAAAACAACCTCACATTCCGTAGGTAAAGAGTTAGCCCAAAAAAATGGTGTGTCATATGCGACAAGACATGTTTTTATAGATAATAAAAATCAGGTTGATTATATTTTAAATCAGCTGAAAATTGCTGAAAAAATCGCCAAGAGAAATGGCTATGCCGTAGCTATTGGTCACCCTAAGAGTGGCACTTATGAAGCCTTAAAACAATGGTTGCCGAGTTTGAAAGAGAAAAAAATCAAAATTTTGCATATGAGTGATATTGTAAAAGTTCTACATAAAAGCCATATTTAATACCAAGATATGGAGGGTATGATGTTTGAAATAGATATCAAAGGCAAAAAAGCGCATCTTATGGGAAGGCAATTATCAATAGGCGAGAAAGCTCCTAATTTTACCGTTGTTGATGAAAATTTACAGCCAATAGAGTTGGCCGATTTTGCGGGGAGGGTAATAGTATTAAATTCTATTCCGTCAGCGGATATGCCGGTAAGTAACAGACAGTTGGTTAAATTCAATCAAGAAGTTAGTTTATTGCATAATGCAATAATTTTGTCAGTGAGCATGGATTTGCCATTTGCATTAAGAAGATTCTGCGGCACATATGGTATAAGAAATGTGATGACAACATCAGATTATCAGTATCATGATTTTGGTATGAAATATGGAACCATGATTGAAGATTTGAAAATTTTGGGAAGGGCAGTTTTTGTAATTGATAAAGAAGGAATAATTCGTTATGCCGAATATGTAAAAGTGCAGACAGAATTACCTAATTTCAACGAGGTATATGATATCGTCAAAAAATATGCATAAAAAAATAAAAAAAATGAAAAAAAGTACTTGACGAGAGAAAAAAATATCTGTATAAACCCTCTTGTCAGTAACGATGGTCCCATCGTCTAATGGTTAGGACATCACCCTTTCACGGTGGTAATATGGGTTCGAATCCCGTTGGGATCACCAATACAAAAAAGGCTTCCTTTATGGAAGCCTTTTTTGTATTGGAAATTTAATTTGATTCGAACCCATAGAAATGGGTTTGACAAGGACGAGAGGCAGACGGGAGTATGCCGGTGAGGCTTTAGCCGAGCGAGGACGCAGCGGCGCAGAGAGCAAAGCGAACAAGCCAATCCCGTTGGGATCACCATTAAAAAAAGCGCCTTAATGGCGCTTTTTTTAATGGTGATGCGCCGACTTGTTAAGCGCCAAGGCTTGCGACAGCAAGCCGTAAGCGGTGTTACAAGTCAAGTGCCCGAAGCGAAGTTGGTTTGCCTTATAAGGCAAACCTTACGGAGCAAGACACCAATTCAAACGGCAGTCATGAGAATGGCTGCTTTTTGTAACAAGAAAACTACCGGCTAGGCCGGTAGTTCCAAAGAGCTTACAGCTTTACACGTAAAAAACTCCTTTG
>CALXVY010000040.1 GCA_944392255.1 uncultured Alphaproteobacteria bacterium | reverse complement strand
ACCACAGCTCTGGGGTATTTACAGTTAGATGTTGTATAGAGCTTGCTCTTATCCTCACAAGAAGTAGCTTGGTTATAGTCTCCTTCGGTGGTATTACCGCTGAACTTAAAATCAGTTTTCGAAGCCTCGGGCAAGAAGGTGGCACGAGCCAACTGATAAGCCTGAGGTATAGGCTTTAGACCTATATTAAGTGTGTAAGTATTGGTGTTATGTTCGGGAGGTGGATCAAAAGCCAAAGCAGAATTAAACAAGCCATTCAGCATGCAAAAACACACCGATGACAAAACTAATATCATAGATTTAGTCATGACACACCTCCAAATAATATAATCTAAAGCCTACACTATCTATGATAAACCATTTTTTTTTTTTGCAACCGAAAATTAAAGAAGGCGATAAATTTGTAAGGATAAAAGGTTGTATTTAAAATAATAAATTTTGTCTTGTAAAAATATCATTTTTAAGTTGTAAAAAAACATATTTGTGTTTTAATATTTTTGCAAAATAATATTTTAAGTTGAGAAAAAATATGATTAATTTGGTAGATTTGTATTATCAAATAAACAAAGATATTTTTTTTACGGATAAGATAACTAACGAAGCTTTTTCGATATATTATAATCATGAGTTGCCGGAAGTCATGTGGAATTATGCGGCAATTTCTAATTTGTCTTCTGTTCAAAAAAATTATGATGAAATTTGTAAAGTATTTACCGGTATCAATAAAAAAATCGGTTTTTATTTAAGAGAAGATCAAAAAAATGATATTTGTAAATTGCTTGAACATCAAATTATTATCAAATATCCGGAAAGCTGGCTCCGATATGAGGGCAATGATTTTACAACCCCATATCAAGCGCAAAAGGTTTCTTCACAATCAGAGCAAGAAGAATTTATCAAGTTTTTTGCAGAATTAAATAAAAAATATTATCAGAGTATAGAGGCATTCTTAAACGTTTTCAAAAAAACATTTTCTTCAAAAAATTTTGAACATTATGCTCTTTATCATGAAAAAAGAGTAATTGGCATCGCCGTTTTGGGTATATATAAAGATTATGCTCTAATCTCACATTTGCAAACATTCGCGGACTTTTCAGATATAGAACATCAAGCAGCTCTTTTAAAAGCTTGTTGGCAAGCCTTTAATCATAAACATGGAAAAGAACTATATTTGCAAATTATAGATAACCCGCTATTAGAAAAAAAGGCAATAAAGCAAGGGTTTAATAAAATGTTTAATGCTTATCTCATGAGCCGATGAACAAAAGCAAATATTATGCCGCCTGAGTCCATCTACCATTATCATCTTGCTTCCAATAAAAAATATCTAAAGATGCATTTTTTAATTCTTTCCAAAATTTACGAGCTTGCTCTAACGAATTTTGGTCATTCCCGTCAAAAATATTAAAAACACGTTCAAATTGATTTATTTCTTGTGGAGAAGCATAAGCTCCGTCAACCAAAAACAACAGTTCTGCATTATTCGGATTATCATCTCCGGCAGTGAGCCAGACAGGTTGTTGAGACGAAAATCCATCTTTCTTACTTCCGTGCGGCAGAAAAGAGGTATCATCAAACGTCCAAAGATGTGAATTTAAAAATTCCACACGTTCTTCATTGCCAATTCTAACTAAAATATTTTTGTGTAATTCCAAAGCTTTTCCAAGAAGTTTGGGTAAAACCTCTTCCAGAGTTTGTTTTTGTAAATGATAAAAATCAACACGACTCATTTATTTATCCTCTTTTGCCGATTTAAGAGCTACAAAATGTAATTGATCTTCGGCCTTAATCTGCAACAAAAGTGGGCGATAATCTGCAAGCTCTGCTTCTTGAAGGCTATTTTGTACATCAGCTATATCAATAATTGGCTTTTTATCAATTGATAAAATAAGATTTCCTTTTTTTAGACCTTTTTTTTCAGCATCAGAATCTGGTGCAACATCAACAATCAATAAACCTTGAGTATCATAATCCAATTGATATTTTTCAGCTAAATCGGGTGTAATCTGCGAAAGTTTTAAGCCCATGAGCCACGCTTGGTTATTTTCAACCATGTCATTGGCTTCAATATTAGTATCTAGAGGTTGCGCTTTTTCATTTTTGGGAGTTTCGTCAGGCATTTTTTCGATAACAAGTTTTAGCACCAGCGTTTTTTTGTTGCGCCAAATTTCGAGGGAAACTTCTTTTCCGATAGGGGTTTCCGCCACAATACGAGACAAGTTTTTCGTGTTATCAATTTCATGATTATCAAATTTTAATATCACATCTCCAGCCTTAATTCCGGCTTTTGCCGCACTGGCATTGGGTGTAACTTCACTGATAATGGCTCCTTTATTGTTATTTAAGCCCAAACTTTGATTAAGTTCTAAAGTTGTCGGCTGCATTTTCACCCCAATCCAACCACGGTCAACTTTACCATGAGATTTGAGCTCTTTGATAACAAATTGTATTGAGTTTGTAGGTATGGCAAAGCCAATTCCCATACTTCCGCCGTTAGTAGAGAAAATGGCCGTATTCACCCCGATAAGCTGGCCCTGAAGATTAAACATCGGACCACCGGAGGAACCTTGATTGATTGCCGCATCAGTTTGGATAAAATTATCATAAGGGCCGGATTCAATATCGCGAGATTTTGCCGAAACAATACCAGCGGAAACGCTTCCGCCTAATCCAAATGGATTACCGATTGCCAAAACCCAATCTCCGATTCTGATTTTATCGGAATCACCAAAGACAACTGGCGAGAGTTTCTTATTGGGATTTATTTTGATAAGCGCAATATCGGTTTTGGCATCTTTACCAATAAGTTCCGCTTCATAAACACTATCATCAAATAGAGTTACGCTAATGGTTTGGGCTTTATCAATAACATGATTATTGGTAATGATATAACCTTTTTCATCAATCACAAATCCCGAACCTAAAGAAACTTTATTGGAAAGCGGCGCATTAAAAATACTATCCACTGTTGTTTCAATATGATTATTGAGCTCATCTTCTTCATTATTCATATCATCTTTATTATGTGTTGTTGAGATATTGACCACAGATGGTATCAATTTTTCTGCCAAATCGGCAAAAGAAGGATAAGCATTTTGAGCCAAAGCTTGGGATATGCCCAAAGCCCAAAACAAACAAGTGAAGATAATATTTTTTTTGCGCCACATTGTTTTTAATTTCCGCCTTTCATAGTTTTCCCGAAATATTCAAAAAATTCGGAATTTGGAGCCAAGACCATAGAGGTATCTCCATTGCTCATAGAGTTACGATAAGCTTCCAATGAGCGGTAATAAGCATAAAATTTAGGGTCAACACCTGCGGCATTGTTCCAAATCTCAATAGCTTCTTTATCGCCGTTACCACGAATAATTTGAGCTTTCTTCTCAGCCTCTGCCACAATAATGGTACGTTCTTTTTCAGCTTGAGCTCGAATTTGTTGCGAAATTTGTTGTCCTTGTCCGCGGAACTCTTTGGCCTCTCTTTCGCGTTCAGATTTCATGCGGGCGTTAATGGCTTGCAAAACTTCAATCGGCAAGTCGGCGCGGCGAATGCGTACATCGGCAACGCTGACGCCGATTTGAGCAGCATCGACCTTAACCGCAGAACTAATGTCTTTCATAATTTGGTTACGTTGTTGAGAGAGCAGTTCTTGCAAAGTGATTCGTCCCAAAATTTTACGCAAAGAAGAATTAACGATTTCTTCCAATTTGCTGCGAGCTTGTTCTTCGGTGCGCACGGTTTGATAAAATTTAAGCGGGTCAACGATTTGATAACGTGTAAAGCTATCTACATCAAGACGCTTTTTGTCGTTCAAAACAACTTCTTGAGCCGGAGGATCGAGGTTAAGCAAACGTTTATCATAAAGAATAACATTTTGAATAAACGGCACTTTCATTTTTAAGCCTGGTTCTTTAACTTCTCGTACCGGTTCACCAAATTGCAGCACGATGGCTTGTTCTGTTTGGCTCACGACATAAAAAGTATTGGCGGCAACTAAAAGCACAATGGCAGCCAAAACAATAAGAAAAATTTTAGATTTATCGTTCATCTTTTTACTCCTGAGTCTTTGTGTTTCTACCGAGTTTATCTAAAGGCAGATAGGGTAAAACATTGCTGCCGTTTTCGGAAGGATTGATAATCACTTTATTTGATTTTGACATCACATCTTCCATAGTTTCTAAATACAAACGTTTGATGGTCACTTCTTTACCATTTTTATAAGCGTTGTAGACGGAGAGGAAACGTTCAGCATCACCATTGGCTTTGCTGACAACAGCTTCACGATAAGCTTCGGCGTCCTGTACGCGTTTAGAAGCTTCACCCTTGGCTTTTGGCACAATCTCATTGCGATAAGCCTCGGCCTCATTTTTATAGCGTTCCATATCAGCTTTGGCACGTTGAACCTCGTTAAAAGCATCAACCACTTGTTTCGGAGGGTCAGCCTTTTGCAGTTTGACACGAACGATGGTCACACCGGAACCAAATTCATCTAAAACTTTTTGTAATTCAGCCTTGGTATCATCTTCAATTTTGCCGCGGTCACCGGTAATAATAGATTGCATTTGCGATTGACCGACAATCTCACGCAAAACAGATTGCGCAGCCACGCGAACAGTTTGATCAGGATCGCGCATATTGAAGAGATAATCTTTCACATTACCGATTTTCCAAACAATGGTGAGGTTGATATCGACAATATTTTCATCTCCGGTCAACATATGGCTTTCAGTGAAAGATTTGAGCGGGTCAGCGCCATAATTGCTGCCATTACGGATTCCGGCAACATTACGCACGGTATAAGCCTCTTGCACCCCGAGATTAATACTTCTCTCTTGAGAAAAGTTAACCTTTTCAACCTTTTCAATTGGGTAGGGCAGGTGATAATGCAATCCGGCATCGGTTGTTTCTAAATATTTACCAAAACGCAAAACCACACCTTGTTCGTTAGGTTGCACTTGATAAAAACCCGAAGACAACCATGTAAGCAAAACCAAAATCACAATTAAGCCGATTCCGATTGTTGGTTTGGGCATATTGTTATCCCCGCGGAAAGTTTCAATTTTCACGGTTTTGGGCTTTTTTTCTTCCATGGGTATGGTTTGCCACGGATTATCGGGTTCATTATTTCCCCAAGGTCCTTCAATTTTTGCCATAAATTTTACCTCTGTTATTTGTTTGACTAAAATATTTATATAATATAAAAGAGGGAAAGACATGCAAGAACAGAGATTTTTATCAACAGGAATATAAAATCATGGAAGCAAAAATTAAAGCCATTGTTGAACAATTTTATCCGAAAGAAAAAATTGAAAGCGTTAAAGTTTTCGGAAAAAGAGCAATTATCACCCTGCAGAGTGTTGAAGAACAAAAAGAAGTAACTGATATAATAGAAAAATCGGTATCTGCCATAGATGGAATTGAAAAAGTGTCGGTGATATATACGGCAGATAAAAAAGTGCAAAACTTGCGCCCTCAGGTGGAAAAATATAATGTCCGTAATGTCAAAAAAATCATTGGTGTTGCTTCGGGTAAAGGCGGGGTCGGCAAATCGACCACAGCGGTTAATTTAGCTCTGGCTTTGAGTAAATTAGGCTTAAAAATTGCCGCTTTTGATGCTGATATTTATGGCCCGTCACTTCCAACCATGCTAGGATATGAAGGAGAAAAATTAGCCACTACCGATGGACAGACCTTTGAGCCATTTGAAAGTTGTGGCATAGAGTCAATGTCCATAGGTACTTTGATAGATAGAAATCAACCATTGATTTGGCGCGGCTCTAAAGCTTGCGGTGCCATTGAACAACTTTTAACCCAAACCAATTGGGGAGAGATAGATGTTATGGTTATTGATATGCCCCCCGGAACCGGTGATATTCAAATCACCTTATCACAAAGATTAGACTTAGACGGCATTGTCATTGTATCCACGCCGCAAGATATTGCTTTGATAGATGCAATTAAAGGTGTGAACATGTTTAAGCGTGTAGATGTTCCGATTTTAGGAATTGTGGAGAATATGAGCTATTACATTTGTGAGCATTGTGGCACAAGAGCTGATATTTTTGGACATGCAGGCGCAAAGAAAACGGCAGAAGAAATGGGCGAAACCTTTTTAGGAGAGATTCCTCTGCATTTATCAATCCGCGAAAATGCCGATAACGGTACGCCGATAGTCGATGCCATGCCGGATAGTCCATATGCCAAAGCATATTTAGACATAGCCGAACAAATTAAGCGCAAATTGAAGTTATAAAAAAAGGCTCCATTCTGGAGCCTTTTTTTATTTTGTTAAAGAGTGACGTCTACATGACATAAGCACATGGATTAGCTCTACATTCTCTTTGACATGTAGATAAATCAATAGACTGCTTACTCATACATTCAGCCATAGTTAATAACCGGTCGAATCATAAGGCTATTGAGCAACGTCTTTTTATTATAGTTGAGCCAAGTTCCTGCATTGTTATTACCACTTTTACCAAAATTCAAACCCCAAGCACTAAATTGATCATATTCAGAAGAAGACCAATGAGTCCTTTGTCCAAGCTCTGTCGTGGCAATACTTGCATTCCGTAGAGCTTTTAAGGTGCTATCGATAACGGCTTTTTTGTTGTAGATGCTTTGAAGCTCGCCGGTATCGGGAACATACCAATCACCCATAGAAGTTCCTGGTGTTTCATATTCAAGAACCTCTGTAACAATAGGACAATCTTTATAGTTCTTTTTGCAGTAATTGTTAATTGCTTCCGTCTTTTTCTTACCATCATATGAAGCCTGATTAGCAAATGAAGAGTTTGCTACTTCAGGAATATCAAATTCTGCAGTTGACCATACGGCAGAAAATTGTGTCAGGGCAATTGCTCTTTTTTTACTTTCATCAAAGACAATTCCGATAGGTGTCTTCCCTGAAACATATTGTGATTCTACAGTCATATCAGAATAAAGAATAGGAGCAGCAACGCTAAACGAGTTGGCTACGCAAGTTCCATTAGAACATTTCTTTCCGCTTGGACATCCGCCACAACATTCTGAAGTGGCTATACAAGAGCCGTTACAAGTTTTTTTGCCTTGTTCTTCACAAGTTTTGGCACGACAAGCATAGCAAGTGCCGGAAGTAGCACCGCAAGAGCATTTCTTAGATGTTGTTCCTGTTTGTACCTGAGAAGAAGAACAAGCAGAGGCTTGGTAACCACTCGGACAAGTATAAGAGTGGGCAACGCAAGAGTTACCACTCTGGTG
>CALXVY010000039.1 GCA_944392255.1 uncultured Alphaproteobacteria bacterium | reverse complement strand
TAGTGTGTCATGCGAAGGCGGGTCAAGAGCCATAGCTGAAGAGTTACAAACAGAGCCAATCAAAGCAATCAGCACTGCAGATAAACAAAGAACAGAATGTTTCATAACACGCCTCCATGAAATAATAAGAATTAAAGCCTATACTATCCATGATAAACGTTTTTTTTTTTTTGCAACCGAAAATTAAAGAAGGCGATAAATATGTAAGGGTAAGAGGTTGTATTTAAAAGAAAACAAGAAATATAAAAAATAGCATCTGAGAATAAAGTCTTGGCAAGCTGATTTTTTTGTTTTATGGTAAGGCTAATTTTGCTAATTGATTTTATAAAGGTAAAAATAATGAAAACCAGAACTCGTTTTGCTCCCAGTCCCACCGGATATATGCATATTGGTAACTTGCGTACGGCTTTGTATGAATATTTGATAGCCAAAGCCCAAGGTGGTGATTTTATTTTACGTATTGAAGATACTGACCAAAAACGCTATGTCGAAGGTGCAACCGATATCATTTATGCTACATTGAAACGCGTGGGTATGAATTGGGATGAAGGTCCGGATATTGGCGGCAATTATGGTCCGTATATTCAATCGGAAAGAAGAAATATTTATGCTGAATATGCCCACAAATTGGTTGAGTTGGGTGGCGCTCACTATTGCTTCTGCTCTAAAGAAGATGCCGATGAGCAAAAAGATGAAGAGCAAAACATCAAGTTCCAAGATCCATGTAAACATTTGAGCTTGGAAGAAGCCAAAGCCAGAGTTGCAAAAGGAGAACCTTATGTCATTCGTCAAACCATTAACAAGACAGGCAAATCAAAGTATCATGATGAAGTTTATGGTGATATTGAAATTGACTATGACGAGTTAGATGAAGGCGTATTGCTCAAATCTGATGGTTTGCCGACATATAACTTTGCCAATGTGGTCGATGACCATTTAATGGAAATCACTCATGTTGTTCGAGGTAATGAATATATTTCTTCCACGCCGAAATATAATCTGATTTATGAAGATTTTGGTTGGGAACATCCGCAATATGTTCACGTTCCACCGGTTATGAAAGACGCTCAGCATAAGTTGAGTAAGAGAAACGGAGATGCTTCTTTCCAAGATTTGGTTGCTAAAGGATATTTGCCGGAAGCCATTATCAATTATATAGCATTGCTCGGCTGGAATCCCGGAAACGACCAAGAAATTTTCTCTCTTGATGAGTTGAAAAAAATCTTTTCTGTAGAAAGATTAAATAAATCTCCGGCGATTTTTGATATCACCAAACTCACATGGATGAATGGTTGCTATATCAGAGCCTTGCCAACAGAGGAATTCCACAAATTGGCAGAGCCTTATTATAAAGAATGCTTATCAAGAAAAGTTGATGAAGAATTTTTGAGCAAGGTTTTGCAGCCACGTGTTGAAGTTTTGGGAGATATTCCGAACCAAATTGATTTTATTGAACAAGTTAAAGATTTTTCCAATGACTTATATTTCAATAAAAAAATGAAGAGTGATGCCGAAGTTGCTAAAAAAACTTTAGCCGAAGCCCAAAAAACATTAGCAGAAGCTGATGTTTGGACCAATGAGGCTTTGTTTGAAAAATTAAAAGCTTTAGCTGAAACTTTAGGTATTAAGAACGGTCAAATTTTGTATCCGTTGCGCATAGCTTTGTCCGGCAAAGAAACCACACCGGGCGGAGCAACGGAAATAGCCGTAGTTCTGGGTAAGGAAGAAACGATAAATCGTATCAATCAAGCTTTGGCAAGATTGTAATAAAGTAAAAAGAAAAAGAGCCGGATGATGAGTTCGGTTCTTTTTTTTTATTAAAAACAAAAAAGCCCTGAATAAAATACGCCAGCTGATACGTACTAAATTCAAGGCTTTAAATGTCAAACATGTACAAATTAATTTTCATAATTCTTATTTTTATCTGTCAAACCGAAGAAAATCTGGATTGCTCCGGTTAAAATTAATAATAAAAACAGCAGAGAACCAATGAGGCTACAAACTGCAAAAAAGATATCGCCCATAGTTATAAAGTTAATAGTTATACAAATAATTTAATTGATAAGCAGATTCTAGAACAAAATTATTTTGAGTCAATAGGATAGGGATAAAAAAATCATAATTTTTTAATGTTAATTTTAACGATTCGTTTAACACTTTAACGGCGAATCCGAATAAAAGCTGAATTTTGTTTTTTTTGAAGAAAAACAAGGAGAAAATGTATTTTTATGGCATTGAGGATCAAATTTTATAAAAAGACAAAAGAATCGGTCTGAAAAACAAGCCATTTTAAGCTTGACTCTTGCAACAAAACCAATTATAAAATCAGCAACATAACAACTTTTCCAAGTGAAAAGCACGAGAAACATATAACACTCCAAGGAGTGCCGCCAGTCAGCGAGGGTTCGCACACTGGCGTGCAATAGTATGTAGGCACTTGTTTCTGTGTAGTATCGTGAGAGCATCGCGGTACACGGGGCAAGAGGACGAGTGGGTGTACGCTCAGGCCGTCGCCTGCGTGCAATAGTATGTAGGCACTTGTTTTTGTGCGTTTCATGATGATAAAGAGGGAATAAGACAATTTTTGAGGCTCTGACAGATAAATTAGGTTCGGTTTTTTCCAAGATTACATCAAGAGGTGTATTGACGGAAAAAGACATTGATGAAGCCATGCGCGAAATTCGCATCGCTTTACTCGAGGCTGATGTGTCTTTGCCGGTGGTCAAAGACTTTATAGCCAAAGTTAAAGTAGAAGCTTTGGGCGAAAAGGTCATCAAATCCATTCAACCGGGACAGATGGTTGTCAAAATTGTTCATGACGAGTTGGTCAAACTTTTGGGTTCAGAAGAAGGAAGTGAATTAAACTTCCGCGCCGTACCGCCGGTTTGCATTTTGATGGTTGGTTTGCAAGGTTCTGGTAAAACCACAACTTCTGCCAAAATTGCCAACAAGTTAAAGGGAAAGAAAAAAGTTTTATTGGCCTCTTTGGACATCTACCGTCCGGCAGCGCAAGAGCAGTTGGCTCAGTTGGCAGAAAAAATCGGCGTCACATGTTTGCCGATTGTTAAAGGCGAAAAGCCGGAAGCCATTACCAAACGCGCGATAAGTGAAGGTAAAAAAGGCGGTTATGATGTCATCATCTTAGATACGGCCGGTCGTTTGCAAATTGACCAAGTGCTGATGGATGAGGTTAAAGAGGTTAAAAAAATCGCCAATCCGACCGAAGTTTTGTTGGTTGCCGATTCAATGATTGGTCAAGAGGCTTGCAATGTAGCCAAAGAGTTTAATGAACAAATCGGCATTACCGGTTTGGTCTTGACCAGAGTGGATGGTAGCTCAAGAGCCGGTGCCGCTTTGAGCATGAAAATGGTGGCCGGCGTTCCGATTAAGTTTTTGGGTGTCGGTGAAAAGATTGACGAGATTGAAGAGTTTCATCCGGAACGTATGGCCGGACGAATCTTAGGTCAGGGAGACGTTGTCTCTTTGGTCGAAAAAGCCATTGAAAAGGTGGATCATGAAGAAGCCGAAAAAATGGCAAAGAAAATGATGAAAGGCAAGTTTGACTTGGAAGATATGTTAGGTCAACTGCGCCAGATTCAAAATATGGGAAGTATCGGTTCAATTGTTGGCATGATTCCGGGATTGTCCAAGTTCAAAAGCCAAATTGAGGCAGCCGGTTCTGACGGCTTAATCAAAAAGCAAGAAGCCATCATACTTTCCATGACCAAGGCCGAAAGAAAAAATCCGGACATTATCAAGGCTTCTCGCAAAAAGAGAATTGCCTCTGGTGCCGGAGTTGAAGTTCACGAGGTTAACAAGTTGCTCAAATCATACGAGCAAATGTCAACCATGATGAAAAAGATGGGCAAGCTTGGCGGCATGAGTTCATTGTTGAAATCTCCGCTTGCTTCTCAGTTAATGAAGAATGGTCCGTTCGGAGGAGGCTTCGGCGGATTTGGAGGAAAATTTCCGTTCTGATGAGCGGAGTTGAGTGCCGGAAAGGGTGACCAATCCGGTAGTGTTAATAATAAAGAAAGGATAAAATAAAATGGCAGTACGTATCAGACTATCTCGTGGTGGTTCTAAAAAACGTCCGTTCTATCGTATCGTTGTAGCCGATGCCAGATCTCCTCGCGACGGTAGATTCATTGAGCGCATTGGTTCTTATAACCCGATGTTGCCTCAAGACCACGCAGACAGATTGGTTGTTGATGAAGCAAAAGTTAAAGAGTGGCTTTCTAAAGGTGCTCTTCCGACTGACAGATTGGCAAAAATGTTTGCTAACTTGGGCTTGGTAGCAAAACCGGTTATCAATGCTCAACCGAAAAAATCTGCTCCTAAAGCAAAAGCTATGGAAAGATTGAAAGAAAAAGAAGAAAAAGCAAAAGCTGCTGCTGAAGCTGCTAATGCTGAAGCTTCTGCTGAATAAGAAACTTTGAACGTTTAGTTATTTTTTTAACGGAGCTTTAGATGAGCAAAAAAGACAATCGCATATGTTTGGGTGCCATCGTCGGAGTTCATGGTGTCAGAGGTGAGGTTAAGGTAAAAAGCTTTACCGAGGTTGCCGAAGACATTGACCAATATGGTTTGGTAGAGAACAAAGAAGGTACACGCAAATTTGAGATTAAAGTCGTTGGTCATTCTAAAGATTTGTTACGGGTCAAGATAAAAGGGCTTGATGACAGAAATGAAGCTCTGGCTTTGAAAGGCACAGGGTTTTATGTAAGCAAAGATGTTTTGCCTGCCTTGGAAGAGGAAGAATTTTATCATGCCGATTTAATCGGGTTAAAAGTTCAAGACGAGACTTCTGAGGTGTTGGGTGAAGTGGTCGGCGTTTATAATTTTGGTGCCGGAGATATGCTTGAAATAAAATTAAGCGAAAACGGAAAGTCTGAAATGCTGCCTTTTACAAAAGAATATGTCCCGACAATAAATATTAAAGATGGTTATATTATTGTTCGTTCGCTCATAAACTTTGCCGAAGAAGATGAGAAAGAAATCTCTTTTGAGGACGAGGATAATGAAGGTTAAGGTATTGACCATATTTCCGGAGATTTTTCCGGGGTTTTTGGGCTATTCTTTAACCGGTCGCGCCTTAAAAGAAGGAAAATGGTCGCTTGAGGCGGTCAACATCAGGGATTATGCTTTTGATAAGCATGGCTCGGTTGATGACACACCTTGCGGCGGCGGTGCCGGAATGGTCATGCGTCCCGATGTTTTGGGCGCGGCGATTAAAGCCAATTATCATGGCGGCAGAATCATCTATATGAGCCCAAGGGGTGTGCCCTTGAGCCAAGACAAAGTCAAAGAGTTGAGCAAAGAAGAAGAACTCACAATTATTTGCGGTCGTTTTGAAGGCATTGACCAAAGAGTTTTAGATGCCTTTGATGTTGAAGAGATAAGCATAGGCGACTATGTTTTGACGGGAGGCGAGCAAGCGGCGCAAATTATGTTAGATGCGGTAATCAGGCTTTTGCCCGGCGTTTTGGGTAATGCAGATTCCACCACTGACGAG
Source organism: uncultured Alphaproteobacteria bacterium (assembly GCA_944392255.1). GTDB lineage: Bacteria > Pseudomonadota > Alphaproteobacteria > RF32 > CAG-239 > CAJLXD01. Next base: position 2,256 of record CALXVY010000039.1, on the reverse strand, counting down.
AGTTTTGAAAACTATCTGTTGGAGCACCCGCAATACACCCGCCCGATAGAGTGGGAGGGAAGGGTAGTTCCGGAAGTTTTATTGAGCGGACACCACCAAAAAATTGCTGACTGGCAACACCGGGAAGCCTTGGAAATAACTGAACGAAGAAGACCTGATTTGTTAAAGAAATATCTTGATTCTAAAAGAGTTTAGATATATAAAGTTAAAAAAATTAGTAAAAGGGTAAAACTGATGAACATAATTGAAGATATTGAAAAAGAGCAAATGGAAAAGCTCACCGAAGGTAAAAACGTTCCTAGTTTTAAACCTGGTGACACCTTGCGCGTTCACACCAAAGTAAAAGAAGGCGATAGAGAACGTATCCAAATTTATGAAGGTGTATGCATTGCTCGTAAAAACGACGGCTTGAACTCTTCTTTCACAGTTAGAAAAATTTCTTTCGGTGAAGGTGTAGAACGTGTATTCCCGTTGTATTCTCCGAATGTTGCTAAAATTGAAGTATCTCGTATCGGTAAAGTTCGCCGTGCAAAATTGTACTTCTTGCGCGCATTGCGTGGTCGTTCTGCTCGTATTGCAGATGATTTGTCTGCAGCAGCAAAATCTCGCGACGACAACCAAGACGCAGAATAATTTTAGCGTTAAGTTAAATAAAAAAAATCCTCGGAAATTTCCGAGGATTTTTTTGTTAAAGATTACTTTCAAGAAGTAACTAATATGCTCGATTGTGAGGGTTATAAATTTTTTACTAAGTTACCTCAACTCAAGCTTTAAATTTTTTTATATAAGAAAATAATTTGCTTTGTTTTATAAATAAGCGAAGAACCTCATTAGCAATTGCTGATGAGGTCCTTCTTCTACATGATATATGATAATAGATTATCTACATTTTCCTGCAGAATCTAAACTTCCGTTTAGTAAGCAAGGATAGCAAGGCGTTCCATTATATAATGTATCTATTTGAGTAGAAGCCAAAGTGCAAGGCGATTTACATTGAGATTTACTTGACGCAGTTCCCACCGCGCAGGTCGTTCTCGCACAATATCTGCATTGTCCCAACTTAGAAACAAGCTTATAGCCGGAACTACATGAAGATGGTCCACAGAATTTGCATATGCCGTTCACAGATTGAGTTCCTGCTTGAGGGCAATTTTGGAAACAACCATAGCAAATAGTTCCGTCAGGTAAAGTTTGACCTCTTGCTGTTAAAAATGTTGACATTCCATTAGAACAACGTCCTTCAGGAGCAGTCGGAATATCACCTATGGGAGGACATGCATTGACACAAGAATTTCCGCTAATATTAAATCCTGCATTACAAGAATTGAGTTTATATTTAGTTCCACCACTTGAGCAATTAGAGTTGATAACATTACAACTTGAGCAATTACCATTTGCAGGGCAAGAGCTTAAAGTATAACCAGAACAAGAGTTTGTAGAGCAAGCTGCGACACAAGTTCCATTTTCACATTTTTGATTGCTAGCGCAACTTCCACAACATTCAGAAGAAGGAATACAAGTTCCGTTACAATCTTTGTATCCTGAAGCGCAACCGGTTTTTTTATACATTGTAGCACCGCCGCCGCAAGTTGTTGTCTGCTTAGAACAAGTTGCGCATATTGCATTGGTCGGACAGCCAGCAAGAGTATATCCGGAACAAGTGTTGGCAATACAATCTTTCTCACAACCGCCATTCTTTTCATGATATCCGGGGTTGCATTTCCAACCGGTTTGAATTTGATGGCTACCAGAGCCGTCATTACAAGAAGAATAGGTATAAGAAGAGTTAGCGGGTTTGGTTGTAATCTTATGAGTACAAGCAACACAGCATTTACGCGTGTTTTGTCCGCACCCATTATCACAATTTTGCATACCATTAGTACAATTGCTTTGGTTAGCAGTTGGTGTACAAGATTTTTTAATACACTTACCATCGCAATATTGCGTACATTTATCATTGGCATAAGTTAATGAAACGGTTGCCGGACAAACGCATTTTTCATATTTGCCGTCACAACTGGTGCCGCCCAAAATATAAGGAGCGGTACAAGAAGTTTTGTTAAATTGTGATAAACATTTACATTCAGTGTAATAACCGGCTAAGAAGGGACAACGAGAAGCAGCAACCACAGCTCGAGGATATTTACAGTTAGATGTTGTATAGAGCTTGCTCTTATCCTCACAAGAAGTAGCTTGGTTATAGTCTCCTTCGGTGGTATTACCGCTGAACTTAAAATCAGTTTTCGAAGCCTCGGG
>CALXVY010000038.1 GCA_944392255.1 uncultured Alphaproteobacteria bacterium | reverse complement strand
TACGTTTGAAGCTGGCTTTTTTTTTGCTTAAACGAGGCACAAAGCTTACGTTCAGAATAGAGAGAGCATCGCGGTCCGCTTGGCACAAAGATAAAACTGATGTGGTCAAGCTGGATTTTCTTGCTTAAACAAGGCACTTCTCTTTCGCCAAGAAAGTGGACAGCAACGCGGTTTCTAGGTGCTGCCCGCAAGGCAGTCAATTAGGGCGATTGAACGCACTTCCTTTTTTTTGATTAAACGAGGCACAAAGCTTGCGGCAAGAATAGAGAGAGCATCGCGGTCCACACGGCACAAAGACAAAACTGATGCGATCAAACGCGCTGCGTTTGTTAGGGGAGGTAGGAATGAGGGTTAACGGCTTTTTTGCCGGCACGGATTTCAAAATGCAGCTGCGGAGTGCTGACCCCGCCGGTACTTCCAACTGTGGCAATTTTCTCACCTTTGCGCACTTTTTGCCCTTTTTTGACTAGGATTTTATCATTATGGGCATAGGCGGTAATCCACCCGTCATTGTGTTTGAGCAAAATCAGATTGCCAAAGCCTTTAAGCTCGTTTCCGGCGTAAGCGATTGTGCCGGCATCGGCAGCTTTGACGGTTGCTCCAAGAGGTGCTTTAATGTTGATTCCGTCATTGTTGCGTCCTTTGCCGATAGTACCGAAATTGGAGATAACCGTACCTTTAACCGGCCAGAGGAACTTAGACTTACGTTTTTTGACCGGTGTTGGTTTGGTATAGGTTGCTTTTTTAGGTGTAGATTTTTTACTACTCCACCAAGAAGAAGATGTTTTCTTTGGTGTAGATTTAGCTTTGGGCTTGGCTGATGAGGCGACTTTATAAGCTTGTGTATCAGCCTCATTAACAATACTTCCCGGAAGAATGAGTTTTTGCCCAACGGCAAGCGTATAAGGTTCATCTAAGTCATTAAGACGGCTGATAGAACTCATATCTACGTTATAGCGTTTAGAAATACTATAAAGCGTATCACCTCTTGCCACAATGTGATATTTAGCACTTGGAAGACGTAAAGTTTGTCCCACATACACGCGATAAGGCGGAATCATGTGGTTGGCATCAATAATATCGCGTAGGGGTACATTATAGCGGCGAGAAATACTATAAAGAGTATCGCCTCTAGAGACAACAACGGTATCCGGCGTTTCTCCCCACCAAGAATACCCAAACAATGGGATTCCCGAGTTGGTGGAACATCCACTTAAAAAGAGCCACAAAGCTAAAAATATAAATGCCGGTTTTCTCATCTTTTTTTATAAATAAATATAAGCTTATAGATAAAAAACTAGCACGAATAATTTAATATTTTGTAAAGCTAATCTTTTTCATATTTGAAGGGAACTGAGATAATTTTTTTGTCATTATCAGAAGTTGTCACGCCATATTGATGCTTTTTGAGTGCATTTTTAATGTGACGTTTAGTGCGCTCTAACATGTTATCTTGCGTATCTGTAAAGCCTTTGCGCTCGGTATATGAAAGAATGAGCATTTGCGCATTATAAGTATCCACACCGAGCTTTTTAATAATAGGTTTGGAAGATTCGTAAATTTCTTGAGCCAAAGCGGCGGTTTTTTCACGAGAATAATCATTTAAGATAAGACCGAATTTTGTTTTTTCAAAACGGCCGATGGTGCATTTATTTTCGGTTTTTTCGGCACAAAGATTATAAATGGCTTTTAGGAGTTTATCTCCTCTTTCAAAACTAATCCCCTGATTGATAAATGTGCATAAATCTTTTGCCTCGATTACCAGAAGTGCAAAATCTTGATTATAGCGTTTGGCGCGATTAAAATCTTTTTCCAAAGAGGAAAGAAAGGCTTCCTGATTAAGAGCTTGGGTCAAGATATCAAGTTCGGAGAGTTCTAAGAGTTTGCTTTGCATTGCTTTTGTGGAAGAAACATTTTTGCAAATAAAACTAATGCCGGTACACTCTAAAATTTCGTTCAAAATCGGGCGTTGATGACATTGCATGATAAGTGTGTGCCCTTCGGCATCACGTAAGAGAATTTCATTATTAACGATTTTGGTCTTTTTCAAAATTTTGTTGGTATAGCCAAGGACATTGCTTTTTATAGCATCATTATCTTCCATAATTGTTCCGAAAACAGATTTCCCGATAAGATTTTCTTTTTTAAAACCAAGATTTTGGCAAAGAGCGTCATTGGCAAAAGTGATGATGAGGTTTTTATCGGTTTTAAAGTTCATGTCATCGGTTGTGTCTTGCGGTTTATCAGAAGTTTGGGCAGAAGTTTCTTGCAAAAATTCTTTGAGTTGAAGTTGTAAGGTTTTGAGCTTTTTATATTGCCAAAAACAAATGCCGATAACGATAAGGGTAACAACCGCCAAAGAGATAATTCCGATAAGCATGATAAAGCCTTTCAGTTAGAATGAAATTTAAGATAGAATAGCGGTAAAAACTGAATTTTTTGTTAAATAAGAGGTTGCAATTTGCAAATAAAAAACCTAATTTAGGAAAGGTTAGAAAAGGAAAGTTTAATGAATAGTCAAAAACCTGAAATCATTGATGAAAGCGGCGATAAATATAAATATGGCTTTGTCACGGACATTGCTGCCGATTCTGCGCCCAAAGGTTTGAATGAAGATATCATCAGGTTCATCTCGCAAAAGAAAGGTGAGCCCGATTGGTTATTAGAATTTCGTTTAAAGGCTTATGAGTTTTGGAAAACGATGAAAGAGCCGACTTGGGCAAAGTTGAATTATGATAAAATAGATTATCAGGACTTGAGTTATTATTCTGCCCCCAAGCAAAAAGTGGCCCCCAAATCTTTGGATGAAGTTGATCCGGAGTTATTACAAACTTATGAAAAGTTGGGCATTCCGTTAAAAGAGCAAGAAGTTTTGGCCGGTATGGTTGCCGTTGATGCGGTTTTTGACAGTGTTTCCGTAGCAACAACATATAGGCAAAAGCTGGCTGAGCAAGGTATTATCTTTTGCTCTATTTCCGAGGCAGTGAAAGAACATCCCGATTTGGTCAAACAATATTTAGGCTCGGTTGTGCCATATACCGATAACTTTTTTGCATGTTTGAACTCAGCGGTGTTTACCGATGGTTCTTTTGTATATATTCCCAAAGGCGTGCGCTGCCCGATGGAATTGTCCACTTATTTTAGAATTAATGCCCAAAACACCGGACAATTTGAAAGAACCTTGATTGTGGCAGATGATGAAAGTTATGTCAGCTATTTGGAAGGCTGTACCGCGCCGCAAAGAGATGAAAATCAGCTCCATGCCGCTATAGTGGAGATTGTGGTCAATAAAAATGCCGAGGTCAAATATTCCACCGTGCAAAACTGGTACCCCGGAGATAAAGACGGCAAAGGCGGCGTTTATAACTTTGTAACGAAGCGTGCTGCCTGCCGTGGCGAAAACTCTAAGGTTTCATGGACACAAGTGGAAACCGGCTCAGCCGTCACTTGGAAATATCCATCTTGCGTGTTGCAGGGCGATAACTCCAGCGGTGAGTTTTATTCCGTGGCCATTACCAACAATCATCAGCAGGCTGATACCGGAACCAAGATGATTCACATTGGTAAAAACACCACGTCAAAGATTATTTCCAAAGGCATTTCTGCCGGATTTTCTAATCAGACATATCGTGGCTTGGTGAGGGTTGCGCCCAAAGCTGATAATGCCAGAAATTATTCTCAGTGCGATAGTTTGTTGATTGGAAGCCATTGCGGCTCGCATACCGTGCCATATGTGGAAAACAGAAATAAGACCGCTAAGTTGGAGCACGAGGCCACCACCTCAAAAATCAGTGATGAGCAGTTGTTCTATTGCCAGCAACGCGGCATTGGCGAAGAAGAGGCGGTAAGCCTGATTGTGAATGGTTTTTGTAAAGAAGTGATGCAGCATTTGCCGATGGAATTTGCGATTGAGGCGGCAAAATTAATTAATATCAGTTTGGAAGGCAGCGTCGGATAGATAGGAAAAATAAGATGACTACACCATTATTAGAAATTGAAGATTTACATGCAAGAGTAGCGGATAAAGAGATTATCAAAGGCTTTAACCTGACGATAAACGAGGGTGAAGTCCATGCCATCATGGGACCAAACGGCGCTGGAAAATCCACCTTGTCAAATGTGATTTGCGGCAAACCGGGGTATGAAATCACTTCAGGTTCGATTCTCTTTAAGGGCAAAGATTTAACCAAAATGTCACCCGAAGATAGAGCTAGAGAAGGCATTTTCTTGTGCATGCAATATCCGGTAGAAATCCCCGGTGTGGCCGTGACCACCTTTTTGAAACATTCGGTTAATGCCGTGAGAAAATATCACAACTTGCCGGAGCTAGACACCATGGAATTTGTGAAAATGGTGCGTGAAGAGGGCAAAAAACTGGGCATTGACAACGAGATGATAAAACGCCCCGTCAATGTCGGCTTTTCCGGTGGTGAGAAAAAACGCTTAGAAACCTTGCAAATGAATATCTTAAAGCCTTCTTTTGCCATTTTGGATGAAGCAGATTCCGGCTTGGATGTCGATGCTTTGAAAGTGGTGGCAGAAGGGATGAATGCTTTAAGAGACGGCAAACGCTCCATGCTGATTATCACCCACTATCAACGTTTGTTGGAATATGTTGTGCCCGACTTTGTCCATGTTTATGCGGATGGACATATTGTAAAATCAGGTGATAAAACCTTGGCGGCAGAAATTGAAAAAGACGGCTATGCCGAATATACAAGAGAGAGATAAATGGGCGGATTAGTTCAAAAAGTAAAATTGTTCGGAGAATATATCCCGTGGTTTCAGGCCATGCGGGATAAAGGCGCTATTACCTTTGACGAACTTGGCCTGCCAACCCCAAAAACCGAGGCTTGGAAATATACCAAATTAAGAGATTTGAACACCGATGACTTGGTGATTGAGCCGTCTAATTTTTTGGCAGAAATGCGCGTAGCAGCAGAAGAAGCCTGCGGTTGTCATCATGAAAACGGTGGTTGCGGCTGTCATCATCACCATGGCGAGGGTTGCTGTTGCGGACATCATCATGAAGAAGGTGAGTGTCATTGTCATGAAGAAGGTCATGTTTGCGAATGCCAACAAAAATTGCACGTTCCTTTTGAGGCTTATGTTATCCATTTTGAAAAAGGCAAGATGATTCCCCCATTCCCTGATTTTCCGCGCGGGGTTGAGGTCATGAACTTGATGGAAGCGGTTATAACTGAAGATGCCAAAGAATATCTGGGCAAAGTGGTGGATATCAAACTTCATCCTTTTGCGGCTTTGAATAATGCTTATATGGAAGAAGGCATTTATCTTTGCGTGCATAAAAATGTGAAGGTCGATAAGCCGATTGTGCTGATTAACCATACCAAGAGCGGAGAGGAGAATATCTTTTTTAATATCCGCAATTTGATTGTGTTGGAGCAAGGTGCTGAGGCTGAGTTTGTTGAGTGGTATAATTATAGTGGTGCAGTTAAGTCACGCTATTTTGCCAATGTGGTCAACGAGATTGTCTTGGGCAAAAATGCTAAACTAAGCCATTACAAATTGCAAGATGAAGCATTTAAGGCCAACCATATTGCTTTGAGCGTGGTCAAACAAAAAGCCGATTCGAACTATCATAATTTCTGTTTGCAAAGAGGTGCCAATATCGGCAGAAACGAGGTTAAGGTTTTGCTGAATGATGAAAATGCTTCTGCAGAGGTTGACGCCGCCTACATTATGTCCGGCTGGGCAACTTTGGATACTACGACAGATATTTTGCATTTATCACCACGGACTTATTCGTCGCAGTTAGTGAAAGGCGTGGTTGGCGGCGAGGCTAAAGGTGTTTTCCAAGGAAAAATCCATATTGCCAAAGACGCTGTTCAAACCGAAGGCAACCAGTTGCACCGAGCTTTGTTGTTGAGTGACACGGCAGAAATTGACGTTAAGCCCGAGTTAGAGATTTTTGCCGATGACGTGAAGTGCTCTCACGGTGCCGCCAGCGGTGAGTTGGATGAAAATCAGCTCTTTTATATGCAGTCCCGCGGTATCGGCAGGGAAGAAGCCAAACAAATTTTGATTGATGCTTATTTGAATGAAGCGCTTGATAAGGTGAAAAATCTCGAAATTCGCGCTTGGCTGTCGGACTATGCCCATGCACCGCAAGAATAAAGGACAAATCTGATGTTTGATGTTTATGAGATAAGAAAACAATTTCCGGTTTTGGGTAGAGAAATTAACGGCAAGCCCAATACGTTTTTGGATACCGGCGCTTCCGCACAAAAGCCTCAATGTGTGATTGATAAAATGCTGAAGGTTTATAGCCGTGATTATGCCAATGTTCACCGCGGCTCTTATCTCTTGTCGGAAGAAATCACTTTAGAATATGAAAAAGCCAGAAGAACCGTGCAAAAGTTCATCAATGCCAAAAGTGATAAAGAAATTGTCTTCACCAGAAATGCCACCGAAAGCATCAATTTAGTTGCCGCCGCATGGGGCAGAAAATTCTTGAAAAAAGGCGATGAGATTTTGATTTCCGAGGCCGAACATCACGCCAATTTGATTCCGTGGCAACAAGTCAGAGATGAAACCGGCTGCACCTTAAAAATTTTCAAAATAGCAGATGACGGGAGTTTTGTTTGGGATGAGTTTGCCAAATTGTTGAGCGAGAAAACCAAACTTGTTGCCGTGACCGCCATGTCCAATGTTTTGGGTACCATTTTCCCGATTAAAAAAATGGCACAAGCCGCACATGAGGTCGGCGCTCTTGTTTTGACCGATGCTTGCCAGTTTGCCGTTCATCATCAAATTGATGTGCAAGATATGGATTGTGATTTCTTGGCTTTTTCCGGACACAAGACCTATGGTCCGAGCGGTATCGGTGTTTTATATGGCAAATATGATATTTTGGAAAAAATGCCGCCTTATCAATGCGGTGGCGATATGGTTGACCATGTCAGCTATGAAAAGACCACCTTTGCCGAACCTCCGGCACGTTTTGAAGCCGGCACACCGGCAATCGTTCAAGCTATTGGCTTAGGTGAGGCACTGAACTTTATGATGAACTTGGGGATGGATAATATCACCGCACATGAAAAAGAGTTGACTAAATACGCAACCGAAAAATTGTCAGAGATTGAGGGCTTGGTGCAAATCGGCACCGCTAAAGACAAAGGCGGTGTTTTTTCTTTTGTGTTGAAAAATGTGCATCCGCAAGATATGGCTTTTATTTTAGATAAAGAAGGTGTAGCTTTGCGCATCGGACATCATTGTGCCGAACCTCTGGTGCACCGCATGGGATATGAGTCGGTTGCCAGAGCCACTTTGGGATTGTATAACACCAAAGAAGATATTGATAGATTGGTCAAAGCCATAGAAAAAGCCAAAACCTTTTTTTAAGAGATAAGTAAGATGAGTTCTGATAACGAAAAAATTTTAGATGAGAAAGAAAGCCAATTGCTAACTGCCATGGGGTTGGCGGAAGAAACACCGATGGGTGAGGCTTTGCAAAACTATGTTGCTAAGGCTGGCAAAGACAAACCTGCAGATGAAAAAACGGCGACTAAAGAAGATATTATTGAGGCTTTGAAAACTGTTTCCGATCCCGAAATTGACATTAATGTCTATGACATGGGCTTGATTTATAACATAGATGTCAGAGATAACGGTGATGTTTTTATTGATATGACCGTCACCGCCCCAACTTGCCCCGTAGCAGGTGTTTTGCCGCAACAAGCTGCCGATGCCGTTGCGCTGGTTGAAGGTACGGGTAATGTTGAGGTCAAAATTGTTTGGGAACCGGCATGGACGCCCGAACGCATGAGTGATGAAGCTAAAATGATGATTGAGCTTTTTTAGAACTTAAACGTCAAGGTTTCATAGAGGGCAGGGCGGAGTTCCTGCCAAATTTTTTCGAGCTTTTCTTTAGTGTCTCCACGCCATGTTTCCACTGTAATCAATGGAATTTGACGTTCCACACCGGCCCAAGTTCCGAAAGACCCCGGAGTTTCATAGCCAACCGATTCAACAAACTTATATCCTGTCTTATCGGCATACATCAAAGCCAAATTGCGTGCCGGTCCGTCATAATCTATCAAATGCAAATCTGAGTGGATAGAGATGATGATTTGAGGGGTAAATTCACCCACTAAAGACATCATGAATTTTGTTTCAACTTCCGAAGCCGGAGCACCGCATTTCACTTTTTCATAAGAAAGAGTTTGGGTTTCATTCTTAAAATTAGCGGTTGGATAGTTGCGGTTCAAATCAACCTTATTGGCATTAAAACGCGTATGAAGTTCTTTGCCGTCAGGGTTCAAACAAGGCAAAAAGTAAGCATTGTAAGCACACGGCACGTCTGGATTTTGTTCCAACTCTTCCATAAAGTGGTTAAGTGCATATTCGCCCTCAATTTCATCTCCGTGAAAAACACCGAGAAAGAAAATATTGGGCAAGTTTTCATCAATTTTGCGTTCATAAAAAGCAATTTCGTGTCCCTTGGGCGAAACAATTGCTCTGATTTTTTTAATATTGTTTTGCATGTTTTACCAGTCCGACTAAAATATTGCTAAGAGCTTGTGCTTTTGCTTGTTTCTTTTGCTCCATTTTTGCATTGGCTTTTTGCAATGCAGTTTCAACCGGAACATGAACAATTTTCACCTTACTGATGCAAAGTTTGGTTGAGCCGGTTTTATCTTGCACAATATGGTCCAAATCTTGCGTATCGGCAAGCGGTTGAAAGCCGAAAGAATGATAAAATTTTTCGCCGTTTTTGTTTTCAACATTATATTCCAAAATGAGGTTTTTAACGCCTTTTTCTTTCATTTTTGGGAGAGTTTGCGCCAAAACAAAAGTACCGAGCCCATGTCTTTGCACATCAGGGTGCAAATAAATTTGATTCAAAATCATGGTTGAATCATCAAGTTTTACGGAAGTATCGGTAAAGTTCACCTTACGATACCAAGCGTATTCATAGCCATCTAAATAACCTTTTTCCAAATCTTTACTTTGACCATTTTCGGCATGTTTATAATATTCGGGGATTCTGCTATAACGCACCAAGCCAACAGGTTGTCCGTCCAAGTTAATCATAAAGGTGCGAGAAAGGTTGCTATGCTCATTTTCGGCAGCAAAACGCTTAACTTTCTGATAAAAATAATCATAAGTATAAAGAGCCATCTCTTCTTTGGACTTATATCCTTCAGAGAGTTTGTTATAAGAGGCACGATAAGCATCGGCAACTTGTTGCAGAGTTTTTTCCTCAGCAATCAATTTAGAAATAGTTACTTTCATTTTTCTCACTTCACTATATATTTTTTGAATAAAGGCAAACTAGCATAGAGGAAGCAATAAGCAAATATTAAAATGTTTGTTACTCACATAAAAGGCTGGACGAAGCATAATAAAAATGTTACATCTCAAAAATAAATAAAATAGAAACGGTCAAAATAAATGGAAATTGAAGAACTGATTGAAAATTTTGAACTCCTTGATGATTGGGAAGATAAATATCGCTATATCATTGACTTAGGAGAAAAGTTGTCTCCCTTGCCACAAGAGTTTCATAGTGAGGAATGGAAAGTCAGAGGCTGTCAATCTCAGGTTTGGTTAGTGCCGGAAAAACAAGGAGATAAACTTTTCTTTAAAGGAGACAGTGATGCCATTATCGTCAAAGGTATAATTGCCATTGTTTTGATGATATTCTCCGGTCATACGGCTCAAGAGATAAAAGCCATAAATATTGAAGAAATTTTCAATCGCTTAGGTTTGCAAGAACATTTAAGCCCTAGCCGAAGAAATGGCTTGGCGGCAATGACGGACAAAATTTTGCATTATGCCGATGTTTTATAGGAATTTGACTGATGAATATTCATGAGTATCAAGGAAAGAAAATTTTAAGCAAATATGGAATAGTGATTCCCAAAGGTAAAATTGCTTATACGCCGAATGAGGCCAAACGCGTCGCCACGAGAGTTTCTTTGCGTGGTCCATGGATGCTCAAAGCACAAATTCAGTCCGGAGCCCGAGCTAAAGGCTATTTCTTGGAAGAGAGAGCCGGTAAAAAAGGTGGCATCAGATTAATAAAAAGTCGGCGCGATATCATCAAAAATGCCGAGCAAATGTTGGGAGCAACTTTAGTTACAACCCAAACCGGCCCCAAAGGAAAATTAGTCAGCCGCATTTATGTTGAAGCCTTTACCAAGGTTAAAAGAGTTTTTTATTCCGCACTGGTTATTGATAGAATGAATGCCACTATCAGTTTATTAGTTGCCGAAATTGGAGATACGGATATCAATGATTTAGCTCTAAATCATCCGGAAAAGATTTTGAAAATTGAATTGCCGCTTAATCATGGTGTGGCTCCTGAACAAATCAGAAAGGTTTTAGAATTTTTAAAATTATCATCACGAAGCGGTCGAAGCTTAAAACGCTTTATTAATGGTTTGCATAAAGCCTTTTTGGAATGTGATGCTTCAATGATAGAAGTAAATCCGGTTGGGGTGATGGCCAATGGTCAGTTGGTGGCGCTTGATGCAAAAATTTCCTTTGATGATAATGCCTTATATCGACATAAAGAAATCGCCCAATTGCAAGATGATTATGAAGCTGAAGAAAGAGAATTGCAAGCTGCCAAATATAAATTTACTTATGGCGAATTTGAAGGCAACATCGGTTGCATTGTCAATGGTGACGGCTTAGCCATGGCAGTTATGGACGAGCTGAAAGATAAAGGTTATGGCGCCGCATGCTATTTGAACGTTAAAGGTGGTGTTGATAAAGATAAAATTGCCTCCGGTATCAAAATCATTATGACCAACCCTAAGGTTGAAGGCATATTGATTAACATTTTAGGCGGTTTTTTAAGGTGTAATTTGATTGCCGAAGGGATTATCTCTGCCGCATCTGAAGTTGGCTTAAACGTTCCTCTGGTTGTTCGTTTTGAGGGAACAAATAAAGATGAAGCCAAAGAAATTTTGCTCCATTCCAAATTGCCGGTTATTATTGCCGATGAAATGGATGAAGCAGCCGATGCCGTTATCAGAGCCATAGAGGAGAGTGATTAATGTCTATTTTGGTTGATAAAAATACCCGAGTTGTTTGCCAAGGTATAACCGGTAATCAGGCAACTTTCCATATCAAGCGCTCTTTGGATTATGGCACCCATGTCGTAAGCGGCGTCACGCCGGAAAAGGGCGGAGAAATGCACTTGGGTTTGCCGGTTTTCAACACGGTGAAAGAAGCCAAAGCCGAAACAGGAGCCAATGCCAGTGTGATGTTTGTACCGGCTCCGGCAGTAAAAAGCGCAATGAAAGAGGCAATAGAGGCTGAGTTAGATTTAGTTGTCTGCATTGCTGCCGGTGTTCCTTTGAAAGATATGCTGGAAATAAAATCCATGCTCAAAGGTAGCAAAACCAAGTTAATTGGTCCCAATACCCCTGGGATAATCACCCCCGGAGAAGCCAGATTAGGAATTTTTCCGGAAAATATCCATCAAAAGGGCAAAATTGGCATTATATCACGTTCTTCAACCTTGACTTATGAGGCGGTTATAGAAACCAATCGAGCCAATAATTTAGGGCAAAGCACAGTCATCGGTTTGGGCGATGATATGATGATAGGTATGGATTTTATTGATACTTTAGAGCGTTTTCATCAAGATGAAGAAACCAAAGCCATTATTCTCTTGGGCAGATTAGGCGGAACATTTGAAGAAGATGCCGCAAAATATTATAAGAGTTTGAAAAAGAAAAAGCCGGTGATTGGTTTTGTTGCCGGAGATGCTGTTCCTTTCGGGCACAAAATGGGCTATGCCGGAGATGTCATTACACAAGGGCATATTTCAGCTCAAGATAAAAAAGATGCTTTTATGGATGCCGGAATTATCGTTGTAAACAGCATCAACCAAATACATGAAGAATTATTAAAGCTGTTTCCTAAAAAATGAATGGATTGTTAAGTCAAATCATTAAAATATTTCTGCCACCGCGCTGTATTAAATGTGGTGCCGTTTTATCCGATGATGATGGCTTATGTCCGCAATGTTTTAACGAGCTTAACTTTATCACCGCACCATATTGCTACAAATGTGGACATCCGTTTGAAGAAGCCGTAAGCAGCAAAAAGCTTATTTGCGCCAACTGTGCAAAAAAACATAAAACCCCGTTTCGGCTTAATCGCTCAGCCTTGTATTATGATGACATTTCCAAAGATTTAATTTTGGCATTAAAGTTTATGGATAAAACCGAAAATGCCAAAACTTTAGCCAAATGGTTATGCATGGCCGGATATGATATCTGGAAAGAAGAAGTAGATATTTTAGTGCCGGTTCCTCTTCATTATAAAAGGCTGATAAAAAGGCGTTATAATCAATCAGCCTTATTGGCAAAAGAGTTAAGTAAGCTTACGGGCATAAAAGTTGATTATACTTCATTGATAAAACATAAAGCAACCAAACCACAAGTTCAGTTCTCGGGGCATGAGCGCGTTAAAAATGTTCGAGGCGCTTTTAGTGTGAAGCACCCTGAAAATATCAAAGGACAAAGAGTGGTTTTGATAGATGATGTGATGACCACCGGTTCAACTTTAAAAGAATGTGCCTTGGCTCTGAAAAAAGCAGGCGCAAAATCAGTTGATACACTGACCGTTGCCAGAGTAATATAAAGATATGAGATAAAAAAACACAGCCCTATAAAAGGGCTGAGAAAAGTTAAATAGTTAAAACCTCTAATAAGCGAGGACAGGACGGACGTAATGGCCGTAGTTCTTATAGCTGCGGCTCCAATAACCATTACCGAAGCTCAAATTCCAAGTATTGTGGCTATCATGCTCAGAAGACGAACAATTGTAATAATAGCCAGTTGTTGGAAATTGCGTACCCCCTATCTTTGATAAACTATTGTTTAAGGTATCTCTGTTATTATACATTAATTGTAATTCTCCTCCTGCCGGTAAATACCAATCTCCTTTTTTTGTTCCTTCAGTAGTGTAATTATAACAATAATCAGCTGCCGGTGTGTCATAACCATTGCTATCACCATGTGCTATGATCTTACTCGTATTACTCTTACCATTATAATCACTAGTTACAGTATCTTTACTATAATTCGTCAGACCTGGAATGTCATGATATTCTGGTGCCCATTGTATTTTACTGCTGCTTTGTTCTAAAGCAATAGCTAATCTATTATTTGGATCAAAAACCACGCCAATAATAGTTTTGGATGGGTCGAAATCATCATTAACACCGGCACAACTTTTATCGTGATATAGAACATCACCGACATATAAACATGCGCGTGATACATATGAGGATACACAGCTTCCATTTTCGCATTTATATCCACTAGAGCAACCACCACAACATTCAGAGGAAGAAATACAGGAGCCGTTACACTCTTTATATCCAGATTTACAACCGGTTTTTTTATACATTGTAGCCCCACCGCCGCAAGTTGTCGTTTGTTTAGAACAAGATGAGCATGTTGCATTAGCCGGACAAGCTGAGAGAGTATATCCCGAACAAGTATTGGCAATGCAATCTTTCTCGCAACCGCCATTCTTTTCATGATATCCGGGGTTACATTTCCAACCGGTTTGAATCTGATGGCTACCAGAGCCGTCATTACAAGAAGA
>CALXVY010000037.1 GCA_944392255.1 uncultured Alphaproteobacteria bacterium | reverse complement strand
AGAAAATCATTTAAAATCAACCTTTTATAAACATGACTTGCAACGATTACAAATCAGTAGCTCTACCAACTGAGCTATGTCGGCATCAACGAAAGAGTTTATAACTTATCATTTTTTCTTTGTCAATAATATTTTTTTTGATTATGCTAATTTTTGTTTTATAGGAGGCAAAAATGGGGAAAATCATAGCTATCGGCGGGGGAGAAATCGGCAAAAACAAAGTTATGCCCAACGGAACTTTTAAAACTTTTCCAATCCAGACCATGGAAATTGATATGGCTCTTGTGCAGATGGCAAATAAACCTCAGCCCAAAGTGTTATTTTTACCAACAGCTTCTCAAGATAATCCCTCATATATTCAACTCTTTTATCAATATTACGGCGATAAACTCGGCTGTTTGGTCGATGATTTGCAACTTATCTCTCAAATATACAAAGATGACGAAATTCTTACTAAAATAGAAAACTCCGATATTATTTATGTGGGTGGCGGTGATACACGTTTGATGCTTGAAATCTGGCGCAAACATCACTTGGATATTTATCTCAAAAAAGCTTATGAAAAAGGCACTATTCTTGCCGGATTGAGCGCCGGTGCGGTTTGTTGGTTTGAATATTATGCTAATACTGATTATATGGAAGCGGAGAATCTGCCGCTTGATTTACTGAAAGGTTTGGGGTTGCTTTCCGGTTTTGCAATGCCGCATTTTGATATTTTGTCATCATCTTTAAAACAAGATATTATCTCTTTGCTTAAACAGAAAAATTTAAGCGGTTTTGGCATTGATGAATGTGCCGCTTTGGTTTTTGAGGACGGAAAAATATCAATTCTTTCTTCTCAAAATGAAAAAACGGTGGTAAAACTGCCTTAGCCCTACAATCTTTATACGGAGCATATTTCATGAAAAAGTTTTTGTTTTTGCTATTAAAAATTATTGTTCCGGTTTTTTTGATTGTGGGCGGATATATTCTTTATGATTTGTATTTCTCTTGTTTTCAAAATCAAGAAAAAATCGGAGCTCCGTTACGTCGATTATCTTCTATTGAACAGCAGTTTATTTTTCAACAATCACAAAAAATTGCGCAACTACCGCCGCGGCACTTTATTGAAATGTCTAATGGTAAAGAAGTGCTTGAAAGTGAGTTTACCAAAGTGTTGGTTTTGGATGTTCTTGGCAATGGTATTTCTTTTTGTGGTTTATCTTCGGTTCAAAAGTGTCTTCGTGAACAATTTTTTGATTTTAATCAAGATAATATTGCTGAGCAGATGCCGATTTTGGGTGAAGATGACGTGGTTTTGGTTTGGAACGAAATGTCAGATAAGTTGAAAAACGGGACTCACGTTATTGGAACTTATTTTGCAGATATGCCATTGAAAGAACAACAAAGTTCTTTTGAAATTTTACGCTATTTGTTGGACAAAAAAAATTCATTATCAAAATTATCTTTTTGGAATTTTAGTAAACATAACAGAATACAAAAAGAAAATTTGATAAATATTAAAAAAATTGATTTAACCGTTCATCCTCATCAAAAAAAAGAAATTTCCGATAATATTATCGGAGATTATATTGAGGTGGAGTTTGTTGATGGCAAAAAAACTCGTATTTATGAAGTTTGGTTGAAAAATAACCCGACAGTTTTGCAAAAATCTACCGGAAGTTATAATCCTGCCGTTATGGATATTCCTGATATTTCCGGAACGGGAAAACTTCTCGCGCTGAGAGATGCGGCAGATCAAGATAAATCTGGAAATTTAGCTTTTTTAGTACGTTCTTATTTGCATGAGAAAAATGCCGTAACTCGTTTGAATTTGCTTAATCAGATTATTTATTCTTGGGCAAATGTTACAGATGTTCCTTTGCAGAGCAGAACTTCCGAGTATGGTTGGAATTATATTGGTGATGCGCGCAAACTTGTTACTCTGGAAGTTATGTTAAATCAGCCTTATCAAGGAACAATCAGCGGTAAAGAAATTTCTCCTAATCCAAGTCGCAATGCGGTTTCGTATCTTTGGGATGCTTATGATGATTTTTATTTCCATTTGCAAAAGGTTTTAGATAAAGAAGGCGTTTTACGCCCGCTTTATGAAAATCTTAGTATTCGTTATAATTCCAAAACAAAAAAATGGGAGATTAATTCGGAAAAAATAGAGGCTTTTAAGAAAATTATTGAAGTCTATTATCTTCAAAATGGTGCTTTTGAAACCAAAATGTTGCTTTGGAGTTTTTATAGAAATTGGGCTATGCCTCAAAATCCTTTTATTAAATTTTATCCTGTCGATAAAATAAAATCTCTCGGGCATATCATTGATGATATTGATTTGAAAAATATTGAAACAATGGTTTATGAAGGAACAGCTCGCAATGATAATTTGCACGGAAAAATTTTTGATGACAATATCTTTCTTCCTCTGACCGGAGATGATGTTCTTTATGCCGGCAAGGGTAATGATATATATTTATATCGTCCATATGACGGCTTTGATACAATTTTTGATAAAGGTGGAAAGAATTATCTTATTCATGTGGGCTTGGTCAATAAAGTTACCGCAGAATTGGAAGACAAAGATTTATTGCTTTTCTTTAATTATGTTGCGCCGCAAAAAGGAATTGATGTTGACAAGAATATGCATGGTGTGCGTATTAAAAATTATACTTTGGGCAAAAAGTTTTTTCTAAAAAACTCGTTGTTGCCTTTGCCATTACCTGATGGCAGAATTGCTTATGTTATTGACGTTTTGTTAAGACTCTTAACGCTATAAATTCAATTGAGGAGAAAAAAATTGAATTTGCATAATCATAATCAAAATGCTGAAAAGATGATTGAAAAAATGCCAGAAAATAAAGATTTTGAAAAAGTTTCGGCACTCTTCCAACTCATCAGCGATCCGACACGCCTTAAAATTATGTGGCTTTTGTGCCATTGTGAAGAATGCGTCAATGATATTGCCTGTGCCGTGAATATGAGTGCACCGGCAGTTTCTCACCACCTGCGTTTGCTCAAACAAGCAGGGCTCTTATCCAGCCGCCGCGAGGGTAAGGAGATGTATTATAAACTCTCTGATGATGCCCAAGCGCAACTCTTACACCGCTCGATTGATGATATTTTTGATATTCAGTGTCCGATAAATAATTAAATGGTTGTTTAATTGTTCTTGACAAGATTGTTTTTTGTGATACAATTAAACATATATTTAATCGTTTAATGGAGAGAGCCATGTTAAAGACTTATAAATTAGAGAATTTGGATTGCGCGCATTGTGCCGCCAAACTCGAATCCGCTTTTAATGAAATTGAGGGTGTGATTAAAGCATCGGTTAACTTTATGGCACAAAAATTGGTGCTTGAAATGGAAGATGAAAAAGTTGATTTTGTTTTGAAAGAAGTGGAAAAAGTCAAAAACAAAATTGAACCTGACTGCGAAATCATTTTTTGATAGGAGAAGGACTTATGACCAAAAAGCTCAAGAGAAATCTTAAACTTATTTTGATTGCGCTCATTTTTTTTATGGTTGGGATGTTGGCTCCTCTGCCCGATATTTATAAAAAAGGTGTTTTTGTCATAAGCTTTTTAATCGTTGGTTTGCCGATATTAAAATGTGCCGGAAAAAATATTATACATGGGCAGGTTTTTGATGAAAATTTCTTGATGTCTTTGGCAACAATCGGAGCTTTTGCCTTGCAAGATTTTGCCGAGGCGGCTGCGGTGATGTTGTTCTACCAAGTGGGAGAATTTTTCCAAAGCTATGCGGTTAATCAATCGCGAAAATCGATTGCCGAGTTGATGGATATTCGTCCTGATTATGCCAATTTGCAAAAAGGAGAGGAGATTGTCAAAGTTTCTCCGGAAGAAGTGAAAGTCGGTGATTTGATTGTTATTCGCCCCGGAGAACGTGTTCCGCTTGACGGCAAAATTGTTGAAGGTTTTTCTTCTTTAGACACGGCGGCCTTGACCGGCGAATCTTTACCCAGAGATGTGGAAAAAGGTGATGAAGTGATAAGCGGTTGCATTAACCAGACCGGTGTTTTGATCGTGAAAGTCAGTAAAGAATTTGCCACTTCTACTGTTGCCAAAATTTTGGATTTGGTGGAAAACGCATCCTCAAAAAAAGCCAATTTGGAAAACTTTATTACCCGCTTTGCCCGCTATTATACGCCGACTGTGGTGATTGTAGCAGTATTGCTTGCCATATTGCCGCCAATGTTTATGGCTTCCGAAACATTTTCTGATTGGCTCTATCGCGCAATTACATTCTTGGTTATTTCTTGCCCATGTGCGCTGGTGATTTCCGTGCCGCTGAGCTTTTTTGGCGGATTGGGTGCTGCATCTAAGGCCGGTATTTTAATCAAGGGCAGTAACTATCTCGAGGCTTTGGCTAATGCTGAAATTGTGGTTTTTGATAAGACCGGAACTCTAACCAAAGGCAACTTTAAGGTGATGGATATTCACGCTACCACCGAACATCCCGAAAAAGTTTTGGAAACCGCCGCTTATGCTGAGGCTTTTTCAACGCATCCGATTGCGCTTTCTATCAAAGAAGCATACGGCAAAAAGATTGATGAGAAAAAAGTTGCCGATTTGCAAGAAATTCATGGTCAAGGTATGACTTTGAGGCTTAAAAATAAGCATATTGCCGTTGGTAATATCCGACTAATGCAAAATCTCAATATTGAATGTCCGCAACTTAATGCTATCGGAACGGTGATTTTTGTAGCTGAAGAAGGCAAATATGTGGGGCATTTGGTGATTGCTGATGAGATTAAAGAAGATGCGGCACATGCTTTGCAAAGCTTGAAAGAAAACGGAGTGTCGCGAACAGTGATGTTGACCGGTGACCGCAAAGAAATTGCCCTCAAAATTGCCGAAAAATTGCAGATTGATAATGTTTATGCCGAGCTGTTACCGGTTGATAAGGTTAATCAGCTTGAGGAGATTTTAGCGAACAAAGAAAAAGGCGGACAGCTCCTTTATGTGGGCGATGGTATTAATGATGCGCCGGTGTTGGCGCGCTCTGATGTCGGTATTGCCATGGGCGGCATTGGTTCCGATGCGGCGATTGAGGCTGCCGATGTGGTAATTATGACCGATGAACCGTCAAAAATTGCCGAGGCAATGAAAATATCTGCCGGTACGCTTGCCATCGCACGACAAAATGTGGTCTTTGCCATTGGGGTTAAACTCATCATCTTGGGCTTGGGTGCTTTAGGATACGCTTCAATTTGGGCAGCAGTATTTGCCGATGTGGGTGTTGCTGTGATTGCCATCTTAAATGCCATGCGTGCACTTTTCTTGGCTCATAAAAAATAATTAAGAATAAATTTATTAAGTTGTGTTCTAATCTCCCCTAAAAGGAGATTAGAATGCGTAAAATCAATAAAGAATTGGCAGATTTGCATGCAGATTTTTTGCAATATTATCGGCAAAATTTAGGTGATAAGTTTGTTGCATTGGAGCCTATCAGACGAGATTATTTGTTCTCCTTTTATAAATGGTGCGTCTTTTTTTCCCTTTTGACTGCTTTTCTTGTTTATTTGATAAATGTTGGCTTTTTTCCTGAGAAATTTTTGAATTCTGAATTAAGTGTTTATTCTTTGTGTTTTTATATTGTTATTATTTGGGAAGTGTTGGCTCATCCCTTTAAATCTTACAAAAAAGAAACCAAACGTTTGGTTATGGATAAGATTTTGGCTTTTTTCGGGGATTTTACTTATTCTATGAATTCAGCTACCAAAAATCAGGTTTTGAAACAATCTGGCTTAATCGGAAAATATGATAATCAATATGCTGATGATTTCTTTTCAGGAATTTATCATGGTGTGAAAATGCAAGTTTCTGATGAAAAACTTACGGTAATTGTGCGTACCAATAAAGGCTCTTATGAGAAAACGGTATTTGACGGCGTTATCATTGTTTTGGATATGAATAAGGATTTTTCGGGGCAGACGGTGGTGCGCTCCGATTGGGGAATATTTAATTTTTTGATGTGTCGTCCTATATGTAAAATAAAACACAAAACAGAAAAATTAGAAAAAGTAGTTTTAGAAGATAGCCGTTTTGAAAAATATTTTGAGACTTTCAGCAATAATCAGGTGGAAGCCAGATATGTTTTGACAACGGCTTTTATGGAACGTATTTTGAAAGTGAAAAAACTCTTTCACGGTAAAAAAATTGAATTTAGCTTTTTTGATAATCAACTCCTTATTCTGGTGCCGACATCAAAAGATATGTTTGAAACCACCTCTTTGTTTACCACAACGGCAAGATATGGTAAAATGCGTGAAGTGGTTAATCAATTTTACAGCATTTTTTCAATTATAGATTTATTGAAACTTAACAAAAAAATCGGAATGTGATTTAAGCTTTTACGATTTCTGTGGACAAAGTTTCTTTAATGCTATTGTTGATTTTATAAGTTGTGTTATCTATATTTTAATTGTTGCAATAATAGTTGAGAAGTTTGAAAAATGTCCGGAAAAAGCAAAAGATTTTTGAAAAAATTGATTTCTTGGCTTGGCTTGTTTTTCTTTGCCTTTGCCGCTTATATGCTCTATAATCAGCTTTCTAAATATTCACTTGCAGATATTAAAAATGCGTTGTTGAGTATTCCGGCTAAAAATTTGACTTACGCTTGTATTGCTTCATTTTTCGGTTATGTAGCGTTGTCTTCTTATGATTATTTGGCGCTGAAATATATCGGCAGAAAGCTTGCTGCTTGGAAGTGGATTTTTGTCGGTTTTATCGGATTTTCGGTTAGTAATAATGCCGGACATGCCATCGTTTCCGGCGGAACGGTCAGATATCGTTTTTACACACGTTGGCGTTTTCGCGGTACCGAAATTTTACGTATGGTCACTTTTTCGGGCTTTACCTATTTGTTTGGCTGCTTTTTGCTCATTATCATCGGTTATTTCTTAACGCCGGACCATGCTTTTGGGGAAGGTTCAGCCTCCAAAATGACCACGCTTATCACCACAATCGTGGCTGTCATTGGTTTGGCTCTTTATTTCTGGGCAACTTTGTTTTACAGAAAACCGCTTATTATCAAAGAAGTGGAATTTGATATGCCGAGCTTTAAATTGGCATTAGAACAAACCATTCTCGGCGCGGCAGATATTTTGCTCGCATCTTTGGTTTTGTATTCCGTCTTGATTTCTTTTGTTGATATTCCGTTTGATTTGTTTATCGGCGTGTTTATTATCGCGCAGGTTTTGGGCGTGTTTAGTCAAGTTCCCGGTGGTTTAGGCGTATTTGAAGGTTTGTTCTTATTTATCATCCCCGGTGGAGATGACCAAATGGCAAACTTGTTTGGTGCGCTTTTGGCTTACCGCATTATCTACTATGTTTTGCCGCTGGTTTTATCAAGCATCGTCTTGCTGATTTATGAATGGTATCTTGGTTATCAGCATCATAAAAAATTAGCGCGAAAGATTTAGAAAAAAAAGCCTCGTACAAATACGGGGCTCTTTTTTTGTCTAAAATGGCTTGCGAATGGAAGAAAAATGTGGTATATTTATCTTTGGAAATTAAGAATTAACATTATTATTAACCCGCCCGAAAGGGCATAAAAAATTTTATATATGGAAAAGAAAATTTTCGATCGTGCCGGATTTGCTTATGATTTGATTAATGTCAAAGGTGGTATCAGAGGGTATGAGAGCTTTGTAACTTTTGACGAAACAGGCAAGCCGGTAGTGGTGAGAAATGGACAAGAGGTAAAATCATCATTCTTCACGGACGGGAACGGACGTTGGGCAAAGTTGATTGACTCAACCAACCCTGAGAAAGTGGCAAAGGCTTTGAAAAAGGCTGAGAACCCCGTTATTGCTTATCAAAATGGCGAAATCGTTTGCCAAATGGTGCCGATGACAGGTATCCTTTGGCATGACAAATTGGGAAGAAAGTTCTATCTTGCTTCTAAATATGAGCGGGAAGAGCTGGAAGCCGACGGATTGGGATATATCACGGCCGAAAGTGACGGAACTTATGAAAGCCTTCATTATATTGCTTTTGACGGACAGGAACAGGTTTCCGTGCCGAGAGAACTGTATAATGAAAAAAATCGCCGCTTTGTGGTGGGTGTGAATTTCAAGGCTCTTGCCTATGCCAAGATGGCCAAAGACGGCAATGCTTCAATTGCTATTAAAAATGCCCTAAAGCCGGTATACGCTCGTAAGGCGGACACGGGTGAGTTTATCATGGCTCACACCAATGGAGCTTATGAGGCTGCTGAATATGCAGCTGATGACATATGGCAGGTAGAATATTGTTCCGGCGGTGGTAGCTGGGGGGTGAAAAATGAAGAGTTCTTCGCTCGCTATGAATTCCACGCTGTGGACGAAGAAGGACGTGCTATCTTTATTGCCAAGGCTGCACGTTATGTCTGGGTTCACCTGTTTGGCGACTTCATCGGTTGCATTCCGCAGTGGGGTGATGCTATGGTCGCAATGAGCAACCCACAGGTGAATATCACTAATCCAGACGATGTGTATGCTTGTTCATACATTGAGTTTTATGGAAAGGAAGATATGGAGGGTGCCTATATTGTGGTTGATGAACTCTACCTCGGAGCGCCGGAGCCGATAGTTGCCGAATTCGCCGATGCATTGGCTGGATTTGTGGAAACTACATTTGGTATTCCGAAATCAGCTATCAGTGCTTCCAATTTGTGTAATTTCATTCATGACAAATTGGCGGTGCCAAGTGTAGACGGTCTGATTGAAAAAATATCTTTTGCCGTGATGTAAGAGATATTCCATAAAAGAAAAAAGGGGATTTCAAAATGAAATCCCCTTTTTTTTGACTTATTTTTTGTAGCTTTTTTTAT
This sequence comes from uncultured Alphaproteobacteria bacterium, assembly GCA_944392255.1. Taxonomy (GTDB): domain Bacteria; phylum Pseudomonadota; class Alphaproteobacteria; order RF32; family CAG-239; genus CAJLXD01. The sequence continues at coordinate 5,055 of CALXVY010000037.1, read as the reverse complement.
CGTTGATTTATAGAATGGTATTTGGGTTATCTGCATCATAAAAAATTAACGCGAAAAATATAAAATAATTAATTGAATTTTTAATATTTTATGCTAATTCTTCTAATCAAGAATTTGCAAATTTAATTTTTTAGCTAAAAAGGTATATAAATATGGAAACAGAAGCTTTGAATGAAGTTGCTACAAAAGCCGCAGAAATGTCCATGTGGGATTTGGTCTGGGCTTCAGATTTAATTACAAAAGCCGTAATGATTGGTTTGATTTTTGCTTCCGTTTGGTGTTGGGCAATCATCATTGAAAAAATCGGTACCATTCGTCAGGTTAAACAACGTTCTCGTAGTTTTGAAGAAAAATTTTGGTCCGGAGGTTCTTTGGATAGATTGTATGATTCAATTGGTAATCGTCCACAAGATCCAATGTCTGCCATGTTTGTTTCTGCAATGCGTGAGTGGAAACGCACTAATATTTTGAAATCTAAAACCGATAGAGGTTTACGCGGTGTTTCTTTACAACAACGTATTGAAAAAGCCATGATGGTGTCTATGGATAAAGAACTCGATGCTTTGGACACTCGTTTGGGTTTTTTGGCATCTACGGGTTCTGTGGCTCCGCTTGTTGGTTTGTTTGGAACAGTTTGGGGTATTATTAACAGTTTTAATGCCATTGCCGCAACGCAAAGCAACTCTTTGTCCGCTATGGCTCCCGGTATTGCCGAAGCTTTGTTTACAACCGCTTTTGGTTTGATTGCCGCTATTCCGGCCGTGGTCGCTTATAATAAAATTTCTTCCGATTTGGATAGATATGCAAAACGCCTGGAAAACTTTATGGATGAGTTCTCCAGTATTTTGTCTCGCGAAATTGACGATACGGCAATTAAAGCCGAAATGGCAGGAGAATAATACATGCCTTTTTTACAAAAATCTCGCCGCGCTCATCGTGAATATCGTCGCAACTCTGATATTAATATTACTAATTTGATGGATGTGATGATGGTGCTTTTGGTGGTCTTTATGGTGGCAGCACCTTTGATGACCTCCGGTATTGCACTCGATTTACCAAAAGTTGGTGGTAAGGCGATGGAAGGCAAAGATACTTCCGTTAATATCAGCGTGGATAAGGAAGGATATTACTACATTGGTAAAACCGAAGTTCCGGCTGATAAAATTGTTGATAAGCTCAAAGCCATTCGTAAAGAAAACAGCGAGCTTACTGTGACAATTTCCGGTGATACCAGTGCGGAATATGGACGCGTTATCGGCTTGATGGCTATCTTAAAAGAAGCCGGATTTGAAAAAGTAGGATTGAAAACGGAACCGAAACCTCATGCAAATCGTTAAAGATAAAAATATGGACAAGGCTGTTAAAAAGTCTTTGTTATTGCATTTTATCGTCTTTCTGATGATGATAGTCGATTTGCCATTGTTTTGGTCTAATCGTACCACGCTTAATCAAGTGCCGATTATTGTAGACTTGAAAGATGTGAAGATTTCGGAAATGACCAATTTGCCGCCCAAAGCCAAGTTTGGCAAAGAAGATAAGGCCGCCTCAAAAGTCAAACATAAGGTTGAAGAAAAATATACCAAAGATGAAGCGCCGCAAGAAGAAGTAAAATCTAAGGCAAAGGCTCAAGAAGAAACAACCGAAACTAAAGAAGCACCTAAGCCGCCAAAACAAGACTTTCTCGTTGCGCCGCAACCCAAAAAGCCGAAAGTTCCGGTTAAAAAAGTTGCTCCCAAACCGGCTCCAAAACCGCAACCGAAAAAGCCGCAACCCAAAAAAGAGGCTCCCAAACCTAAAGATGAGCCAAAGTTGGCTAATCCGTTAAAGAGCTTGCTGGCTTCCGTTGATGCTTTGGAAAAAGAAACCGGTAATAAGAGTGCCACCGCAACTATTAAAGAAGGCACAGAGGTTGCCAATATGGGTATTGAGGGTGGAACCGGCGGTTCTTATTTCAGCGAACTTTCCATCTCTGAAATTGATGCCATTGCCGGCAGATTGCGTGCTTGTTGGAATCTTGACCCTGGGGCTATGGGCATTAAAGATATGATTATTGAGGTGCGCGTCTTCCTTAATAAAGACGGAACGGTGCGTGACGCCAAAATTTTGGATACATCACGTTATAACTCTGATAAGGCTTTCCGTTCGGTGGCAGAAAGTGCAAGACGTGCGGTTTATGTTTGCCAGCCATATTCAATTTTTGCTAATCGCTATGCCGATAAGTATGATATTTGGAAGACAATGCTCCTGCGCTTTAATCCGCTGGATGCTTCAATTCAATAATAAAAAATCCCCTTTGAGAAACAGCTTAGAGGGGATTTTTTTGTTGCTTGCTTAAAACCCTAAAATGTGCTTTAATAGATCCTATCTTTGGGAAAGGAACTCTTATGACGGTCTTAAAGCTTATCGGTAAATATCTTGGCAAAGTGAAGTTTTATTTTGTTTTGTCTTTTCTTCTCTATATTGTGAGTTTTTCTTCCGCACGCATCAATTCTTATTTTAGTGCGCAACTCGTCGGCTTGGTGGCAGAGTTTGATGCCGATAATATGCCGATTGCCAAAGGAATATGGCTGTTGGCGGCATTTGGTATTACCACGATGATGGGAAGCTTGTTCCTTTGCTTGGCCCATTTCTCCGATGCCAAATTTGAACCTAAGTTTATGGCTACCATGCACAAAGATTTGTTTATGCAAGTACATGACCATTCTTTGCGCTTTTTTAATGAAGAAAAAAGCGGCAATATTGAAAAAATGGTTGGCTCTATTTCTCAAGGCATCACGGCTTTAAAAAATGTTACACTTACTTTGATGATGAATTTGTGTACGGTTGGTGTGACTTTGTTGATTATTGCTTTTATGAATTTTTATCTGGCTCTTTTCTTTCTAGCGGTGACTTTATTCTTTGCTTGGTTGACGACAAAAATCAGAAAAACCATTTTTAGCAATATGCAAAATGTAACGGAATCTGAAGCAGAACTTGGAGGCGTGTATATGGATGGTGTGGTGAATGCTGCCACGGTTAAGGCTTTTGCCAATGAAAAATATGAACGTCTTTATTTCTTTAAACGTTTGAAAAAATGGTTGCGTTTAGATAGAGATGAAAAATGCACCAGAGCTAAGCTCAATTATCGCAACAATTTTATTTATGATATGATGTCCTTAACCTTTTATGTGGCTACATTTTTTGCTTGGAAATACAGCACGCTTTCAGTTGCCGATATTGTCTTTATTTTAACTTCGGTGCAGGTTTTGATGATGGCAACCAAAATGCTAAGTTATAATATTAGCGGTATGTTTCGAGATTATGGGCAAATCAAAAGCGGGGTAGAGTTTATCTATGCGCCGCATGAGGTAGTTGATGCTCCAAACGCTAAGAATTTGAAACTACGCAAAGCAGAAATAAAATTTGAAAATGTTGATTTTGCTTATCTGAACAAATCTTTGTTATTTAACGATTTTAATTTGTCGGTTGCTGATGGGCAAAAAATCGGTTTGGTTGGAAAATCTGGCTCGGGTAAGTCTACACTCGTTAAACTTTTGGCGCGTTATTATGATTTGCAGAAAGGAAAAATCACTATTAACGGCAAAGATATTTCTAAAGTGACGCAAATGAGCCTGCGCAAAAATATTGCTTTTATTCCGCAAGATCCATTGCTCTTTAATCGTACGCTGATGGAAAACATTCGTTACGGTAATGTGAATGCAACCGATGAAGAAGTGCTTAAAGCCGCCAAAGAAGCTTATTGCGATGTCTTTATCAAAGACTTGCCTGATGGCTACCAGTCAAAAGTAGGGGATAAAGGTGTGTTGCTTTCCGGTGGTGAGCGCCAACGTATAGCCATTGCCCGTGCAATTTTGAGCAAAGCACCGATTTTGGTTTTGGATGAAGCAACTTCAGCACTTGATAGCGAAAGCGAAGTTTATATTCAAAAGTCATTAGCCAAATTGATGAAAGGCAAAACCGTGATTGCCATTGCACACCGCTTGTCTACACTCAAAAATATGGATGAAATTGTCGTCTTGCAAAAAGGAAAAATTGTAGAGCAGGGAAGTCAAGCTGAACTTCTCAAGAAAAAAGGCGTGTTCCATCATCTTTACCAACTCCAATCGGAAGGTTTTTTGCAGTTTGGGGAATAAGTTAAAACATATATTTTTTCATCCCTTGTAATCAGAAAATCAGAATTTATATTATTGTTATGAGGTGATGCCATGACGATTATATATGTTAATGACAAAATGCAAAAAAATTATTCCTATGAGCTTGTTGAGCCAATGGGAATGAATTTTGCTCCGGATTTTAAACCCGAACTTACACCACAACAAATGCTTGAAATGGGGGTATTTGAGGGACATTATTTGAATGATTGTCAAAATGAGTTTCCGCAAACTTGGTTTGCTAAAGCTCGTTTATCGTTGGATAAACCAGATGAAAAGGTCAATTATTTTCAAATAAAATCACGTCAGCCTTTGCAAGAATGGCAACGCAAAGGTTGGATTGTGGGGTCTGATGTGCGTGGGTGGTTCCAGTGGTATTGTCGCTATTATATGGGAAGACGTTTGCCGGAAATTGATGCTTTGCAAATCAAGCGTTGGAAGGCTTTTAAGCGCCACAAAGCGCAAGTTGAGCAAAATTGTCTTATTGGCGATTTGTTTTGTCGTCCCAGACAAAGACAAGCTTTGTTGCAGTGGGCCTATAATCCAATTTTTTAGGAGAAAAAGATGAATTTGGAAAATCGGCATAAATATATTTTTTTAGTTGTTTTGTTTTTGGTGGCTTTAGCCTTGGTCTTGTTTAATTAGGAGAAAGAAATGAAAATTTGGCATTGGATTATAATTTTGGTGCTGATTTTTGCTATCGGAATCACATTTTTATATTAATTTTCAAAAAAATATAAAATTTGTGCTTGACAGTATGGTTAAAAAAGAGTAAATAGGGGTTGTTCATGATGAACAACAGCTCATCGCGGGGTGGAGCAGCCCGGTAGCTCGTCAGGCTCATAACCTGAAGGTCGGAGGTTCAAATCCCCCCCCCGCAACCAGTCGGAAAGGCTTGGATTTG
>CALXVY010000036.1 GCA_944392255.1 uncultured Alphaproteobacteria bacterium | reverse complement strand
GATAGCTATATCTTAGGTTTGTATCATCGTTATGACCAAGGCAAGCTCTGGACCATGGGTCAATTGTTCTTAGGCTATCAAGATGTCTCCATGAGTTCTGATGATGGGGTAAGCTCAAGTACGGATGGTATAGAGTTTGGTGCGGCAATTGAAGGCGGTCTCATCTTTAACCCGATGACAAACTTGACAATTGAGCCTATCATCCGCTTGGCTTATACGCAAATCAATTATGATGATGCCAGCGATAATTACGGCAAGACTGCCAAATATGGCGATGTCAGCAACATAGAAGTTGAAGCCGGTGTTAAGGTTGAAAAAACATACCTTCGTAAGAATGGCTATGCCAAAGTTTATGTTAAACCGAGCCTTATCCAAAATATTGGTAGCGGTGATGTTCAAGTTACCTCATTACGTAATGTTGATGGCTTAGAGAACTCTACTCTTGGACGTTTGGAAGTCGGTGGAAGTATGAACTTCAATGACCAATGGAGCGGCTATGCTAACACTGCTTACACATTCGGTTCTGATTATACGAACTTAAGCTTGAACGCCGGTTTGAATTATGCTTTCTAAGGAAAAACTTTTACCCGAAGGCAACGCCCTAGTCGCCCATTATACGAGCTTTTACACAAGGCACTAAAAAAGGTCGTTATGTGCGGAAAATAATAAGATTTAAGGGAAATTGCGAGGGAGTGTACATTGTGCGTACATGACCGAACAATTTATCCGTAAAATCTGTATTAGTTTCCCACAGAGCGAGCTTTTCTGAAAAGACGGAGAATGCGGTGAATAGTAGGTGCCGAGGGAAAAAGTACCGCAGCGTACAAAAGCGTACGTGAGGACACTTTTTACCCGATAGCAACACATAGTCAAAGCCCAGAGAATAAAGAAATATTATAAATCGTGGAGAATGAGGAAAATAGAGTGATTTGAGGAGCGAGAAAAATCCTAGTGTACATAAAGGTACATGAATTTTTCGAGACGACGCTAAATTGCTCTAGTTTTCCATTATACACGATTTATACAATCCAAGACGCCTTGAAGAATATAGCCTGCTGCCGAACTATCAAGCACTTCTTTACGGCGCTTGCGGCTCATATCCAGTTCAGAGATTAAAAAACGCTCCATAGCAGAAGATGAAAGGCGTTCATCCCAAAACGTATAAGGCAAATGGGTTTGCTCAAAAACTTTTTCGGCAAAAGCACGCACTTTTGCGGCGGTTTCACCCTCTTCGCCGTTCATTTGCAGTGGCAAACCATAAACAATGGCGCCGACTTCTTTTTCTTCTATGATTTTTTTAATTTCGGCCATGTCGGTTTTGAAGTCTTTACGATAGATAGTTTTATAAGGCGTAGCCACCATCCACATCAAGTCAGAAACGGCAACCCCCAAGCGCTTATCACCATAATCAAACCCCAAAATGGCTTTATATTTAGTCAAATTTTGTTTGAATTCTTGAATATCCATATTTTTCTCCTAAGGAACAGTTTAGTGCAAGTTCAAAATCTGTCAAATGCTAATTGAATTTTAACAATATTCTTCTAAACTTTGGGCTAAGTATATGATTCGATTCTATAAAAAGATTAAGGAAAGACAATGAAGTTCAGATATTTTTTAACCGTATTGTTCAGTTTATTGGCAATTACGCCTGCCAAAGCCGAACTACAAATTGATGTAAACGGCGCCGTACGCGACCCTATGCCGATTGCCATTCCTGAGATGATTCATGAAGGTTTTTGGATTGGTCAACAAGGAAACAAAATCCGCGATGTTATTGTGGCTGATTTAGAGCGTTCCGGCTTATTTAAAGTGATTGATGAAAACAGCTATATCCAAGAGTTTACTTCTATGGATGAAGAACCCGCCTTTATTGACTGGCGCGCTATCAATGCCTTGGCTTTGGTACAAAGCGCCATCAAAGAAGTGGGACAAAATCAGCTTAAAATAGAATTTCGTTTGTGGGATGTTTATGCTGAAAGCCAATTAAAAGCCCAATCTTTTACCACCACCAAAGACAACTGGCGCCGTGTGGCTCACGTTATTGCTGATGCTATATATGAACGCTTGACCGGTGAAAAAGGTTACTTTGACACCCGCATTGTCTATGTATCTGAAACAGGTCCGGCGACAAGAAGAGTGAAGAGATTGGCAATCATGGACCAAGATGGAGAAAACCACAAATATTTAACCTCCGGTCAAGCCATGGCTTTGACACCGAGATTTTCACCCAACTTGCAAAAGATTACTTATATGTCTTACGCTGGCGGTATTCCGAAAGTTTATATTTTGGATATTGAAACCGGAAGACAAGAGTTGATTGGTAACTTCCCCGGCATGACCTTTGCGCCGCGCTTCTCTCCGGACAGTTCTAAACTATTGTTGAGCTATGCGGCCAATGGTAAGACTGATATTTATGAGATGGATTTGAGAAACAAACGTTCAACTCAACTCACCAAGAATGCCGGAATTAACACTTCGCCGAGCTATTCTCCGGACGGTTCACAAATTGTGTTCAACTCAGATAGAGGCGGCAATCAACAACTTTATGTGATGAATGCTGATGGTTCCGATGTTCACCGCATTAGCTTTGGCCAAGGCAGATATGCAACGCCGGTTTGGTCACCGCGTGGCGACTATATTGCCTTTACCAAGATGGCTAACGGACAATTCTACATTGGTGTTATGTATCCGGACGGAACAGGCGAACGCTTGCTTGCCAGCGGTTATTTGGTAGAAGGTCCGACCTGGTCTCCAAACGGACGTGTAATTATCTACTTCCGTCAGGATAGAGGTACTTCCCGCTCTAATGCTCCGGTTAAGTTATATTCAATTGATTTGACCGGCTATAACGAGCGCTTGGTGGTAACACCGGCCGATGCCTCAGATCCGGCTTGGTCACCATTGTTACCGTAGGGATAAAAAAGAAAAAAGCACCTCAACCGAGGTGCTTTTTTTTGTTAGGAATTTGCCTCGAGTGAAACATCAATTTTCATATTAAAGGCGCGGGCAATTTGGTGTAGATTACCGAGATTGAGTTCGGCAAGACCAAGCTCCAATTTTTCAATATAAGACGTTGGCACACCGGTTTGCGTGGCAAGTTCAAGCATGGTCATTTTGTGCAAACGCCGGAGGGATATAATTTGCTCTGCCAAATTAAGGCGTGTTTGTTTAAGGTTAATTCGGGCTTGTTTTTTGTTAAGCATATTTCAACTCCTTTTCATAGGGAACAGCTGATGCCGTCAAACACGCTGTGTTTGCGGGGTCAAGCTGCCGCTAGCTTGTTACAAGAAACCGCCGAGAGGAGAACCTCAAGGCGGTGGAGCTGAAAAACTGTACGAAATCAGTCACCCTTATTCGTCCTATAAATAGGCTTATATCAGGCACTCCACCATAAAGTGGATTTTTTTCGTAAGATGTTTTTCAGACACCACAGGCTGTCTCCAACCTGCAAGGAGTATTTTAGAGAGAACAAGAAAAAATGCAAATATTTTTTTGTTCAAGGCACTAGCTCTCTACCAAAAACAATGAGAGCATCGCGGATTCAAGACACCGAAAGAGAGGCAATCTAACTTTTGCCGTCAAACACGCTGTGTTTGAAATGGGGGATTATATGAGGCGAGTAGTAGGCGCTAACCTCTCGCAAATTATTTGGAGAATGCGGGAAATAGAGTGATTTTAGGAGCGAGAAAAATCCTAATGTACAAAGAAGTACATGGATTTTTCGAGACGACGATAAATCGCTCTAGTTCCCCATTATACAAATAATGGAAAATGGGGGATTATATGGGGCGAGTAGTAAGAAACCAGAAAAAATTTGAGGGAGTGTACATAAAAGTACATGACCGAAAATTTTATTCGCAGTTTCTGCCCTAATCGCCCATAGAATCACCCATTTTAGTTGTCGCCGATACGTAAGGCCTCAATAAAGGCAGATTGTGGTACCTCAACCTTGCCGAACTGGCGCATACGCTGCTTACCTTTCTTTTGCTTATCCAAGAGCTTACGCTTACGAGTGACGTCACCGCCATAACATTTTGCTGTCACATCTTTACGCAAGGCAGAAATGGTTTCACGCGCAACCACACGCCCACCGATTGCGGCTTGGATTGGAATTTTGAACAAGTGTCTGGGAATGAGGTCTTTTAAGCGCTCACAAATCTGACGACCGCGCGCTTCGGCTTCACCACGAAAACAAAGGAATGCCAAAGCATCAACCGGCTCTTCATTAATAAGAATTTGCACTTTAACCAAATCCGATTCGTGATAACCAATGAGTTCATAGTCAAAGCTGGCATAGCCGCTGGTAATGGATTTCAGACGGTCATAAAAATCAAACACGATTTCGTTCAACGGAATTTTATAAATCACCATCGCACGGCTGCCGGCATAGGTGAGTTCCACTTGTTCACCGCGTCTTTCGGTGCAAAGTTTCAAAACCGAACCCAAATATTCATCGGGCACCAAAATTGTGGCTTTAACCCATGGTTCTTCAATAGATTTGATTTTGGTCACATCCGGCATATCGGCAGGGTTATGCAGCATCATGTCCGTACCATCGGTCAAATGCAGTTTATACGCAACCGACGGCGCGGTTGTAATCAAGTCTAAATCGAACTCACGACTCAAACGCTCTTGGATAATTTCCATATGCAACAAGCCCAAAAAGCCACAACGGAAACCCAAACCGAGCGCGGTAGAATTTTCGTTTTGATAATCAATACTGGCGTCGTTCAATTTGAGCTTAGCCAAAGCATCTTTTAAAGCCTCATATTGGCTGGAATCCACAGGAAAAATGGAGCAGAAAACCACAGGAATTGAAGGCTTAAACCCATGCAATGGTTTATCACACGGACGCTTGTTATCGGTAATGGTATCACCGATATGACAATCGCTTACACTCTTGATGCTGGCGGTGATATAACCGACTTCTCCAGGGTAAAGAGCATCAATTTCTTGCATTTTGGGTGTAAAAATACCCACGCGGTCAACCAGATAAGTAGCGTTGTTGCTCATCATGCGGATTTGTGTTTTTTTGCGCATAACACCATCTTTAATACGCACCAAAATCACCACACCGAGATAGGAGTCGTACCAACTATCAATCAACAGCGCTTTGAGGGGCGCTTCTTCATCACCGCTTGGCGCCGGTAAATGTTTCACAATGGCTTCAAGCAAATTTTCCACGCCCAAACCGGTTTTACCGGAAGTTTCTACGGCATCTGAGGTATCAAGCCCAATCACATCTTCAATTTGACGTTTGACTTTTTCTACATCGGCAGAAGGTAAGTCAACTTTGTTTAAGACGGGAATAATCTCGTGGTTGTTATCAAGTGCCAAATAGACATTGGCAAGAGTTTGCGCTTCCACACCTTGAGTGGCATCCACAACCAAGACTGAGCCTTCACAAGAAGCCAAAGAACGTGAAACTTCATAAGAAAAGTCAACGTGTCCGGGGGTATCCATCAGATTGAGCTGATAAGTTTTGCCATCTTTGGCGGTATAGTTCAAGCGCACGGTCTGTGCTTTAATGGTGATACCGCGCTCTTTTTCAATATCCATCGAGTCCAAAACCTGTTCGGTCATCTCGCGTTGTTGTAAACCGCCACAATATTCAATCATACGGTCGGCAAGGGTAGATTTTCCATGGTCAATATGCGCAATAATCGCAAAGTTTCTAATCAAATCCGAATTTGTAGCCATATAAACGATTCTCTTTCAAAAAAATTTTGCAAAATTTAAGCTCAAAATATATGAAAAAAAAATTATTCGCAATATATTATTAACTATGCTAAGATATATAGTTATAAAAAGGCAACCACGAACGGAGGCATATTATGAAAAAGATGATTGATGTTGATTTCGGCTCATCTCGCTATGATGAATTGGTTGAGCTTCGTTACAAAATTTTGTTAGAGCCTCTGGGTTTGAAGTTTTTAGATATGCACCGCGCCAAAGAAGCCAATTATCTACATATCGGCTGTGTTGAGAGCTTGGATGATAAACTCATTGGCGGCTTAATTTTGGCTCCGGTTGACAATGAAACCATCCGCTTGATGCAAGTAGCGGTCGATACCAAATATCAAGGTGAAGGCATTGGTCACCAAATGGTAAAATATGCTGAAAAACGCGCCAAAGAAGCCGGTTTCAGTAAGATTGTGATGCATGCTATGCTCTCGGTAGTACATTTTTATGAAACCATGGGCTATGTGCAAGAAGGTGACTTATTTAACGAAAGCGGCATTACCTTTGCCAAAATGGTCAAAGATTTATAAATAAAAAAAATTTAAAAAGCTACCACTGAGTAGCTTTTTTTTATTGACTTTTGTCTAAAATCGTGACAGAAAACCAACACTACATTTTATTATTTATGAACTTAAAAACTATTGTGTTATGGAAAAGAAAAGACGACTTCAAATTCTGCAAACGGTAGATAACGCCATCTATGCTTGGCAAAAAAATATCAGTACAGAAACAGATTATGATGATATTGAAGAAACTATTGAAATGATAACTCAGACAATCTCATTTGGCATTATCATTGTTTCGGGAAAAAACAACCCATCAGCCTATGTTGGAACTTATCGTCAATGCATGGATTTGAAAAAAATTTTTGGCGGTCAAATCGGGGCCATTAGCAACGTTTGGTATTGGGTAGGATATGAAAAACTAGATACCATCGGAAAACTGGTTAAGAACAACAAAAAAAATCTGACAATCAATGTTCCACCGGTGGATATTGCTGATACAATTCTCAATGTTGCAGAGGCTTGCTCCATTGACATAAAATATGGCAATACAGCTGGCAACAGAGCTTCTTACATTGGCAATTATCGAGTTTGTACCTTACTCAAAGCCAAATATCAGGGAAAAATGGGTAAGTCGTATAATCACTGGTATTGGATAGGAAATGCAAGTTTTCAAGAAATTACCAAATTGTATAAAGCCTATCAAAGCAGATGCAAACGCTTCCGCAGAAAACGGATTGTCTTGCAAAATTATTGCTGAATTTAAAATCCAAAACAGGGATGGTTAACAAAACCACCCCTGTTTTTTTTGTAGAAGATAATAAGATTTAAGGAAAATTACGATGGAGTGTACATAAAGGTACATGACTGAAAATTTTATTCGCAGTTTCTGCCCTAATCGCCATTATACAAACATTTATAAAAAAGCAACACAGGACACTAAAAAAGTTCAGAGAACGAGGGAAATAGAGTAATTTAAGGAGCAAGAAAAATCCTAGTGTGCATAAAGGCACATGAATTTTTTGAAACGACACTAAATTGCTCTAGTTTCCCGTTATATGAACTTTTTATAAAGGCTTGGAGAATGAGGCGAGTAGTAGGCGCCGAGGGAAAAAGTACCGCAGCGTACAAAAGGTACGTGAGGAAACTTTTTACCCGATAGCAACGCACTAATCGCCCATTATACAAGTCTTTTTTCTATACGTTGAAAAGGAACTCTAATATATCCCCGTCTTGAACAACATAATCTTTGCCTTCGGAGCGCATTTTACCGGCTTCTTTGCAAGCTTGTTCTCCACCTAAGGATACATAATCATCATAAGCAATGGTTTCGGCACGGATGAAACCACGTTCAAAATCGGTATGGATAATACCGGCACATTGCGGAGCTTTTGAGCCTTTCAAAAATGTCCAAGCGTGCACTTCTTTAGGACCACAGGTGAAATAAGTTTGCAAGCCCAAGAGGTCATATCCGGCACGAATAATTTTTGACAAACCAGATTCTTCTAAGCCTAAAGAAGAAAGAAACTCTTTCTTTTCTTCTTCCGTTTCAAGCTGAGCTACTTCTGATTCGATTTCAGCAGAAATAATCACGGCTTTGGCATTTTCTTCCTTAGCTTTTTCAAACACGCGTTTAGAAAAATCATTTCCGGTTGCAGCAGATTCTTCATCAACGTTGCAAACATAAAGAACAGGTTTAGATGTTAAAAGTTGCAACATTTTATAAGCTTTCCATGCATCTTTGTTAGAATCATCAGGGGCTGCAGTACGCGCCGGCTTTCCTTCACGCAAAGCCTCAATAATCGGAGTCATAACCTGCACGTTAACAATGGCATCTTTATCGCCGCCTTTAGCTTTTTTGTTCACTTGATCAAAACGTTTTTCCAAAGAGTCTAAATCAGCAATCATTAATTCTGTTTCTACGATTTCAGCATCACGGATTGGATCAACCGAGCCGATAACATGGGTGATATTATCATCTTCAAAACAACGCAAAACATGGATAATCGCATCGGTTTCACGAATGTTAGCCAAGAACTGGTTGCCCAAACCCTCACCTTTGGAAGCTCCTTGTACAAGACCGGCAATATCCACAAATTCGAGCTGAGTAGGAACAACTGATTTTGGTTTAACCAGTTCAACCAATTTATCCAAGCGTTTATCCGGAACTGCCACGCGGCCTGTATTCGGCTCGATGGTGCAGAAAGGAAAATTTGCAGCCTGAGCAGCAATGGTTTGTGTTAAAGCATTAAAGAGGGTCGATTTTCCAACGTTTGGCAAACCGACAATACCACAATTGAAACCCATAAAAAAACTCCGTCTAAATTAAATAACTTAAACAGAGTTTTATATGATAATCCTATCTTTTTCAAGCAATATTTTGCACTAAATTTCATTACAATATTCTCGAATTTTTTTCCGCCAAGATTTTTTAGGAACGAGAAAATGAATCTGTTTCAAGCCTCTTTTGAACAGATAGAGAGGTAATGATATTTTTTTATCGGTTAATCCTCGCAAATATTTGTGTCCGCCGAATTTATACAATGTTTTATCTTGCATCACAATTTTAACTTTAGGAGAATTAAACAATCTTTCGCGATTAAAGCAATAATAATGGCTCAAAACCAATGGATTTTTATCCAACAAATATTTGTTTAAATGACTTTCATCATGCCAAGCCGCAATCACGCCTTTATCCAAATCCTTTTTGGTATTTTCACTTAAGGTATGAATCAATTTCAAATAAGCTTCTGTCTTGCCACCATTAACGCCGCCGCGAAAATAATATTTTCCTTCACCATAAGGAATATATGCCAGTGATTCCGGATTTCTGTCATAAGTAAATTTATCAGGTGTCCAATCAAATGTTGCAGCCACCAATCCATCATGCTCATCATCAGGTAACATTTCCTTCGGAGCAATTTTCTTTAGAAATTTTGCATTACCATTAAAGAAGAAAATATAATCAGCTTTTTTAAGCTTATCCTCTATCCCTAAAAACATATCAAAACGCAACAAAGTATCATAGGGCCAGCCACGCTTTTCTTGATGAATGAGATGAACATTGCTATTGTTAGCAAATTCAAGATTTTCAGCATCTGTAAAGACATAATATTCTCTGTCTGCCTCTGGTATAAAAAATTTTTGACAAGAGGTATAAAAATCTTTCCAAAAAACAGTATACCTTCCCAGAGCCATATACAAAATAGCAATCTTCATAAACTTTTCCTTTATTATTTTAACATTCCCAATTGTCCTGAAAATTTTGCCATACCATCTTTAAGTAAAATCGGCAAAGTTTCACAGATAATTTGAATATTTTTCTCAATTACTTCAGCATCGGCTTTAGAAAAGCGTGAGAGCACATGGTTAACCACAGCCTCGCCACCGCCTTGCGGATGACCAACCCCGATTCTAATTCGATTATAATTGGGAGTTATCGCCGCATCAATAGATTTCAAACCATTATGCCCACCGGCACCTCCGCCGATTTTGGCTTTGATTTTGCCCACCGGCAAATCCATATCATCATGGATTACAATCACATTCTGAGGCAAGATTTTATAAAAATTAGCAGCTTTAACAACCGAATTTCCGGAAAGGTTTATATAGGTTTGGGGTTTGAGGAGATAGACTTTCTCTCCATTAATATTACCTTCGGCAATCAAGCCGTCAAATTTTGATTTGAAAGGAGAAAATTTGTAGGCGGAATGCAAAGCATCAGCCGTCATAAACCCCATATTATGACGTGTTTTATCATATTCTGCACCGGGATTACCCAAACCAACAATCAAAAACATATTTATATCCTCTGCGTGGTTTTAGAAAGATGACGAGAGAAAAGAGTTTTAGAAAGATAGATATAGTGAAAAAAAGAAGCGAAAAAATTTTAGTGTACACAAACGTACATGAATTTTTTCGCTTCGCATTTTTTGCTATAGATACTCTATAAAACTATTTTCTCAAGAAGTCGACGTGCAACGGCATGTCAGATACCGGATGGAACTGAACATCTTGGCAAGAAACTTTTTCTGCCTTACCGTTAACAACAACTTCAATATCAGAGCTGTAAAAATCAGCCATGTTCAAAGCTTTTTCCAACTCAACCGGATTCAAGCTAATCATTTGAGCATCTTTTTTGTTACCATAAATAACGGCAGGAACACGACCTTCTTTACGACATGCGCGAGCTGCCCCCTTACCTGCTTGTTCACGAACCAAAGCATTAAATGTAATTTTAGACATTTTATTACTTCCTTATAAAAAATTTTTAACAAACCTCGTTCAAACCTCCAGGGGTGTTCAAACGATTAAACAGACTAATACACCGATTTTTCAGATATTTCAAGTATTTTTTTATCAAGAAAAAGCCACAAAAAAACCGCTTTCTTTTTTCAAGAAAACGGGTTTTTAATGTTTTTTAATGCATCTCTTGCAGAAGGTACATTTTCTTCCTGTTGTTATATTTCAAAACAGCAACTTTTATTATATCATCCGATGGTTTTTCATCCAAATAGCCCCAAAGCTCCTCTCCATACATAGAAAATCTGCAAAGCCACAAGTTTTTTTGCTTTTTTTCAACTTGTACATCCACAATATTATTTTCACAAAGCAAATGAAAAGCTTTTATGGCTTTTTTCCTAATTGAATATGTTCGGACAATTAAAATAAACAACAAAAAAGTAGAAATAACAAAGCCCATACGGCTTAATTTTCGCATCATATTTTGTTGCAATTCATCCCACACGCCAAAAATAATAAGACTACAAAGACAAAAGAAAGCAACCGAAAAAATTAAAATAAAACCACACATGGTTACAACCTTTTTTAAATCTCGTGCATTCTTTTCTCTCCAAAACAAATCGAGCCCCTCTTTGACATAGTTAGGCAAACAAAAAAGAATATAAATCACAACGACAATCAAAGCTGCCGAAGAAAAAAACAATAAATAATCCATATACTTAAAATTTAAAATTAATAATTATGTTTAGTGCTTTTTGAATATCATAAACTCATATTCTTGTCAATAAATTAGACAAAAAAACTCGCTTTCTGTTTCAAGAAAACGAGTTTTTAAGCTAATCTTCAACATACTCTTGCAATTTATACATCTTAACTTTGTTATCGTAATCAATAACAACAGCTTTCACTCTCTCAGAAGAAGGTTTTTCCTCAAAATAGCCAATATGGTCGCCATATTGAAAAAATTTACAAATCCACCGACCATTTTCTTCTTTTTTCAGCCTTGCAGTAACGACATAATTTTTGCATTTTAGTTGTTGTCTTTTTTTCTTTGCCAGCTTTATTTCGTTATAGACATACCACACATAAAATAAAAGAAACGCTACAATAAATAAACTTGTAGTATTCATTTCATTATAAAAGTACCATCCAGCGCAAAATACAAGAAAGCCCACAATAAATAAACTTGTTTTCATAATAATTAATAAATAAGATGTTATATAAGGCCAATATAAATAACTTTTTTGTCTTGCGGTCAAGCACAAACAAAAAAAGCACCCACAAGGAGTGCTTTTTTATTGAGAATGATTACGGAATTATTTTTCCAAATCTTCACCGGTTTCTTGGTTAACTCTCTTAGCAGAAAGTTTAACTTTACCGCGATTATCGGTACCCAAGCATTTAACCCACAAGGTATCACCTTCTTTATAAAAGTCAGAAACAGAAGCAATACGTTCGTTCTTAACTTCAGAAATGTGAACCAAGCCCTCAGTTGTACCAAGGAAGCGGACAAATGCACCAAAATCCATAATCTTGGTGATAACACCTTTATAGATTTTGCCTTCCTCAGGAACGGCAACAATACCCATTACCCATTCAAGAGCGGCATCTCCGTCTTCTTTTTTGAGAGAAGCGATTTTTACAATACCGTCATCGGTAATTTCAATCTTGGTATTGGTTTTTTCGGTAATTTCACGAATAACCTTACCGCCGGTTCCGATAACTTCACGAATTTTATCAACCGGAATTTTGATTGATACAATGCGCGGAGCTTTGTCAGAAACATGCGGACGCGGTTCAGCAATAGCTTTTGCCATTTCACCCATAATATGGATACGACCTTCATGAGCTTGAGCCAAAGCTTTCTCCATAATTTCTTTGGTAATGGATGTGATTTTAATATCCATTTGCAAAGCGGTAACACCGTCTTTTGTACCGGCAACTTTAAAGTCCATATCGCCAAGGTGGTCTTCATCACCCAAGATATCGGTCAAAATTGCAACACGGCCGTCATCTTCTTTAATCAAGCCCATGGCAATACCGGCAACCGGCTTTTTCAACGGAACACCGGCAGCTTCCAAAGACATGGTTGTACCGCAAACGGTAGCCATAGAAGAAGAACCGTTAGATTCCATAATATCAGATACAACGCGTACGGTGTACGGGAAAGTATCGCTGTCTTTCGGCATCATCGGGTGGATAGCACGCCAAGCGAGTTTTCCGTGACCGATTTCACGACGTCCTGGGCTACCCAAACGACCACATTCACCAACTGAGAATGGCGGGAAGTTATAGTTGAGCATAAAGTCTTCTTTATATTCATCTAATAAGCCGTCTACAACTTGAGCATCATCGCCTGTACCCAAAGTGGTAACCACCAAAGCTTGAGTTTCACCACGAGTGAACAAAGCAGAACCATGAGCCATCGGCAAAACATCTACTTGGCAAGAAATCGGACGAACAGTTTTAGTATCACGACCATCAATACGACGACCGGTATTCAAAACACCTTCGCGCATAACACGATGCATCAATTTTTCAATAACATCGTTAACATATTTAACTTCCATCTCATTTTCGGGATCAATGGTAGCTTTAACTTCTTCAGCCAAAGCACCCAAGTTTTCACCGCGTTTGAGTTTATCGGTTTCTTTGAAAGCTTCTTCATATTTAGCGCGGAATTGTTTAGCAACTTTCTCATAGAGTTCATCAAACTCTTTCGGGAAGGTTGGCATTTCCCAGCGCGGTTTACCGGCTTCTTTAGTCAAATCTTCAATCATTTGAATAACCGGTTGGAAGTTTTCAAAACCAAACATAACGGCACCGAGCATAACTTCTTCAGAAAGTTCTTGAGCTTCGGATTCAACCATCAAAACACCTTCTTTAGTACCGGCAACAGAAAGTTCCAATAAAGATTCTTTTTGTTGTTCAATGGTTGGGTTCAAAATGTATTGTCCATCTTTGTAACCGATTTTAGCTGCACCGATAGGACCTAAGAACGGAATACCGGACAAGCTCAAAGCTGCAGAAGCGGCAATCATGGAAATGATATCTGAATCAGTTTGTTTATCATGAGATAAAACTGTACAAACAACTTGAACTTCATTTTTGAAAGCATCCGGAAAGAGCGGACGGATTGGACGGTCAATCAAGCGAGAAATAAGAACTTCACGCTCAGAAGGTTTACCTTCGCGTTTCATAAAGCCGCCGGGGATTTTACCGGAAGCATAATATTTTTCTTGATAGTTTACGGTCAACGGAAAGAAATCTTGGTCGGCAGCAACTTCTTTAGCAGCGCAAACTGTGGCAATGACAACGGTTTCGCCATAAGATGCCACAACAGCACCTTCAGCTTGTCGAGCAATTTTACCGGTTTCGAGCACCAGTTTTCTGCCGCCCCATTCCATTTCTCTGCGAGAAACTTTAAAATCAATCATACAATATCCTTTCATAATATATATTTCTTTTCGGACTTACCTCTTAGATAAAGACCTATTCCAAGATTTTTACCTAAGAGTTAAGTCCACACATCTTACCTCTGAAACACCAGAGGATTTTATAAAAACGAGTGCGAAGCGCAAAGCCCCACACTCGCTATAAACTTTATCTATGTGCACCTAAAAAAGCAATAGAAAAAACATCTGTTTTGATGCCTTGCATTTTTCGCTCTAGGTGCCACACATTCTCAGAAAATGATTTTAGGCTGGCAGATAGAGTGAAAAACAGAGCGGAAAAAATTTTAGCGTAGTTAGACC
>CALXVY010000035.1 GCA_944392255.1 uncultured Alphaproteobacteria bacterium | reverse complement strand
CTTTATAACCGCACCGCTCCTCATCAGTTTTTTTCAACCGTGCCTCATCGCGGCGACAAACCGGTTTATATCCTCCCATCTTCCTAAAGTCAATAACTTTTTTTATATTTTTTCATCTTTTTTGCATTTTTTTAGTTAATCCATTGTTTTAATTTATAAAAAAAATGAAAATTTGTTTTTAATAAACATTTTCTTTTTTTTAACTTCTGTATGATATTTTATTCTTAAAAATGCATTTTTAATTTAATAGGACATATTAATATGTTGAAAAACAGTATATTGGTTATTGCTTTGCTTATTTTCACGGCTTGCGCCTCTGATAAGCCGCGAATCACCGCTATTGACGGTTCGGCGATTCCTCCTGCCTTTGCACAATTTCCTGACATCCCTTTTCCTCAAGAATCGTATGTAGATTTAGATGAGACAAAGGCTTTGGGCAGTGGCGAAAACTGGATCGGCTCTTTGGCTTTTGATACGCCATATAATGCCAGCAGCGTGTTTGACTTCTATATGTCTGAAATGCCTAAATTAAATTGGATTGAAGTTGCAACTGTGCGTGCAAAATTTAGCCAGATGACATATGGTCGCAACAATCGTGTTGTGCAGATTTTGATAGAATCAACCGGTTCTGATTCAGCAAAAGTTACTATTACGGCTATTCCGAATCAGAATACTTATAAATAGGCTGCTCAATGAAATTTGATTTTTTTACATTTGGCGGATCGCAACTTTGGGAAGACATTTTCTTTTATCAGAAATGGCGAATCCAAAGATATTTTGAATCTCCAAAATGCAGGCTCCTCGATCCTTGGGATATTCAACGCCATGTTGGGTCGTTTGAAGAATGCTCTAAAGCTTTCTATAAATATATAGAAATTTACGAATTGCCCAGACAAAAAGGACACATGATTGTGATGATTCATGGGCTTTTTGATTCTAAAAATATTTTTAAACCTCTTTGGCGTGCCGCTTTGGCAAATAAATTTGAAGCCGCCGCCGTTAATTATCCTTCTTCTCAAAAGTCTTTAGATGCTCACGTTTCTCAATTTGAGACTTTTTTGAATAATCTTGTTGATATTACAGAAGTTTCTTTTGTCACCAAAGGTGTTGGCGCGCTTGTTTTGCGTGAATTATTAAATCGCAGAAATATGGATTGGCAGAAAAAATTAAAAATTAACCGAATTGTAGAAATTGCACCTCCGAATCAAGGCTCTAAACTTTTTGCAAAACTTAATCAATTTAAAATTGCAAATTTAGTCTTCGGCCCCATGCTTAAAGATGCGATTCCCAAAAAAGTAGCATATATTCCTGACATTGATAAATCTTTCGAAACAGGAATTATTGCATGTGAAACACCTATAATGAATTTTGCCTCTGTGCTTCCTGAAAAATATAAACATCAATTATATAATGAAAATGAAGCATGGACTGAATGTTTTACTGATTTGATAAAAATTAAAAATCATTATTTTAACCCATTAAAAAATAAAAATGTAGTCGAACAGACTATGTATTTTATAAAAAATGGACATTTTAAAAAATAAAAAAAATGTAACAATTTTTTTGATGGATTTTGTGTTAATATAGAATGAGAAGTTATGGTATGAAGACATATTTAATTAATATTTTTATTTTACTGCTGATTTATGCTGCTTATTATATTGACTTTTTTGGTTGGTTTACCAGTAGTAAAGCTTTAATCTTCGCCATTTTTCTTGTTATTATAATGTTGTTCATTGGATGGAAGGTTATTGGAAGCCCCTTTGATGAGGATAAGCATCATGATGAAGAAAAATAATATAACAAAACTGACAGCTTGTATCTTTTTGTTGGGAATGGCTTTATTTCCTTCCTTAAGTTTTGCGCAAACAGCTGCACCTGGGACTGAAAGTGATGATAAAGGTGCAACAATTAGTGATGCTTTTAATCAAGCTCAGCAAAGAGAACAAGATCGTATTAATGCCGCTCAGGGAACTGATACCGGTGATAACTATAATGCTTTTCATGCTATTGGTGATGGTGTTGTCGATACGGTTAAAGATGTTATTGAAACTAGTGACAAAGTCGACCAAGCCATTATGGATGACCTAAAAAAAGGAAATTATGGCGGAGCGGCTTGGGAAGCATTAACTGGAGCTACTAAAGTTACAGCTAGTTTAGCTTTTTCTGGATTTAAGGCGGTTGTAAATATTTTTGATAATTTAACAATTACCGGTGACATATATGAGTATACAGATCCTGATACCGGTGAAAAAATTAGATATACGAAAACTATTTTTGGCGGAGCTGCCGCTCTGAAAGGAAATCTGAAAGGATGCTCTCCTTTGCCAATTGCTATTGCCGATAATTCAAGTTGTATCTTCTGCCCGTTGTTTGCGGTTATTTATGCCGCGGCTCAAGATATGGCTGCTTTGGCTTTTCAAGAATTGGGAAAACCTATGGCTATGGCTATGCTGGTTGGTTTTGCAATTTTTATTGCCTTTAAAGTATTAGTTCATGTTAGTTCTTTTACTAAGCAAGATGCCCCTTCTTTTATTAATGAATTGTTGATACAAAGTTTTAAAGTCTTACTCGCATTTCTGTTTTTAATGAATCCCGATCAAATATACCAATATTTTTTTGCACCGGTACTTCAGGCCGGTTTGGAATTTGGTGGGGCTTTACTTTTTCACTCAAAAGACATCACTCAAGAATGTTTAAACCTGACCATTGAAAACGATAAGGCTCTGCTTCCCGTTACTTTATATGCAAAGCTTGATTGTTTTGTACGTTCTATTCAAACAGAAATCGCTACAATGCAGGCCATAGGCTCTGCTTTGATGTGTGCAGGAAGACACGCTGCCGCAGGAAAAATTGCCGGTTTCTGGGATTTTAATATGGTCTTTCAAGGTTTATTCATTTGGGGCTTTGCTATTATGCTTTCTTTAGCTTTTGCCTTTTATTTAATTGATGCTGTTGTTACTATGGGTATCATTGGTGCTTTGATGCCGTTTTTAATTGCTTGTTGGCCATTTAAAATTACAAAAAAATATACTTCTACGGGTATTGAGCTCTTTTTAAACATATTCTTTACATTTGTCTTTGTCGGTCTGGTCATTAGTGTTAATATGCAGCTTATCGGACAAGCAATGAATACAAGTTCTTCAATTGCTCAAACAACCCAAGACTCTTCTAATAATGAAAATAAAACTTCATCAACAACATCTTCTTCTACAGAAACAGCAACTGCGCAAAGCGGTTTAACAGCACTTGCCGAAGTTCTTAGTGGCGATGATTTGGATAAATTAAAAGAAATGACCGACTTAGGCGCCGGAGGTTTCTTAATTCTTATATTCTGTTGCATATTTGGTTTTAAATTTTCTAGTCAGGCTTCTACACTTGCAAATAAGATGGCCGGTGGTGCTGGTATAGGAATTGCAGCCGGAATTGGAGGTATGGCTGCAAGAGGTGCTGGAGATTTAGCTAAAAAAGCAACCAAACCTGTCCGTAAGGCAGCTGCAAATAAAGCAAAAGACCTATCTGCAAAAGCAGGAAATGCCGTTGCTAAAAAACTAGGTATTGGAAAATTTGGTGGAAAAACGGGTGCCGGCGGTGGTGCTGGCGGTGGTGCTGGCGGCGGTGCCGGTGGCGGTGCTGGCGGTGGTGGTGCTGGTGGCGGTGCTGGTGGCGGCGCTGGCGGTGGTGGTGCTGGTGGCGGCGCTGGCGGTGGTGGTGCTGGCGGCGGCGCTGGTGGTGGTGCCGGTGGTGGCGCTGGTGGTGGTGCTGGCGGCGGTGCCGGTAGCGGTGCTGGCGGTGGTGGTGCTGGTGGCGGCGCTGGTGGCGGTGCCGGTGGTGGTATCGGTGCTGGTGGCGGCGCTGGTGGTGGCGCTGGCGGTGCTGGCGGTGGTATCGGTGCTGGAGGTGCCGGTGGCGGTGGTGCTGGCGGTGCTGGTGGCGGTTCTGCCGTAATGAATAATTCCATTAGAGGACAATCTTCAGGAATTGGTCCAAGACGTGCTCCTGTATCGTCCGGTAATGTCAAAAACAGTTTACAAAACGAACGATCCGGTGGTGGTGCTGGTGGCGCTGGTGGCGGCAGTGATGGTGCCGGTGGCGGTGCTGGCGGCGGCGGTGGCGGCAGTGATGGCGCCGCTGCTGTTGCTGGAGCTGGAAAAATTGTCGGTAAAACAACAAAAGCTGTTGGATCTGGAATAGAACAAGGTGGAAAAGCTATTCAGCAAGGTAGTAAAGCTATCGATAAAGGCGCTGATGCTACAATAAAAGGCAGTAAAAATGCAATGGCTTCCGGTAACGTTGGAGGAATTATTGCTGGAACTGCAGGAATGGCTGCTGGTGTAGGAATGAAAGCTACTGCAGCAACTGGAAAAGCTGCGGGAAAAGCTGTAGAATATACAGGTAAAGGAATAAAAGAAACGGGAAATAAAATTGATGAAGTTTCTGATCATATAAAAACTGCCGGAGAAGGTCAAGAAGCTTCCGAAACATCTGAGGAATAACATATGTTTAGCAGGGTAAACATAACTAAATTTTTAGCAATGCTGCTTCTTCTTGTTGCAGTATCGTTTACCTTGTCTGGATGCTCTCTTGAAGGTGCTACTCCTGAAGGAACTGATTCTGAAACTCTTGCCAAAGAACATCGTGATTGTTGGCAAAAATCTATGCTTACTGTTCTATATGATACGATGGGCTCAGTTTCTATGGGAATGTATTCCAAAATTACCAACGGAGCTCTGACTCTGATGCTTACCGCTTTTGCCGTTTGGTTTGCTTTTAGACTTTTAAAATTTATCAGTTCTGTGAAAGATGCCTCCGGAGAAAATGCTGAAATGTGGAACGAAGTCCTCAAAAAATTAGTTATTTGTTTTGTCTGTGGGACATTAGCATCTTCTGTCGATGGATTGCTCTGGGTTTTGAATATGATTGTTTTTCCTATTTATAATGCATTTCTTGAATTTGGAAGTAAAGTCTTAGAAGCAACCTCTTCTACAGATGCTTCTGGAAAGAATACTGTTGTTGTATTTGGAGAAACAATACAAGGCGGCTATAATGTTGTTTGCCGAGCTAATGGTACTATGCAAGCTTCAACGGCAGGGTTTCCTACTGCGCCAAGAGAAATGATGGAATGTATGATTTGTGCCGTTAATGAACGTTTGACTCTGGGAAATAAGCTGGCTTTTGAAGTGATGAAAATGCCTGGTTTTATGACCTTGGTCGTTGGATTATTAATTTTGGTCGCATTTACGGTAATTAAATTGGGTTTTGTTTTTTATCTTGTGGACACAATTTTTAAATTTACCTTAATGGTAGTTATGCTCCCAATATTAATTATGTCTTATGCTTTTAGTCAGACAAAAAATTGGGCCGTTACTGGGTTTAAGTCTATATTAAATTCTGCGGCGTTTATGATGATGATTGCAATTTTGATTTCCATGGCTCTTTTGGCTGTTATGCAAATATTGCAAGACCATCCTGAAACATTTAACCCTCAAGGCGACCAGAAAGAAGCTTTTAAAGAATTTAACCCTGCTGTGCTTTCTTTGTTGCTTATTGCTTTTCTTATCAAAAACACATTATCTGTTTCGCAAAAAATGGTTTCTGCAATTATTGGTGGTGAAGCTGTTAAATCTAACTTCCAACGAAAACTTGCTGCTGGTGTTAAAATGGTTGGACAAGCTGCTTTGGCTTGGTTAACAGCTGGTCTTTCTAAAGGTTTGCAAGCTGTTAAGAAAATGGAAAAAGTACAAAAAGCTATTGATAAAGCTAAGAAAAGCAAAATGGGTAAAGCCGCTATGGCGGCAAATAAAAAATACAAAGCTGCAAAAGAAAAATATGTCGAATTTCGACGTAAAATGGATGCTTTGGCTGGAAAGAAATAGGGGCAAGAAAATGAAAATATTTTTCTCTGACATATTTTCTTATCGCTCTCCCTTAAAATATATTATATGGGGCGTTTTCTTCTGTGTGCTTTCCATTATTTTCTCTCAATCTGTATCTTATGCGAGCGACGTGAATGAAATGCTTTGCGGCGGGCTCAGTAAAGAAGAGTGCGAAAGAAAATATATGACCGACAGTGAATTTAGAAAACAAATGAAAGAGAAGGCCAAAGATATAAAACAAAATTATAAAGTGGCCAATGGGGTGGCTTGCCCGAGCATGAAAATTTTGAAAGAACGTTATCAAGGAGATTGTTTCCCTTGTCAAATTGTTAATGTTTTGCTTGCTTCTTTTATGAAAGCTGCTGGTAAAGTCTATGATGTTTCCAGAGAAGCCGGTGTTAAACTTTTGCTTCTCGGCAGCCTTATTTGGCTTGCGTTTTGGGTCTTGAAAAAAATATCTTCTTTAGCCAATGTGGAACCATCATCCATGACTAATGAACTTATTGTGTTTTTTGGAAAAGTTCTTGTCGCTTATTGCTTTATTAATGCTGGAATCGGAACTTTAGTCAGTTATGCAATCAACCCGATTTTAGCTGCTGGAGCTGACTTTGGTTCTGCTCTTTTATTGGAGACAGAGGGAATTGAAGTTTCTGGAAAGCCGCAAGATGAAAATCAATATTCCGGACCTACAGATATTGTTTCTAAGTCAGTTATGGATAAAATTCTTAAACTGACTGAAGGTGTTAGCAATGAAGTGGCTACAAACTTAATTATTGGCAGTGGTCTTACTTGCTTTTCCATTCAAAATGGCTTGCATATTGAGGTACCTCTCGTTATTGATATTAATATTCCCGATATCTGGTTGTGGCTTTGCGGCGCGGCAATTTGGTGTGTCGGTTTTATGCTCGTTTTAGCCGTTTGTTACTATTTGATAGATATTCCATTTAAAATTGGTTTTGCGGTTATTGCCCTGCCGGTGGTAATTGGACTATGGCCATTTAAAATTACTGCCGGAAAACTGAAAGCTGTTGTTGATATTGCTCTTAATGCGGCTTTTACATTTTTATTTTTGGCATTATCTTCTTCTTATGCCATTCGTCTGATGAGTGCGGCATTTTCTGCCGAAGGTGACTTAACCTACGAAAATCAAACTTATACCGGAAAAGAAGCTTTATTTAAAGCTTTTGAAATAGATAATGTTGAATATGTACAATCTTTGTTTGATTTTACCGGACCGGCATTCTTAATTATTTTGTTTTGCTATATTTACGGCTTCAAAATGATTTCAAGTATTACTACTGATTTTCCTTCTAAATTTGAATCAGGTATGACCAATGCTGCCGGTTCTCCTATGCACCATATGGCCACGGCTGCTACTTCTTGGGCAGCAGGAAAAGTTGCTGCCCCATTTAAGGCTGGTCTTGATATTGCTGCGCACCAAGCCGGAAAAGCGGCAACTACCGTTACAAAAGCGGCCGCTAATGTAGGTATTGGTGTGGTAGGAACTGCTGTCGGTGCCGGAGGAAAATTTGTTGGGCGCGGAATTAACAAAATGACTGCCGGCTTAGTAGAAAGACAAAAAGGTCTTAAGGCCGCAGCAGATAGTATAGATCGCCAAAATTCTATACACAACGTCGGAATGGGTGAAAAATTACAAGGGAAAATCGGCAAAGCAAGCGCCTCTATTGGTTTGGGCTTAGCTAATGCTATTAATAAACTTGGCAAAAATATGGAAAGCGGCGGCGATAAATTGATGAACCCTGGAAGAGACACCCTTGACCGAATTGTTACCGCGGCTAAAAACGGAAGTAAGGATATAATAACGGCTGGAAGTGAACTGAAAGGTGCCTTAAAGGAAACCGTTGCTGCTATAACCCCGCAAAAAATAGCTAAAAAAATGCAACAATCTTCTTCTTTGAATAAAGTTGGAAATACTATTTTGCAAACAAAATCTGCCATGAAACAACAAGCTCATCAGGATTTTGCTAATGCAAAGAAAAATTTGAAAACATCGAAGACAACATTAAATAAGAGTATTGGCAAAAATCGTAAAACACTTATTTCTGCATATTCCAAAATCAAAAATGTTGGAGCTCAAATTAAATCCGGTGAATTAGTTGACAAAATTGCAAATTCCAGCAAATCTGGTATTAAATATGTTGCATCTGGCAAGTTTATTTCTGCAATTAAAAACTCAGCCTCCAACTCTATTGCTCAAATGAATGCTCGCACAAGACAAGATATTATTCGTAGTAAAAACAATGTTCGCAGCTTTAGTGAAATTGGGCAAAATATGCAGCAAAACTTTGGTATGGTCGGTGCTGATTTCTCTGAAGCTAAACAAAATTTATTACATGGTCATATGAAACAAAATTGGCAAAATCTGCAAGAAACCGTATCTGAATATAAAGATAAAATTGCTCAAGATACCGGAATCAACAATATGGCAGGTATTGGAATTGCATCTGCTACAGGAATTGGTTTGGGTATGGCTGCTGCTCGCCATTTTGTTGATAATGCACAACAAGGTATTGACTATGTTAAAGATGACCATGGCGCAACAGGTCTTATGGGAGCTATTGGTACAGGTGTCGTCCGTCCTTCTGTGGCTCTTGGAATGACAATTGGCAGAACTGCAAATCAGACAATTGATAGTGCTTATACTCTTGCTGAGGGAACCGTATTAACGGGTATTGGGATTGCGCAAACTATATTATCTCCGGTTGGTAATGTTGCTCGTTCAGCTATGCATGTTGGCTATGCCATCGGAGATACTGGACTTGCTCTGGCAACCGGTGCCGGTGATACTGTGGGAGTTGTAGGAAGTAAAATCAATGTGGCTTATCAATATACAAAATATGCAACTCGACCTATTGCCGCTGTAGCTGGCATGCCCTTCCGAGGTGCCGGAAAAGTTCTTGGTTTTGCGGCTACGGCTGTTGATGAAACTTTATATGGAGGATACAGAGCAGTAGCTTTTGTTGGAAAAGGTATTGCTCAAGGCGCTGATACCCTTGGACAAGGTGCTAATGTATTATATCATGGAGTTAAAGATAGAACTGTTGTCGGACAGATTGCTTCTAAAACACTTAAATCTGGTAGCAAAACCCTTAAACTTGCTGTTAAAGGCTTAAAACTTAGTAGAGATGTTGTTTTGGCTGCTGCCGGAGAAGATATTCGCAAGCATAAAAAGAGACCCCTGAAGAACGCAGAGAGTTAAACAAACAATATTGGGAAAGAAAGCGTCTTGAAAAACAAGATAAAAAACGACAAAAACGTCGACAAGATTTTTGGGATGAAATGGATAGGCAAGAACAAGAAAGACGCGATGAAGAAGAAAAACGTTGGAAAGAGTATGAAGAAAAATTGAAGAGTTAACGAATTGTTATATAAAACAATTTTATATAGCTAATGGAAAAAGATATGACGGCAAATGTAAAAAATATAATTAAAAATTTAAAAGGCAGATTTTATATTGCACATGGAATCCTTGCTATGCTTTGCTGTATTTCTTTTTCTGCTTTTGCTCAAAGTTTACCAGCAGAATCTGAGAGTGAACCGGCTCCTACATTTCATATTCCCGAATTTAAACCGCAAACTTCCGCCCTTGGTACTGATGCTGAAAATACAACATCTTCATCAGAATCTGAAGAGGAGGAAAATACTTCAAATGCCTTATCTTCGAGATGCTCATCAACAGGATGTGCTAAAATGTATCCCGAAGATAACATATCTCAATTGCACCATAAATATGAATCTGCCGGAAATCCTTGCGCTTTTAACAATTGTCTGGCCGGCGATATCGGTGGTTGTAGCTATGGGTCCAGCCAGTTGGCTTGTGGTTCAGGAAGTATGAAAACTTTTTTGAAAACTCTACAATCAACAAATCCTACAATTTGGAATCAATTGGGCGGCGGAAGCGTTGATTCAATGAATGCTAGGGCTTGTTCCGCACCGGCAACAGATTTTGCTTCTAAATGGAAAGGTGTTTGTTCAACTGATTCATCTGCGGCGGCGTTTGAAAATGCTCAAGAAAAATATATGCAAAAAATGTATTACGACGTAGCTGCAAATGCTATTCTCAAAGAATATGGCATTGATTTCAATAATCGTTCTCCTGAACTGCAAATGGCTCTTTTTTCTGCTGCTGTTGCTCTGGGGTCTCCCGCCGGTGCAAAAAACTTGCTTAAATCTGTTAAAAATAATATAGGCGACCCTGCTCAAATGACAGATGCTGAACTCTTGGAAGCTATGTATACACGAAGAGACTACTTTTATGGAAGTTCTTCTGAAGCAGTGCGAACATCCGTACAACGACGTAACGCAAGAGAAGGTTCTGAGGCTTTGGAATCCTTAAAAATTCGCGAAGCATGGGAAGCTGAACAACAAAAGCCCAAAAGTGAACAAAAAACATACGAAGAAATTGTAAAAGAAGTTACAGGTAAAGAGGCTTGCAGCGGGAGCCAATCCGGAAACTTTAATTGTGATGCAAGCGGGGCCAGTGGCGGCCCCGGAACCGGAAGTTCTTCTTCTGGAAGCAGTGGAGATTCAAACTCCGGAGATTCTATCTACTCAAATAAAAATTGTTCACCAAGCCAATATAAAATTGGCTATGGCTCTTGTATGATGTGTCCTCTTTTTGCGGTGATTTTTAATACGGCTAGTTATATTGCCAAGCTTTCTTTTGATACTTTGGCTATGCCCGTATTTTCTGTTGTTCTTGTAGCCTGGGCAATTTGGATTGCTTTTCAAATTTTGATGTTCGTATCTTCTTTTAAAACAAAAGATGCCCCTACTTTGATTAAAACTTTGCTCAATAAATCCTTTGTGGTTTTGATTGTGGTTCTCTTTTTGCAAGCAGATTCAGGATCTTTTATGGCTATGCTCATGGATCCGATTTTCAGCACCGGCTTTAAATTAGCTCAAATGGCTTCTTCTGATGAGGCTTGCTCTATTGAGCAATATGCTTTGATGAAAGATGGTGGTCTTTCTGTTTCTATGGGAGAAAGCATCCTTTGCGCCTTGCAAGCTATACAAAAGAAATTACTAGATGCTCTTTCTTTAGGCGTATCATCCATGTGCTTGGCATTTTATGTTAAAGGAAAATTATTTATCTTTCCTTCTTTAGGGTATCTCTTTTCCGGATTTCTAATCTTTGGCGGAGCCGGAATTGTAATTATTATTTTTCCATTTTTGCTTATAGACTCAATCTTCCAACTTACTGTTGCCGCTGCTTTACTTCCGGCGGCCATTGGGGCTTATGCCTTTAAGTTGACACAAAAATACTCTAAAAAAGTGTGGGATATTTTTATGAATGCTATTTTCAATTTTGTATTTATGAGTCTGGTGATATATATTTTAGTGGGAAGTATTGAAAATACTTTATCGCAAAGTCCGGTTGGTAAACTTGATGATTCTTCATATCAAGAAGCTATATTAACTACTCTTGTTTGGGGTGGAGTTACTTTAATTAAAATTCTATTTATTTTACTCTTAACGTGGGTCATTTTAGAGGAAGTTAACAGTTACGCTTCTCAATTTGCACCAAGTGTGGTTCCCGGCGGCGCTGGACGCTCCATTGGCGGTATGGCCGCCAAAGGTACGAAAGACCTCGGCCTTAAGGCTGTTAAAGGCGCTGAAACCGTTGGAAAAGCCGTTGGAGAAAATATTAAAGAAAAAGCCGGAGATATGCGTAGAAATTCTCAAATGAAGAATATTCAAAAACATGGGCAAAAACAAGATATTACCGATGAAAAAGGTAATGTAATCGGCCATACTTATACCATTGAGAATAAATCTTGGCTAAAGGGCAGAAAAACAACAAAAACCGTAACTGTTATGAATAATGGTACAAAAATGCTTGAATCTTCTAAAGATTACGGCAATGGAAAAGTTGTTACAACACGCTCAGATGGATATTTAAAACAAGTTCAAGTTACACAAAAAGATGAAAAAACAGGAGAAATAAAAGTTGTTTCTTCTAGTGTGGAAATTCAAACTGCCGGATTAAAAGCTGCACGAGAACCCGATGGTAGCCTCAATCGTGTATCTATGGAATTAGCTCTTAAAAATTCTGCATTTTCTGAAAAGATGATAAAAGCCGCGGTTGTTCAACAATATGCTAAACAATCCGGAATGCAAATTCCTCAGAATGTAACTGAAGATAATATAAAAATCAGTAAAGATGAAAATGGCCGTGAAATTGTGGAAATACTTCAAAAAGGCGAAAATGGAAACTCTAATATCTTGCGAATGCAAATGCCTACCGCTGACAAACCTAATCGTGTTATGCTCGAATCCATACAAAAAGATAAGGAAGGGAATGAAGTTACTTTAGCCACCGATGGTATGGTAAATAAAAGACAACATAAGCGTTTTAATAAAGAAAAAGGTCAATGGGAAAGCTCGGAACATTATGCTATGTCAGAGTACTACGCGCAACGTTCAAAATATGGCGTGGATATTGATGGTGATTTATCTCAAATCTTTGAAAAACACGGTGGTTTGGCATATTCTCCTGAGGAACAAGAAAAAATTCGCAAAGCATTTGTTAAGCATAGACAAAAGTCTAAAACAGCAAGTATTCATGGTTTAATTTAGTGCTTTTTCTCTAAAAATTTGTACACAAATTGTCTTTTTTTGTACTATTTTCTTGATTAATTTTTGGCTTATATTAAGATATGGCTTAGTTAAGTTTTGTATCATATATATGAGGTAGTTCAAAAATGGAAGAAATTATTTTCCCGAATCAGATTAGAATGTTTAGACGTTTGCGCGGTCGCTCCATGCAAGAGTTGGCAGATCATTTGTCTGTTAGCCTTTCCGCTATTTCTAAAATTGAAAAAGGGTATCGTCGTGTTGACCAAGAACAATTGGTACGCGTTGCTGAATTTTTAGACTGCCCCTTGCAAGATTTGTTTGTTAATGAACAAAATTCTCAGCAAGAAATTGTTCAAGCTTGGAGAAGAGAGCAAGAAAGACGTAACAAAATTAATGAAAAAACCGGCTTAAAAACTTTGGGTGCCGGATTACGTCAAATCCGTAATGAAAAAAATCTTACTCTTATAGAGGTGGCTGAAAGTGCCGATATGACTTTGTCTGTTTATCATCGTATTGAAATGGGGCAACGCGAAGTTTCTGACAAAGAAATGAAAAACATTGCTAAAGCTTTAAATACCTCCGTCGATGAGCTTAAAAATGAAATTAAAGCTTTGGAAGATAAAGGCATGCTTGAAGAAATCATCCAAAGAAATGACGCTAAATATAAATTATTATCAACTCCTCGCGGTGCCATTTCTACCTTTGGAAGTTCTAATCCTGATGGATTGAAGATTTCTGTCTATGGTGTAGCCGGAAAAGATGGCGACATTTTTATAGATTTTTCTCAAGAAACCAGAAAAATTCAACGTCCTTCTACCTTATACGGAAAAAAAGATGCTTATGCGATTAATCTTTGCACCAGAAGATTGGGTAGCTTATTACCAACACGTTCCGTTTTGTTTATTGATTCTCAGGAAATGGTAAGCGTTGGAGATATTGCTGTTTATTATACTTCCGAAAATGATGCTAAAATTTTAAGCATTCGTGAAGATGAGAACGGAAAATTGTATGGTATGCGTTGGAATCCTGATGAACGCATTGAAATTGGAAATGATGATTTGAATAAAATTCATAAAGTTGTGGCAATTTATTTATAAAAGAGCCGTTCAGATTTTGTAAAAAACTCTGCCCCGGCAGAGTTTTTTTTGGTTTTATCCAAACTTATTAACCTGAAATTTACAAGATTTAGATTAAAATTGCTACTATGGATAAAGTTTAAATACTTTTTGGAAAAAGGACGTTACTCTTGAACGAAGAAAGTACATTTTCAGTTCGCAGAAATAAAAAAGTGGCCGGAATCGAAGATCCGATTGTCATTATTCAACGTCTTTTAAATATTTTTCGTCAAAGACACATCCTTGATGAAAAACAAAAATTAGATTTTGACAATATGATTTTGCAACAACCTCCTGAGATTAGGCATATGTGTAGTGTCTTACCCGGAGGCTCTCTGCTCCAAGAATATATTGATGAGTTAGAAGAAAAAAATGGAATTACACCTAACCAAAATTTAGAAAATCCTGAAAGTAATACAATCTTAGCCAGCGCTTTGGCTGCAAATAGTGCAAAAAAAGAAGATATCTCCGTTGCGCCACAAGTACAACCGACACAAAATATTGCCGTTGACAAACAAACTTTAGAATTGCAACGTCAAATGTTACAAATGATGCAAAAAATGCAGACTCAAGTTAATAATGCGCCGGTTTCTTCTGCCGGAATTACAACTATAAAAACAGATGCATCATTTGCTAAAGATTTGGGAGTAGCTATTGCTGATGCGTTAAATGCTTCTGATGAAAAAAGACATAAAGAGATTTATGCTTTAGCCCAAGCAATGATAAAATCTCAACAAGAATCGACATCTTCCATAATAAAAGAATTTTGTAATAACGATAACGCATCACATGCCGTAACAACAATTTCTGATGGAGATGTTAAGGTTATTGACAATACAAAAGAAATAACTAAGGCAATTACTGAATCTCAGTTAGAAATGGCAAAAATGTTTTTGCAGCACAATGCCATTAATGCCAACAATAATAATGCGAACAATGCGAATAACATTCAAATCAATAATGTACCTTTTTCTAATACTCAAGATTTGATTGGGGATATTATAAAAGCGCAATCTCAGCTTTTCAGAGAAATGGCTAAAGAACAAACAAAAGAGATTTCCTCAATTATTTCCGGAGCATTGAAAGAAAGTTCTCAACTTTCAAACGAATATTTAGTTAAAGCTTTAAGTGAATTTCAAAAAGAAAATTTAAATTTCTTAAAACAACAAGTTGCTCAGAAAAATATGTTTTATCAATATATTCCTAATGTTTCAGGAGATGGAGTTTCTTCTGCTCCTGTCATACATGAAGCGGAAGATAATAATAAAGGATTAGGGATAAAACGCGTCTTTAGCAATATGTTTAATCTTGCTCAAACACCTAAGTCTCAAGCCCATTCACAAGATGCTGATGAAATTTTATCTTCTGAAGAAGCTGAACAACCAGCTATTTCCGATATCAATTTAGTTGACGAATCCGATAATGCCCCTGAGTTTGAAACTATTACTTTTCCGGAAACACCTCACGAAACAGACCTTGAAGAACAAGCCTTCACTTCAGAAAACACTATAGAAGAACCTGTCCTTAAGAAAAAAAAGAAGAAAAAAAAGAAAAAGCAAAAGGGTAATGTAAATCAAGATAATCAACCTTTAACGCCGGCTGATTTGGAACTTCAAGATTTGTTAGGTTTTAATCAAAACGATGTTGTTGATACAGAAATAACATCAGACCATGATGCTTTTGAAGATACTCAAAAGTTATCCTTAGAAAGAAGTGATGATTTAAACAATACTCAACAATCAGATACTTACGAGAATATTTCTCCTTTAGAATCTGATGATGTCGATATTCAAAGTTACAAAGATAATTCTGCTTCAGGAACTAAAAACATTGAAGAAGATAAAATAGCTCAACAGCCTGCTGTAAAACCAAATAAAAGTTTATTCAACAAATTGTTAGAAAATATAGATACAAAAAATAATTTAGATCAATTGATAAACTCTTTTCACAATAATCTTAAAGAAGGAAATTCCAATTTCTCATCTGAAGGACCTGAAGATACCTCTTCTCCAGAGGCTGCCGCTACGGAGGATAATTCTTCTTCTGATAACGATGGCGAGTGGGCTTGGGAATATGAGGAAGAACCAGAAAACACTTCTTCTCCAGAGGCTGCCACTACGGAGAATAATTCTTCTGCTGATAACGATGGCGAATGGGCTTGGGAATATGAGGAAGAACCTGAAAACACTTCTTCGACAGAGGCTGCCGCTACGGAGGATAATTCTTCTTCTGATAACGATGGCGAGTGGGCTTGGGAATATGAGGAAGAACCCAAAAACACTTCTTCTCCAGAGGCTGCCACTACGGAGGATAATTCTTCTGCTGATGACGATGGCGAATGGGCTTGGGAATATGAGGAAGAACCCGAAAACACTTCTTCTCCAGAGGCTGCCACTACGGAGGATAATTCTTCTGCTAATGACGATGGCGAATGGACTTGGGAGTATGAAGAAGAACCTGAAAACACTTCTTCTCCAGAGGCTGCCACTACGGAGGATAATTCTTCTGCTAATGACGATGGCGAATGGACTTGGGAGTATGAAGAAGAACCTGAAAACACTTCT
>CALXVY010000034.1 GCA_944392255.1 uncultured Alphaproteobacteria bacterium | reverse complement strand
ACCGAAGGAGACTATAACCAAGCTACTTCTTGTGAGGATAAGAGCAAGCTCTATACAACATCTAACTGTAAATACCCTCGATCTGTGGTTGCCGCTTCTCGTTGTCCCTTCTTAGCCGGTTATTACACCGAATGTAAATGTTTATCACAATTTAACAAAACTTCTTGTACCGCTCCTTATGTTTTGGGTGGCACAAGTTGTGACGGTAAATATGAAAAATGCGTTTGTCCGGCAACCGTTTCATTAACTTATACCAACGATAAATGTACACAATATTGCGATGGTAAGTGTATTAAAAAATCTTGTACACCGACTGCAAACCAAAGCAATTGTACCAATGGAACACAAAATTGCGATAATGGTTGCGGACAAAACACGCGTAAATGCTGTGTTGCTTGTA
This sequence comes from uncultured Alphaproteobacteria bacterium, assembly GCA_944392255.1. Lineage (GTDB taxonomy): Bacteria > Pseudomonadota > Alphaproteobacteria > RF32 > CAG-239 > CAJLXD01. The sequence continues at coordinate 15,842 of CALXVY010000034.1, read as the reverse complement.
CTCATAAGATTACCTCAAAACCGGCTAACTCTTCTTATACTTATTCTTCTTGTAATGACGGCTCTGGTAGCCATCAGATTCAAACCGGTTGGAAATGTAATCCCGGATATCATGAAAAGAACGGCGGTTGCGAGAAAGATTGTATTGCTAATACTTGCTCCGGATATACACTTACAGGCTGTCCGACTACTGCCAACTGTTCATCTTGTTCCAAACAAACAACAACATGTGACGGTGGTGCTACAATGTATAAAATAACCGGCTGTAAATCCGGATATCATTTAAGTGGTAATACTTGCGTCGCTCACTCTTATACTTGTCCGAGTGGTTACCAAGCATCTGCTTGTTCTTCTTCTCAAGTACAAACCGGAACAAAATCTAAGGTATGTTCTTGCGGAGCAACTTCAGGTACTTGCTATGCATGCCGAGCCAAAACTTGCGAAGAACAAGGCAAAAAGACTTGTAACGGCTCTTGTATCTCTAAAACACAATGTTGCGGTGGATGCTCTAGTGGAAAAACTTGCAAAAATGGTACTTGCGTTGCTGCTTACACTTCAAGAACTTGCAAATATGTGGGAGATATTATGTACAATGACTTAACGTGTATCAGTATTAATGATTCTAGAGATCCAAGTAAAAAAATTGTAGGAATAGTATTTGATACATCATCTAAAATTAATGTCATGAGCGTAAAAGAAGGAAGATATAATCTTGATGAAGCTTACGATTTTTGTACTGCAATGCGTACTTCAAATAATGGCATTGATAAATGGACATTACCTACAGAAAATCAGCTGTTAAAAATCTACCAAACAAAATCGTCTTTAAATAATTTATTATCTCAATTAGGCGAAACACAGTTAAGAAGCCATAAAGGTAGTAATGTTTTTGATGATAGTACATATTGGACTAATGAATTTGATTATCAAGATGACTCTTATCAGGGCGTTGTCAATTTTCAAGATGGAAAAAGCTATTGGGAAGATGTAGGATATTATAATCCAACAAGATGCGTTTTCTCAATGTGATTTATTATCAAGAAACCCCAGATAAATATCTGGGGTTTACTATATCTAGACAGATAGCTTATTTTTATTTAAATTGAGCATTGTACAAGGCTTTATAGGCCCCGTTTTCTTTTTGCAGCAATTCTTGATGGCTTCCGCTTTCAACGATTTGTCCATCATTGATAACCACAATTTTATCGGCATTTTGTACCGTACTCAGCCTGTGGGCAATAACAAATACCGTTCTGTCTTTCATCAGATTTTCTATTGCTTTTTGGACAACTGCTTCCGACTTATTATCCAGCGCAGAGGTTGCCTCATCCAAAATAACAATCGGGGCATTTTTTACAAAGGCTCTCGCTATGGACAATCTTTGTTTTTGTCCGCCGGAAAGCAATGTTCCTCTTTCACCGATATCTGTATCCAATCCTTTTTCTTGCTCGGAGACAAATTCATCTAAACAAGCCATTTTTATTGCTTTATTTATCTCTTTTTCGGTGGCATCCGGTTTACCTAATAAAATATTTTCTCTTATGGTTCCGCCAAACAAAAAGTTGTCTTGAAATACAACGGCAATGTTGTCACGCAGACTTTCCATATTGATATCTTTGATATTAACCCCATCAATTTTGACTGCACCTGACTTTACATCATAAAATCTCGGCAATAAATTGACAATTGTACTTTTTCCGCCGCCGGAATTTCCTACCAAAGCAACTGTGGTTCCGGCTTTAACATCTAAATTGATATTTTGTAAAACCGGCACATTTTCATCATATTCAAAGCATACATTTTCAAAACTTATGCCTTCTTTTATTTTATTTAATTTTTGCGCATTGGTTTTTTCTTGAATCTGCGGCTCTATCTCTAAAATTTCGGAAATGCGTTCAATGGCCATAAAAGAAACTTGTACCGCATTATAACTTTTGCCTATGTTTTTAATTGGATTATAGAGCATAATCAGTGCGGTGATAAAAGATACAAAATTACCGCTGGTTATGGTTCCGTTTACAATTAAATAGCTGCCATAACCAATAACAGCACCGACGCCAATTGAAACAACAATATGCATCAATGGGGTCAACCATGCCGTCTTTTGTACCATTTTGATTCCCAATTTGAACAATTTTTTTAAGATACCATCATACTGGTTGTACATTCTCTTTTGTAAATTGTAGGAAGAAATGGTTTTATTACCGGCATAGGTTTCGTTATAATTGGTTAAAACCGTACCATTTTCTTTAACTTGCTCTCTAACAACATTTTTTATGAGTTGTCTCACATAAGCCAATGGTAGTAAAGCTCCACCCAAGACCACAATGGCAATGATGGCAAGCTGCCATGAATTATATATCAATACGCAAACTAATGATATTGAAGAAAAAATGCGTGAGGTAAATAAACGCACATTATCTAACAAACCACTACATGCCGTATCTGCATCTGTTGAAAAACGTTGAATTATCAACCCAGAATCGTTTTTATCAAAAAAAGCGGCTTCTAAAGACAATAACTTTTTATACAATGCTCTTTTGACATCTTGCGTGATTTTCATACCAACCCATGAATTCATATAAGTTGATAAATATGTTAATCCGCCTTGAAAAATGGTGAATAAAACAATTACGACAGGAATAATGGCTGGAGATTGAGCGGATTTGTCCACCAAAACTATGTCCATATATGGTTTTAATGCCCAAGCAATAACTGCATCTAAGGCCCCGATTGGAATACTCAAAGCTACGGCAAATAATGCTCGCCAGTAATAAGGTTTTACATAAGGCAAAAGTTTTTTATAATGGTCCGCAAAACTCATTTGCGGCGCAAGTGCAACTGCTTGTAAATTGATAGTCATTGATTTTCCTATATTAGTCTTAAATATTTCAATATTATCCAAATGGCTACAAATTCCAAAACAATCATCAGCCAAAAGATTGCTCTAAAACTTTTTTTCACCGTTTTGTGGCGGAATAAATTTTGTGCCAACAAAGCTCCTGGCCAGCCGCCTAAAAACTCCAATGTATGCAAATTATTTTCCGGTACGCGCCATGCATGTTTTATGGCAGCTCGTTTATCTACATAATAAGCTAAGATTGTGGTTAAATTGATTGAAACCAAGTGAAAAACCAAAAATAAAAGAAAAGTTTTTGGAGCAAACGGAGTTACCGTAAAATAGTGTGTTTGCACATAATATGCAACCAAAATAACAATGGCACTATGCAAAATATAAAAATTATTTTTTTGCAAAGGACGCACTATTGCCAGTAAGCCGATTAAAATTGCCGTAAAGGTTAAAACCATTTAATATCATCCTTTTTGTCTTCTAAATGAGAATTACGTTTTGCAAAATCTGGCAACAACGGTTCTTTAAAACTTTTCTTCAAATCTATTTCTTTTGATGCCTCAATCATCAAAGCTGAACGCTCTTGTGGTTTGGGGTGCGTATCTGTGGAAAAATAGATGCTATTTTTATTTCTTGCTGACAATTTTTTTTGCATAACGCTCATTTTTTTATAATCATAACCGGCGCGTGCAACATAATATACGCTTAAATAATCTGCCTCAAATTCAAAATCTTTGGAATATACTTTATTTCCGATTTGGGCTCCAAGTTTAGCGCCGTCTGCATTCAAGTTGTTGGTTAATCCATCAACAATACCTCCAGCCAAGGCTCCCATTGCCGCATTGAATTGTCCGGCTTGCGGATGTCCCAATGTGTTGTGAGCCAACTCATGGGCCAAAACTGCGGCAAGTTCCATATCTTCTTGCATATAGTCTATCATCGGTTGTGTCAGATAAACATCTTTTCCGTCTGCATAAGCATTGATATCTGTATCATCTTGCGCAATTTTTAAGTTATATGGGCAGACATTATCCGGTTTGAGGGTTAAGGTCTTCATTTTGCCTTTACGCTCGATTTGAATTTCTACCGGCTGACCAAGAGTAGAACTGGTGAGATTGTCTTCTAAAATTTCATCATAATCTTCTTTGGCATCGGCTGTGTTCGGAGCGGCTATGCCAAAAATGGTAATAATTCTATCCATTGGTTTTAAGCCGGCTTTATCTGCGGCAGAATTGGCAATTACATAGCGAACATAAATGACATTTTCATCATCAAAATAATTTAGATTTTTGATATCTTCCTCTTCTTCTCTGGCTTCTTGACTTACGGTAAACTGCCACCAATGTTTTTTAGGACGATAAACGCCGACATCAAATCCAAGCCCCGGTTTTAATTTTCTATCACACAATTCTTCACCGGTGTTTTTCTTTAAATTGTAAAATATGGTATTGATTTTTTTATCTCGTTTTACGGCATAATTTTGCGCAAATTCATAATGTTGTTTACGCATTTCGGCTTTATCATACCATGTCGTTGTCGGCAAATTGGCCGTTGGGGTGGCACAGCCGGACAAAACTGAAGCCATTACCAGAAGAAGTGTCTTTTTCATACACGGTTCCTTTTATTTTTGTTAATTTCTTTCATCATATCTTCATATTGAGGACAATTCATTGTTGAAATATTACGGCGACGAAATTCTATTAATATTCTATTTAAGATAAAAGCATCGTTTTGATATTCAAACATTGCATCACACAAATCCGGCATGCTGGCTCGTGCGGCCCAGCCATTCATTCTTTCCGGATAGCGATGAAAATCTTCTACATCAACACCGGAAGAACAACCGCTGAGTATGAAAAATAAAATTAGGAATATTTTTTTCATGAAAAATTCTCCTTCACCCTTACATAATTTTTCATAACATAAGGTATTTTTTCATAAAAAGCAAATAAAGATTGTGGCAATAAAAGTGAATAAGTGAAAAAATTTAATGTGTTATTTTTTTTATGTGTTTATATTAGAAGCAATATTAGTTCAATAAAATACACACAGGTATAACAGATGATAAAAAAAACGTTGATGTTTTCTACCATTATTCTCTCTTTGGGAGCTTGCCAAAATTATAGCGATGAAATGGCTTTTTATTATGATGATGAGAATGCCGCTCCAGAGGCAATTGCCGCACCGACTCAAGGTGTTACTTCAAAAGAGCTTGTTATTCCCGAAGATTTAAGAAAATCTCAACAAAATTCTCAACCTCAAACATCTTTGGAAAAAAGCGACAATAATTCTCCTCAAGATCTTTTAGAGGAAGAAGAGCAGGTCAGCCAACAAATTCAGCTCTCAGAAACTTCGTCCATTCCGCTCACATATAACGAATCTGCCAAAGAAGAAATAAGTTTTTCAGAAAAAACTTCCGTTCGCTTCGATGATGCTGAAATAACACCGAAAGTTTATACCATTGCAGCTACCAGAGCTACAAATAAAATGTTGGACGACACACAAAAACTTTATCAACAAAAAGGCAATAAACCTAAGCTTTTGGTTTTGGAAGCTAAAAAGCTTAATCCGCAACTTCCCGATGGTCTCTATGCTGGTAATAAGGTTATTTATGACATTATAGACGGTTCGCAGAATTTTGTGATGGTTACCAAGCTCGATGATGCCGATTATGTTTTAGATGTTGCCGTTGATGCTTATCCTAACCAAAGGGCACAAACTCCCATTATTGAATATATTTTGACTTTGCAAGATAAAAATGGCAAAAAAATTGACTCTTGGAAACAAGATATCAGACAGTTGCAAAATGATGACAAAAGTTGGTGGTAATTTTTATGACATTGAAACTCCGTTATAAGCAGATTTTATTTAGTGCTGCTATTTTCTTTGAATCTTTGTTTGCTTTACATTCACAAGCCTTGGCTCAAACTACAAATACGGAAGATATTTTAACTTTGTTTGGACAAGCTTGCGAAAGGGTAAAACCTCAAGAAACTATTGCTTCTATTCGCTTGCGCGCTACCGACAAAGCTACTTTTGACGCGGTTAAAAATCTGGATAATATTTCTGCTTTGAGTTCTCAATATTCTGACCATGATTTAAATGTCTTAATCTACAAAATTGTCGATAACTATGTGGAAGATTTAGCCGTACAAACCACCCAACAAAATGAACAAAAAATTTGTATTGAAATAACCGGATACGTCAATGCTGCCAATATTTCCGTTGCCGCAGAAGAATTAAAAAATGAACTTTTAGACAATGTTCATGCGACAAATGAACCAGCCAATGATGATGCTTTGTCCGAAGAAAAAAACTCTGATGTTTCTATACATGCTGAACCAGAAGTTATCACTCAAGATACTGCTGCCTCAGAAGAAAATTCAGTATCGCCTCAGACATCAGAAACTTTATCTTCGCAAAAACTTTCTCAACTTGTTTATATTGCACCACTGCAATTTTTTAACAATACATCATCTAGCGAGTATACTAAGATTTTAAAACGTATGTTTGACAACAATGCTTATTTCAAACTAACTGATGATGTAAGTTCTGCGCAATACATTATTTACCCAAAAGTTTTGCGCGCCAAAGTTGATGCCATTAACAGCAATACAAATCGTATGCAGATGGTGGTGTCCGTGGAAGTGAAAAATATTGCAGAAAAAAGCTCTGCCATTGAACATCAAAACAGATTTATTTTATTCTCAAGTACAGATGATGAGCAGAAAGTGGCTGCCGGTTTAATGCAAAAACTTCTGACTAAAGCTGGAAAACTCATTCTCAATAAAGTAGAAAGAATGGCGCAAATTCAAGCTGAGAAGAATGGTGAAATTTCTGATGCTTTTATCACCCCAAAAAATTCTAGTTTAATCCCATCTCCGGATGTTGAGAAATCGGGTGTATTATCCATTCAAAATTAGGTATTTTTTCAATATGAACTGATTGATAATACGCTTTTATTTTCTCTTTTATTTTTTCTTGAATTTCTTCTATTCCATTTTTATCAGCAGACAAATAAAGATATATTTCCAAATTTTTTACAAATCCCGCCGAGATATCATATTCGCATGAACATAACACCCCTGATACTGTTTCTTGTATGATTTTCATTATATTTTTCAAATAGTCCGCATAATGGTAATTTTTATAATAATTTACCAATTTCATATAATCTTCATCAAAATAAGGAGCATTGGGATTAGAAAGTAATCTGTCTAACAGATAAATATTCCCCGTCATTGTAGAAAATTTTACCATAATCGGAAAAAATTTATATATATCTTGGCTCAAATTTTCAAAACGCGGCTTCAATAATATTGATGCCATTTCAAGAAGTCCTAAATCTATGAGGTTATTTATATATAAAAATTCTTCCGTGGGTCCCATTTGCTCCCCCATATCCCAGAGATGATAGGCAAAAGATTGGGCTTTTTTATGATTTCCTAACATAATTTGAACTTGCATCAATCCGATGAAGGCCAATCTGTCATTAGGATTTATACTTAACTCTTGATAAAAAGATCTTTCTATCTGACTAATATTTTCTATTTGTGTGAAAGGCATGTTCATTAATTGGGTATAAAGAAACAATACTTGATCTTCTTCTTTATATTTGTTCTCATCAATTTGATTATTGCTGAACATATTAACCTCTCTTTTCCAACATAAAGGTTACCGGTCCGTCATTTATCAATTCTACTTGCATATCTGCTTGAAAAATGCCGGTTTGGGTATTGATACCGTAACTTCTTAAGCATTCTACAAAATATTCGTACAAAGGTTTTGCAACATCCGGTTTGGCTGCAGTTTCAAATCCGGGGCGATTGCCGCGGCTGGTATCTCCGGCCAAAGTAAACTGCGATACGGCTAACAGCTCACCTTTGATATCTTGCACGGACAAATTCATTTTTCCTTCCGAATCCTCAAAAATGCGCAAGTTGACAACTTTTTTTGCCAAATATTCGGCTTCTTTTGGCCCGTCATCTTTTTCTACACCAAGCAAAATCAACATTCCCTGCCCAATTTTTGAATAAAGTTTACCTTCAATTTCTACCGATGCTCTTTTTACTCTTTGTACCAAAGCTTTCATATTTTTTATTTTCCTTTTATTTACCAATGGTAATTATGATAAAGCATATTATATTTAAGATAGTTTTAATTGTCAGGCATAAATTGATGAAAAAAATATATTCTATTTTATTTTCTTTGTTTTTTATTTCTTCTTGCACTTCTTTTGGTAAAGGAATCGCCGAAGCTGTTTTGGAAAATGATGATAAAGTTGATACACGCCAATGTGATATCAGAGGGGATAAGTTTGACGGTATTAACCAATATTTTGCCAACGGTAAGGAAGTAAAAGTTCTCATCATTCACGGTGTTGGCACACACCAATCTGGATATTCGGGACGAATCCGTGATAATTTATGCAAAAAAATCGGTCTCAATATTGTTTCTCGTCGTCCCAAAAACATCACGCTTATTGACCCAAATGACAAGAAAACAGTTATCGGTACTTTGCGCGTTTCTCGCGCCCAAAGCAAAGATAAACAAAAAACTATTCTTTTCTATGAATTAGCTTGGTCAGAAACAACCATTGCGCAAAAGCAAATTTTAAAATATGACATGGCCAAAGAAAATACCTATAAGCGTGCCGCTTTTAACAATGTGGTTAAAGGTTTTATGAATGACACCGTGCCTGACCCGCTCATCTATTTGACCGATGAACATAATTATATTTTGAATGCAACCAAACAATCTACCTGTTGGATGCTCGGCAAAAGTTGGGAACAATTAAAAGATGGCGATAAGACAGCTTGCAAAGTTGCACCATACAAACAAATTAAAGGCTTGAGCGAAGATAACATCATCTTTGTTACTCATAGTTTGGGCAGCCGAATCTTTATCGACTCAATTTTAAGCTTGGCAGATGATGTGGCTCTAGCCGAAAAAGCTAACCCTCAATCTCAATATTACATCAACCAACTCAAAAACAAGGAATTGACGGTATTTATGCTTGCTAACCAGTTGCCATTTTTGCAAATCGGGCGCAAAGTTCCCAAAATTCACGGACAGATGAACTCTTACTGCAAAGTTGATGGAAAAAACTATGACAACCGAATTTTTAAACGCTTAAATATCATCGCCTTCTCTGACCCGAATGATATTTTGAGTTATACCATTCCGCAAAACTTTGCCGATAATTATCTCGACTCACGTATTTGTCCTTATGTAACAAACGTAAATCTTAATATTATCGAACCGGTTTCGGCATTTGGCATCAGCGCCGTTAATCCATTGGCGGCGCATACCAACTATGATAATGATGAACGTGTTCTCGAAATTATCACTCAAGGCACGCAAGATAATGCTAATGAAGTAATATCTTCCGGTAAATGTTATTTTTATGAAGCTCAAGACTAGGAGGGAAAATGGCTGAATATAATCTTTATGATAACAAACGTTTTATTTTAGACGGAAACGGCGGACTTTCCAACGAAGATAACGGCAAATATGCCATTTGGCATAATTTGGATTATCAAAACCCAAACACCTATCAGATTTTGATTGAAGATTATCAGCTTGACCCTGTGGTTGTTGATGCGCTTTGCGATACCGATACGCGTCCGCGTTTTGTTTGCTATGATACCGGAATTTTGCTCATTTTGCGTGCTATCAACCTCAACCCAGGTAGCAATCCTGAAGATATGATTTCGCTCAGGTTTTGGATTGATGAAAATAAAATCATTTCTCTCCAACACCGCAACCTGAAAAGTATTAAAAAGATTGCTGATGCCTTGGAAAACAAAATCGGACCTAAAACACCAATGCAGTGTTTTCTGACTTTTGCCAATGCTATTGCCGATGTGATTGTTAAAACCACCAATGATTTGACCGACCGCACCGATGATATTGAAGAAGAGATAATTGATATTCAAGATATGGATGACCTCAAAATTCGCGGCGAAATTAATGACCTGCGTCATGAGATTATTGCTCTGCGTCGCTATATTGCCCCAATGCGAGAGGTGTTCCAAAACTTGCAATTAGAGAAAAATGCCCTTATCACGCAAAAAGCCAAAATTCGCCTCAAAGAAGTGGCCAATGACGTTGTCAAATCTTTGGAAGATTTGGATTATTGCCGTGAGCATATTTCTTTTTATCACGAAGAACTGCAAGGGCGAATCAGTATAAACATGAGCCGTATTATGTACATTATTTCCATATTCACGGCCATATTCTTGCCTTTAACCCTTATTACCGGTTTGCTCGGAATTAACGTGCAAGGAATTCCAATGGCAAATAACGAACACGCCTTTTGGATTGTTTGTGCTCTGATGCTTGTTATCAGCCTGATATTGGTTTACTTTATGAAAAAGAAACGCTGGATGTAAAAATTTAGCCTTGATAAAACATATAACCAAAGCAAACAGCAGCAATAATCCCTGCTAAATCTGCCAGCAAAGCACAAGGCAGAGCATGTCTGACTTTGCTGATTTTGACGGCACCGAAATAAACCGCCAAAACATAAAACGTGGTTTCGGTTGAGCCTTGGACGATGCAAGAGATAAAAGCTGGAAAGCTATCTGCGCCATAGTTTTGCATGGTTTCAATCATCATGGCTCTGGCTCCGCTTCCCGATAATGGCTTGAGCAATGCGGTGGGCAAAGCTGCAACAAAAGCGGTATCCAACCCGCAAAAAGCAAAGAATTTTTCAAAGCCAAGCACAATCAAATCCAACACGCCGGAACTTCTTAAAACAGCAATGCCTACCAACATTGCTACCAGATACGGCACAATGCGAATAGCTATATCAAAACCTTCTTTGGCACCAGATATAAAGGTTTCATAAACATTGAGTTTTTTCAGCACACCGGCACAAATAAACAAAATGATAAATCCAAACAAAATGGCATTACCCCATTCGGCTGAAGCCTTTAATCGCACATCGGCAGGAAGCGAAGTAAAATACCAAGCCACTCCACCAATCAGCAAAGCAAAAACAGCCATATAGCCTAAAACCACGCGGTTAAAAATGTTGAGCTTTTGCACCAAAGCCACACTCAAAAATCCAACTAAAGTGGAAATCGAGGTGGCAAACAAAATCGGCATAAACACTGCCGCCGGATTGGCACTTCCAAGCTCGGCACGATACATTAAAATGGTAATCGGAATCAAGGTTACGGCTGAGGCATTAATCACCATAAATAAAATCTGAGCATTTGAGGCTTCGTCTTTTTTCTTATTCAAGTCTTGCAGTTGCTCCATCGCCTTCAAGCCCATCGGCGTGGCAGCATTATCCAAACCCAAAACATTGGCCGCCATATTCATAATCATCGAGCCCATAGCTGGATGACCTTTCGGTACTTCCGGCATAATTTTGCAAAATAGAGGCTCTAAAATCTTAGCTAAGACCTTGGTTAAGCCTGATTGCTCGGCAATTTTTAACAACCCCAACCATAAGCACAAGATGCCGGTTAAGTTCAAAGAAATGCTGAATGCGGTTTTGGCGGATGTGAAAATATCTCCGACAATATTAGTCCAAACTCCACCCGCGCCAAAATATAAACTTTGTGTAACGGCAGCAATAAAACCTAAAATAAAAAAAGAAACCCAGATGATATTCAGCATTTTTTTCTCCTTGTTCCTACTCTACTCAATTATTTTTAATAAATCTTAAAGATTGTTTTTTATAATTAATCTATAATTTTTAATAGGAGTTTTGTTATGGATAAATATATTGTATGGATTGTTGTAGGCGTTGTTGTCCTTGGTTTTTACGCTATTTATGTTTCTCTCATCAAGAAGAAAAACAGACTTAAAGAATCGGCTTCAGGAATTGATGTTCAGCTCAAAAAACGCTATGACCTCATCCCTAACCTGATGACCATGGCGGCAAAATATATGGAACATGAAAAATCTATGATGGAAGAAATTGCTCGTCTGCGCAGTGAGGCTATGAATGTTAACTTTATGACAGACCCCAGCAAAAAAATTGAACTCGAAAATATGCTTTCTTCTCGCATGAATGACTTTAAACTTTCTGCTGAAAATTATCCGGATATGAAGTCTAACGAAGCTATGCTCAATGCCATGGAAAGCTTGAACTCTGTTGAGGAGCATATTGCTGCGGCTCGTCGCTTCTATAATGCTAATGTGACTGACCTTAAAAATGCCGTGGAAATTTTCCCAAGTTCTCTCGTGGCTAAAATGATTGGCATTAAAGATGAAATGCCTTACTTTGAAGCTGAAGAACAGGCTAAAAAATCTATCAATGCACAAGAATTTTTTAAGTAAAATATCATGGAAAATCGCAGTATTGAAGAATTAAAATCAGGCTTTGAACGTTTCTATACCGAACGTCTATTGCCCATTGCCCAAGGCACAGAAAAAATCAGACAGAAATATCTACATTATTTTACCATTGGTTGTTTGTTTGCTTTTGTAACCGTGCCGGCAATTATCTTATGGATAATTAATTATCAAGAGCAATTAAGAGTTCAACCGGTAGAAGATGATTGGAAAATGCCCACGGCTTATTTTGCAATTATGGTTATTATTGCAATTGCCTCATCTCCTTTGTATCTCTACCGTAAGAAATCTAAAAATCAACTCATGCCTGAGTTTATTAAATATTTTGATGGCTTTTCTTATCAATTTGAAGGAACTGTCAATTCTGCCGTTGTTGAAAAATCTCGCTTGATTAATGATTATAACTCTCGCTCGGGTGACGATTATTTTTCCGGTACTTATAAAAATGTGGAAATGATTGTTTCTGAGGAAAAATTCGAAAAAGTAAGTACGACTTACAATAACGGCAAAAGACAAGATCACCGCACAACCATTTTTGACGGCATTTTAGTTTTGTTGTCCCTTAATAAAGACTTTTCCGGACAAACCGTGGTTTTTCAAGACAAAGGAATGTTAAATAAAATCGTTTCTTTTACGCGAAATCTTTCAGGCTTGGAAAATATCCGCCTTGAAGATAGTATTTTTGAAAAAGAATTTGAAGCCTATGGTACAAACCAAGTGGAAGCACGCTATCTTCTCACAACCGCTTTTATGGAAAGAATGCTCAAACTGAGGGAAGCTTATAAGGCTAACCGCATTGAATTTAGCTTTTTTGATAACCGCTTGTTTATTACCCTCAAAACCTCTGAAAATATGTTTGAAGCAACATCTCTTTTCAAAAGTTGTCTTGACAGAACTTTGATTGATAATACCTTCAATCAGTTTCTATCAATTATGGCGATTATTGATATTTTGAAACTGGATAAAATCCAATATACGGGTTAATTTTCTAAAAGGCTTGTAAAATTTACAAGCCTTTTTCTATACCATTTCCTCGTTGCAAGATTTGTTGCTGTTGGATGTAGTGGTTTTGAATATTGATTAGAGTTTGAGCATAATTGTTTTCCAAATTTTCTTTGCTCAAAAATTTATCTATTGCCTTATCCCCAACAGAATTATGGTCATCAAAACCTAAAACTTCCGTACAAATTTTGCTCACTAATCTTTCTTTGGTCAAATGCGGTAATTGATATTTTTTGACATCATCTTCCACACAAATATGCGTAAACTCATGTGTGATTAAAAGCGGCATAAAGTTTGGCGTGACACATTGCGGACTTAATGTAATTTCATTTCTTTCAGAATTATAAAAACCGCCGCTCATCGCTCCGGATAAATTGATGGTTAGTTTTTTAGGATGTTTTATCGGAAGTTTTTGCAACAATTCATTCTTTGCCGACAAAAAAGGAACAACTTTTTCTTCGACCAAATTCTTAGCCTCAGCCAATTTTTCTTTATCATAAATTTTTGTTTTAAAATAAATTTCAACTTCTTTTAATTCTTCCGCATTCAAATTTGACTTAGAAAATTTTTCCAATAAATACGGATGATAAAAGAAATTTTCTGCCGGATAAAACTTGGCATATTTTTGATGATAGCCCTCATAAACATTTTTCTGATGTTGCCAACTTGCTTTTTTATCTAATATTTTAACCGCAATTTTCATCTTTTTCTCCCTAGTATGAGGATAAAATATTTTTCTTGAATTAGCTATCTTTTTTTAACCAATGGCTTCTATAATTGAACTAATTAAACATTAAGGGAGAAAAAATTATGAAAGTCGGAATTCTTGGTGCTGGTTTTGTTGGTAGTACCACAGCTTATACTTTAGTTTTGAAGTCTTTGGCCAGCGAAATTGTCCTTATCGACCTTAACGAGGCTAAAGCGGAAGCTGAAGCTCTTGATGTTTTGCATGCCGCTGCCTTAAACAGCCCTTGCAAAGTGCATCAAGGCTTATTTACTGATTTGCAAAATTCAGATGTTGTCATTATCAGTGTAGATGCTCAGAAATCCCTATCGAGCGATGCTTTTGATGTGTTAGACAGCAATAAAGCAATTATGAAAAAAATTGTACCTGAAATTGTTAAATATGCTCCGAATTGTATTATTCTTGTGGCGACAAACCCCGCTGATATTATCACCAAGATTGTTTTGGATTTTTCACAATTTCCCAAAGAACGTGTTATCGGCGCCGGAACGGTTTTGGATTCTGCCCGTTTCCGCGCTATTTTGGCTGAAGAACTCAATGTTGCGCCTCATTCCATTCACGCTTATGTTATGGGTGGACTCGGTAATGCAGCACTTCCGTCTTGGTCAACTGCAACAATCGGTGGAGAAAAAATTCTCTCTTATGCGGCAAGAATTGGCAAACCTATTTCCGAAGAACGCCAAAAAGAAATTGCAGAAGAGGTTGTTGCTAGTAGCTCTCGCATTAATCGCAGTAAAAAATCTACTTATTACGGCATATCTGCTTCTCTTGCCAAAATCATCGAGGCTATTGCCAAAAATCAACGTGCAGACCTAACTGTTTCTACCCTACAAGATGATATATATGGTGTAAAAGACATTTGTTTGGCTTTACCAACAATTATAGACAGAAATGGAGCCCATCAATCTTTACTCCCCGATTTGTCCGGTGAAGAGGCTTGGGCTCTAAAAAATAGCGCTCAAACAGCTGAAAAGCTTAGTAAAATTTAATCAAATCAACTTTTAGAGATAAAACTCTGTTTAATTTTTTTATAAATTAAGCAGAGTTTTTTATTGACAAAAAAACATTTAAGTATATCTTCTTATGTATCTTTTTTATTTTTATAACAATTAAAAAAATTTTTATTATGGAAGCAAAAAAAATTATTAACATTTTCGATGCGCAAAAAGCATTGAGAAAATCACAGCTGAAATTTGCAGCCGGTATGGCTAATTTCAAACCCGAGTTAGTTAAAATACAACAAGGCAATAAACAGCCGTCTTTCTTTTACTATTGGAAAGACAGAGATTATGCCTACAATCCAGAAAACGGGATGTGTGGTTGCTCGTCCGGTGTGAATTATCAGCCAGCACAAGTTGGTGAAGAAAATGCTAATGTCCGGGTGGTAGACACGCCTTTCGGACTCGCCATAGAGAAAAAATGATTGATTAAACGTGAAAGCAGTTTTTCGTGAGAAAAGCTGCTTTTTTTTATATCTGTATAATAGTTTAAAGTTGCCAAAATATAAAAAATCCTTTATTATAATAATTGTGTAGGTTTAATTATTTTGAGGTGTGTTATGTTCATTCGTACATCATTACGAATAGTTTGTGCTATTCTATTTACTTTTTTTGCGATGTCGGTAAAGTCAGAAGAAGCACAAGCTTTTCTGTCTTCCTCTGATGATACGCAAAATATTTCTAATAATATTTTTCCATCAGGTTCTTATCAACTGGCTCGTGCTACCTTCTTGCCCGAGGCTTCGAAAACTGATTTTAAGTTCAGCGGTAATACCACCGAAGGAGACTATAACCAAGCTACTTCTTGTGAGGATAAGAGCAAGCTCTATACAACATCTAACTGTAAATACCCTCGATCTGTGGTTGCCGCTTCTCGTTGTCCCTTCTTAGCCGGTTATTACACCGAATGTAAATGTTTATCACAATTTAACAAA
>CALXVY010000033.1 GCA_944392255.1 uncultured Alphaproteobacteria bacterium | reverse complement strand
GCTTTAATGTTTGGGGCTCCTTCGACATATTCTTCCAAAATTTCCGGTTGTTTGGGATATATATAATCGGTTAAGCCGTTGAGTTTATCTTCGCAACAAAGCAAAGTGCCGACTTTGACTAAGATTTCATCTAGTTTTTTATCACGCACCTCTGATTTTGCGTCTTGAACAATAACTTCTAGTTCTGCCTCGTGATGAAAAATACACATTGGCGGCGATAAAATGACTTCCGGATCTCCTTGCTTGCCGTCCCTTAAAATCAAAATTCCGTTTTTAGGTATAGCTTGCGGAGCAAGTTCATTTCGCTTAATTGTTATATCCAAGTTCTTAAGCCTTTCAAATAAGGCTGATAAAATTTGTTCACGTTTGCTCATTATCTTTCCAATTCTGTAAAATTAAAGTTGGTAGCTTGTTTTGCCATTTTAGGCTTTCTGTTTCAAAGTTAATCAATTTTGGCATTTTTACTTGTGGCACTAGCCAGAAAGCAATTATTGTCTTGCGTTTTTGTTCGTGTACCAACAAAGAGGCTCCGCGTGGACGATAAACAAAACGTAAGTGAATACCTTTTGAACGCTCATAAAGTTCAGGAGTAATTTTACGTCCGCGTATTTTTTTGGGAATTGCCGGAGTTGGAATAGCAAGCCAAAAACCGTCATTTCCTCGAATTACCAACCCAAACTCAAAACTCTGCATAATTTTTTCAGCTTTGGAATAGATATGTCCGGCGGCATTTAAGCTACTTTTTGATTTCGGGTAGATATCGCCTCGCCAAGTAAAAGCTAAACGAGAGCCTAATCCTGCTGATTTTACTTGCGTTCGCATACTTTCTTTGAGTTGGTTTGTTGCGAGAGATACGCCTCTGGTAACAGCTATTTCAGCATTTTTTAGTTCTTTTTCGAGATATTCGGTTAATTTTCCGCTTAAACTGGCTTCTAATCGCATAAAACTTCACATACCCAAATTAGATTATTTGTGTCTTTTATAGGCTCTTGGCTGACGGTATATGCAATATCATCACAATAAATAACGTCATCTATTTTCAAATCAGGGGCATCAGATATTCTGATTTTCATAGTATTAGTTGCTGTGTGGGCTTGAGAAAAGCCCACACTGACAACCATATCGGGACGCAAGAGAAAAATTAAAACATCTTTGTCTTGATATTTTCCTGCTTTTCCCAGCTTTTCAAACAGACTATCCACCGCTTTTTGGAACTTTTGGACCACTGTTTTCCGTCTCCTTTTTATTTTTGGCGTTATTTTTATCAGTTTTCTGAGAATTGTTAGTGGGTGGTGGTGTAGAAGTCTGTTTGTTTTCTGTTTTACCGATTTTTCTCGCAAAACCGCGACTCAAAAGGGAATTGGCTTCTTCTTCATTGGAAATATCAATTTCGCTGTCCGGCGCATATTCCTTTTTCCCTAAAACGACCGTGATATTGGCTAATACTTTCATATTAAAGCTCCTACTTAATGGTTACACACATAGTTGCGTTAGGACGATAAGGTACAATCAACGGAGCTGATTGTAAGAGCATCCAACGAACGGCAGGGTCATTTTCTAACCAAGACTTAGAAAAATAGCGGGTTGATTGAAAACCGGCTTGTTCATCTTTAATAGCTCCATAACAGCGCACGCCTTCAACGCCGCTACGACTACCTAACAAAACCGTATTTTCAGGAAGAATTTTCTTTTCTGTATCATTTTCGATATATACATCGTTATATACCCAAACCTCAAAATCGCCAATGTTACCAACAAATCTGGCTTTTTCATTACCCAAGATTACAGGGTCAATGTTCAAAGTGTTGTTTGTGCCTCGGCGATAGTCCAAATATTTTTGAACAAAAGGATTGTTGCGAAAGATTTTCCAAGCGGAAGGCTCTAAAATCACGGTATTAGCGACAACTCCTGATTTGGATTGAATTGTTCCAGCCCAATCTTCGAGATTGTCTAAAATGTTTACGCTTTCTTTGTCCCAAGTGTTTTCACCGGCAAGAACTTTCGTAAATGAAGCATCGCGGCCAAAATCAACGGTTACAGAAGGGTACCCATCACCAGCTACCGTGATTTTTCCGGTGCGGAGAACTTCCGAAGCCATAACTTCTTCTCTACGAGTTAGACAATCAAGTTGATTGCTCAGTGTTACGGCAACGGCTTTTTCCAAGCGTTGAGCCGGTGTCAATTCTCCGCCAATTCTTTCGCCTGCCATACGTTTGAAAGGCATATCCGGCGTAAATCTTCTTTTATCTTTGACATAAGCAGGTTTGAAAGATTTGGTTTGATAGCCTTCGTGTTCAACGACTTTTCCAGGCATTAACGGCGAAACAAACGGAGAAATTCTCGGTTTGCTTTCTTGCGTATCAAAATAAATTTCTTCGGTGTCGGAGCGGAGTTCTTGAGAAAAGAACATATCCAACAAAAAAGAAGGTGGAGTTTTTAAGTTCTCCACCACTTTAGTTAAGACATGAGTTGAAAAAATATCCATTTTTGTTTCCTTATGCTTGAGTTTTCTTAATGAAAATGCTCTTTTCGCGGAGCTTTTCGGTTACGGTGTCCTCGGTGAAACTACTATCGAATGTCAAAGCATTCGAATTAAATTCACCTGTAAAATAAACCACGGCCTGTTTATCTTCACTTTCGGCGTTGACGTTTTCCGCCAAAATTGCGACAGGGATTTGTGAGCCATCGCTCACGGAAGAAACGGAAAGTTTGTATTTTCCTGATTCCGTAATTTTTCCTAAAACAGTACCTCGGGTATAATTTCCTGCGGTAACATTTACTAATCTGGCAACCCTCGGAAAATCTCCAGCTAACAAATTATCTGGCTTGAGAGTGCCTTCGTCTTTACAATTTGCGTACATTTTATTCTCCGTTAGAAGAAGTTGCTAAAGAGGCGACACGTTGAGCGAAAACGTCAATGTTGTCTGGCATTTCCGAATTTGCCGGTACAATTTCGGGATTAGCGATTGTAGCCATGGCTTTCTCAAAGGGGAAAATTGCCTGTTGTTTAGGCATTTCTTTCAAAAGCTCAATAATTTGAGATGATGAAAGGTCCGTGCTAACCAACATTTTATTTGCAATTTGCTCTCGTCCTTGAGCTTCGTTGCTGTCAAAGACTTCTTTCATTCTTTGACGTTCTTGTTGTTTGATTTCCTGTTCATTCATATTTTCAGTTTCCTTTTCTTTGTTAAGGTCTGTTAAAATTCGCTCGAATGAGCTTTGGCGATTAGCCAGACCTTGCCAAATCGCCTTTTTACCGACAAATACATCTCCTTGCCCAAAATCTTTGATGACAGTTTCGGTTGAAACATCACGATAAAGGGCAATTTTATTGATGAAAACTTCGGCAAGAGAATCTAATCTATTTTGAATATGAGCTAATCCTTCAGGAGTTTCAGGATTAATTCGTTTTAATGGACTTTGCGAAGAAACAATTTCGATTTCATTTTTTCCGTCTTGACGTTCATAGACGGCAACGACACCAATAGAGCCAACCAGCGCCGTATCTGTAACAACAATTTCATCACAGGCCGCCGCGATCCAATAAGCTCCGGAACAACAATTTCCTGAGGCATAAGCAATAATAGGCTTTTTTCCTCGGGCTTGATAAATCATATCGGCTAATTCGGAGCAACCATTAACTTCACCGCCGGGGCTATCAATATCAAACAAAATGGCTTTTACTTCTTGATTTTCTAGTGCCTCATTAAAATCTCTGGCTAGAAGTTCATAAGAAGTCGCGCCACTAATCACCGTGAAAAGGTTTGCATAACGGAATAAGGGGCCGTGAATAGGAATAACTGCGACATTGTTTCTCACGGAAACAGCATAAGTATTTTGCAATTTCCTTCCCAGTTGAGCTGCGATGGCTTCCGGATTGGCATTTTGTCGCTTGGCTATATTTATTATATTTTCTAGCGTATCGCTTGTCGTAGCCCATGGTTCATTGGTTATTTTGTTCCATATTCTCATTTGTATTTTCCTCTTGTGTTAAAAGTTCAAGATTTCCGTTTTCGCTTGGAGAAATGCCAAGCTCTTTCATTCGTTTGAGTTCTCTTACCCTTTGCATTAAAACTTCTTCCCAGTCTAACCCTTGAGAAGCGCATTCATCTTCTAAAGTTGATAATCCGGTTTCCATTCTGATTTGTGAAGCTTGAGCTTCTTTAACTGGGTCAACCCAACCACGCCCGGGGCCTATCCATTTACAACGACACCAAGCGGCTTTGTTTTCATAAAAGTTAGGGGCTTCAATAAGCCCCTTGTTGACACATTCTTCCAGCCATAATTCAAAGACCGGTTTAGCCCAATAGTTGATTATCCAGCTCCTTCGACCGTTGAAAAATCGCCAAGCCTCAATTAAAGAAGCCCTTGCAGATGAGTAATTTGTCTTAGAAAAGTCTTTCATTAACAGTTCCAGCGGAATATTTAAGCCGGTTCCGATATGTCTTAAGACATTCTCAACAAATGCGGAATAACTGGAATTAGGTCTGCTTGGCGTAAAGGCGGAAACTTTATCCCCCGGAAATACCGGAATGATTGAGCCGCCCTCTAATTTAACGCTCCAGTCTTTTCTTTTTTCCAAGTAATCATCAACAGATTCCCCAAACATTTCGGCAATAGCTTCGCTATCCATTGGCGTTTCAATAAAGGCGGCAATCATGGCATTAACCACGGAAGCCTTTAACTCTGAACGCTCATAATGGTCCAACATCTTAAAAAGCGGCATAATTGAAGTAAAAAGTGGCTTTCCGCGGTTTTGCCCGATACGCTCGGGGTGATGAATATGTAAAATGAGCTTTCGACCGAAAGAAGTGCGTGCAGGGATTTTTTGCCATTTATTGACACCTTTATTATAATAGTAGTCATTCGGATAATATTTACTTATCCAATAATTTTTGGCTTCTCCGTACTTGTTAATCTCAATTCCGTCCCTTAAAAACTCATTATTTTGTTGAAAATTAGGATTTGAAAGTCTATCTGGTTCAATTAATTGAAGACAGGTCGCAAACGGAAAATCTTTATTTTCTCGCCATAAAACCAAGGCGAGAGCTTCTCCGTTTTCAATTACAGACCTAAAGATTAAGGCAGTTTGTGAATTGAAGTTTAATTTTCTTGCGGCATCGCAATAATTACTTTCAGCCCAAATTCTCCATAACCCTTCGACTTTTCGCGCCCATTCTTCCAAATAATCAAGACTTAACCCTAAAATTCTATGGTCTGGAATAGAAACGAGTTTTAAGCCATTTCCGACAACATTATCGACAAGAGTTTGAATAGCTCCGCTGGCAATTCCATTATTACGGATTAAGTCGCGTGAACGAGCTACAAGAGTGGACAGCTCTCCCTCTAGCTCCATATCTGCAGAATGTCTAATTGGTCGCCAACTTAACAACTCTTTTGCTGAAAGTGAGGCTCCTTTATAACTTGTATCATCCATTATTTTAACCTTTTAAAACAAAAACAGCAGGATTTTTATTTCCTGCTGTTTGATATAAATTAAATGTTTGTTACATCTTGATATTTAGAAAACTCTGATAATCTCTAGCGTTTTCAGGGAAACCCATTATATCATAATTTATGAAATGTGTTTTTTGACAATATTCATCTATTAAATTATATACTCTTTCAATCCAAGATGTGGTTGGAGAAATTTGCAGCATAAAATACGCGATAATATAAAATTGAGCGTATAATTTATCTGAGGAGGCACCAAAATCTATAATTAATTCACCATCTCTTTTTAAATTCATTGGTTTGATACTAAAAATTCTACTCCACAACAAAGAATAATGAGCACAAATGTTTCTTGAGGCTGATAATGAAAGAAGCCAAGAAGACATGACTTTATTTTTTAGATTGTAAGTATCTGCTATATCCTGCCTTAGATTTCCTTTTAGCTCATCATAAAATGCACTCAAACAACCAAATGTTAAATGCTTGATTATATCCCAACAACAAACTTGATTATCATTTATATTAATTTTTTTATCTGTTTGATACCAAACATTATCTTTGACTTTTTTAAAAATATCCTCATAACCACTATTGAAATTATTAGAATCATATATAAAATAAGCATCGTAGGTATTAACAGAGACTGTATCTACAATACAATTTCGGATAGCAATTTCAATGCGTTCTAATGCTTCAATAAAAAGAGTTCGTAATTGCCTATCAAAAACATATATATTGAGCAGGTCATCAAAAGAAAAACTATTTTCAAATTGTCCTTGAGAATTGCAAAACATCTTGAAATATGTTTTGAATCTGGTATATCCGATTGTCCTGAGGTATTTTTTTGCTCTGTTATCGTCAAAAACGACAAGATTTTTTGATATTAAATGTTCTAATAAAGCATCGTATGTTAGTGGAGTATCTTGAGTAGGCATATTTTGCACCTAGTATTTAAAAAAAATCTACCCAGAGGTTCACATTATCTTCACACAAAGTGCAAAGCAAGAGGTCTTTCTGGGTTTGTTCTGAGTTAAACATAACCTATAAAAATAAAAAAGTCAAGATATGTGTACACTTTTTTAATCAAAAACTCACTCTAATGACTTTTCTTTTTTTAATTCCCTTTGCTTGGCTTATTTTTCCTTGCAAATATGAAATATATTCTTTTAGTTTTGCGGCATCGGCTTGAGCGTAAGATGTTGAGCCAACACCTTCAACATTAACGCTGACGGTTCTTGCTCCAATCATAAGCTCATGATAAGCCAGCTCCGCTTCCTCTAATTGTTTTTCTAAAATTTCAATCTTTGTCATTGTAAATCCTTATAAATAGGGGTCTTGTGCTTTGACTATCTTTGGCAAAATATCAAATTTTGTTTTTTTCTTAGCCGGTAATTTAACTTTTTCTTTACTTTCTGGAATGAGAGCTTTTTCTAAATTACGCCATTTTGTTTCAGTAAATTGTTCTATACCAAAACTTATGCTTGCCGCTCTGGCGTAAACACGACAATCAAGAGCTTCGTTTCGTTCTCTTGTTTTCTGCCATTCGCGTTTTTGATAGCCTCTAACCATTTTTGTAACAAGTTGTTCGGCGGTTAATTGTTTGAAATACTCGCTGTCATATTTGGGAAAATGACAATATCCGGCAGGATAGCTCTCGTCTTCATTTTGAGTTAGCCTTAAAAATTGGTATAATTCCGATTTTAGAATTGATGTACCAACGCTCCAAACTTTAGCTCCGCGGCGAAGTCTTTTGCCGTTGATGTTCAAATCCACCCTTGTCGGCAGGCCTAATGGCGTAACGCCGCTATCTGTTCCTTTGATTGCCATAGCAAAATTTATGGGTTGTTTACGTACCCAGTTATATACTTGTTGCGTTGCAAAACCGCTATCTATAGCAAAGCGTGAGATTGGCAACATTACACCGGAAGAATGTTCAAAGTATCGTTTAGAAAATTCGCTTAGTTCGTTCCAAACTTCTTCTCTGGCGGTATCTCCGTTAATGATGAAGTAACCAACCGACCAGCTTTCCTTATTTCTGCCCCAAGCAACGACTTCACATTCTATACGGTCTTTTTGGACATCGGCTCCGGCGGTTAAGAATAAACCACCGCTGGGAACGATTTCTTGTTGATAGTCTTCTCGCTTGTCAAAGAGAATCTGCCATTCCGGAGCTTCTCCTTTTTCAAGCCACGTTTCTCCTAAAACGGTATTTACCCAAACTTTTAAGAGATTGTCCTTATTCTTAGCGTCCAAGAACTGTTTAACGGCATCTGCCCAAGAAAACCACCCGACCGGAGAATATAAAGAAGAAAGATGAAAACCGGCGACATTACTTTTAGGATTGGATTTTTCCCAAATACCATTTTCTAACATCCAAGTTTTTAGATGTTCTTCAATAATTGCGCCACAATGTTCGCAAACGTAAGTCGCCGTGGCTGGGTCATCATTTTCAAAATGGATTTGTTTCCATTTAAGCGATTGCCTTTTGTTGCAATATGGACACGGAACCATATAATGACGTTGGTCTGATTGCTCGTATTCATACTCAATTCGGCTAACGCCTTGAATAGTAGGTGTCGAAACCATAAAGATTTTACGGCGGTTAAAGGTACTTGTTCTTTTGATAGCCAAATTTACAGGGTCGCCTTCACCTTCAACATCTCCTTTATAGGCATCTATTTCATCAAGAAAAATATAGCGGACCGGCATTGAACGAAGTCCGATAGCTGAGTTTGCTCCGGTCAAAACCAATACACCGCCTTGAAATTCTTTCATCAAAGTTGTGTTGCTTGCATCTTTTGAGCGGCGATCACTAATAACGCCCTTTAATTCAGGAATTGCGGCAAACATCGGGTCTATACGAGTTTTTGAAGTTCTTTTGGCCCCGTCAACGGTTGGCATAACCAACATAACGGGTCCGGGGGATAAATGAACAATATAGCCTAAAAAGTTATTGCCAACCTCTGTACCGCCAATTTGTGCGCCTTTCATAAAAACGACTTTTTCAATGCCGGAATAGGGCGAAAGACAATCCATAATCTCTTTTAGATAGGGCGTTCGTGATGTTCGCCATTTTCCGGGTTCCGCTGATGCTTTTTGCGAAAGAATCCTATATTTGTCTGCCCACTCTGATATATTCATAAGCGGGTCCGGCTTTAATCCGGCATTAAATCCTTCATTGTAGATTACAAAAGCATCAGCCACTTTCTAAAATTTCCTCAATAACTTGTCTTATCTCTTTAGTTAAAATTTCGTGTATTCGGTTTGTGTCGCTTTCTTTGGCGAGCATTGAAGCTACTCTGTCCGGTATATTCAATAAAGCATCTCGTACCATTCGCCCTTTATTGAAAGCGGCAATTCTAACGCCGTCAGCCGGCACCAACATTTTGGCGGCTTCCTTGTTCTTTGTTTCAAGATATTTGACTTTTTCAATTTCACTTTTTATTCGTGTTTTTAGTAATACAGTTGACAGATTGCTTAAGTCATCCATACCACCCAGCGCATTTTTACTACTTTTCATAGGCTGACGTATTGCCGCGATAGCCATATCGGCTTCTTCTTCATTGATTTTGCCGTTATGTAATTTGATTGTCCCGTTGTTTACTAACTTATTTACATATTGTCGGGTATAATTATGTTTCCTGCCCCATGCCGCTTGCGTGATATATGCCATAACTTACTAAACTTCTTTGTGATATGCCTATGAAAATCATTGCAACCCTATGTGAATATATTATAATGCTTGTATGAAAATTAAATTTGTTACACATAATCTAAAAGTTACTGGATTTAAGTATTTTTGGTTAAAATATGTAAGGGGCTTTGACCCTACGGTTCATTGTGCAAAGTGCTTAATTGGCGATTATTCCCAAAAAGTTAATCTCTATATGCCGGTTAATACCGAAATTGAGCTAAATGAATTTTCAGACTATAAATGTTTATATCTTTGCGGCGTAATCGGTTATGTAAATAATCTTCACGTTCCCTTTGTTCCAAGCGATAATGAAAATGATATCATTACCGCTGAAACATATCGGGGAGATAAAGTCATTATAACCGGAGCAAAGCGTTTGCCAATTCCACCATTAGAAAATGGTTATAATGGTTTATCTCGAGCTTTCACATCTTGCCGTAATTATCAATTTGGAGTTAGTTACCTTTTGCCAATGCAAGATGATAAGCATTGATAACATCTTTACTTCGACCAATAGGCTTTCCGTCCGGATGTAACATTTCAAATTCACGAGTGATTGATTCTTCAATGGCCTGTTGGGGCAAAACAATATTTTTTACTCCAGACATACACCAAACCCCCGGATTATGACGTTCAAGTTTTGCCTCGGTTGTGTTTATAAATCTACGCCCCAAAGCAATCGCTTCTTTTTGTCGGTGAAACTTTTGATAAAACCAATGTCCTTTTCGGAATAATGCAGAAAATCCGTCATCATCTAAGAACTCTATATATCGGTGAGATTTAGCTTCTCCGGCATAAGTCGTTCTGTCTTGCAAATCTATTTTTTCTCTGGCTCTACCTGAAAAATAGATTTTGCCGCCCATACGACACATCGCATTAACAACCGTCAAAACATCGTTTTCGGCGGTCATACTGTCAACGGAATTGAGAACATAGTCGCAAATAACAATGTCAAATAAACCTTTGGTTTCTAATTGTTCACAAAGATTATCTATCATTTTATGGACCATTGTCGAATCAATAAAATTCCCTTTGCGATAAAACAACTCAACGCCATGTATATTGTAACCGATTTTCCGGAGCTTTTTCACATAATCGGCTTGCCCACAACCAAAGTCCAAAATCCGCTCTCCTTTTTTGTAGTTTGGAATTAAACTTTTTTCATAAGTGGGAGAGGCATTAAACGGTTTTTCGACTTCTTCATCATTTCTCAAGCGGAATTTTTGAGCGAAAGTCTGAATAAATGTCGTTTTTTCCAGATGTTCATAAGAGAATTTTCCATACTTTTTATTTAGAAATTCTGCGGCAATTTTAGCTTTATCGTTTGGAATGCGATAAACTCGTGCCGGAATTCCCATTGCGCGACAAGCCAAAACATATTGTCCGGCATGGATAACCTTGCCGGCTTGCGTTGCCACACAGGCTCCCCAATTACCATACTTGATTATGAGCTTGCATATTTCATTACGAACATTTGCCATTTTGGCTCGCATATTACCACGGAGCTTAATCGGTGGTACCATTTCAAAACCAAGATTTTCACTTCTTCCAACCCAAGCTCTTTCATCTCCGCTATCAAAATCGGTGCCATTGTGTAGTTGGTTAAAGCGAATTTCATCAGTTTGATTGATGTTCTTAGGCAAAAGATAAACCGGAGCTTTATCAATACCAGCGGCCAGCAGAGCTTTTGTTCTTTGGTGTCCGGCAACAATCAAATTTCCCGAAACAATAATGGGTTTGACAATTCCCAGAGTTTTTATTGAAGCTCTTAATGTTTTGAGTGATTCTTCGTCTATTTGCCGTGGGTTATAATCTGCGCCGACTAAATCTTTGATGGGATAATCTAATTCTAACATTTGGGTAATAAAACCTTTGCTACAAAGCCATAACGAACGCCGTTTTCTTTTACAAAATTCTCGTAAGCATCAACCAAGCTCTGATATTCTTCTTCCGAAATATGGATTTTGTAACTGCCAAACGACAAGAATTTATTTGTTTGTGTCTTTTCTTCCTTTTCGCCTTCCAATGGGTCCAAAAGTTCGTTGTCGTTATCTAACTTAAGGATATCATTGAGGAAATCATCATCAAAACCGGTAATTTCCAAATCAAGGCCATCATCAAGAATTAATTGCAACTGTTCTGATAATTTGCCTAAATCCCAACCGGCATTAAGAGCGATTTGGTTTTCTGAAATACATAGGCGTGCTTTTTGAGCGGGGCTTAAGCCGCGAATAATCATTACTGGTACTTCTTCAACGCCCAACATTTCTCCAGCGGCTTTTCTTCCGTGTCCGGCAAGAATCATATCATTTTCATCAATAAGCATTGGAGAGGTCCAGCCGTTTTCCATCATGGAATTGGCAATTTGCATAATTTGCTCTTTGTTATGAGTGCGTGCGTTTCCCTCATATTCCTTTAAATCCGCCAGTTTGCGGCGACTATACTCAAGATTTGTGTTTACCTGTACTTTTTCCATAAGTTTACATCCTTATATAAAAAATGGCGGTTTTCCTAGAAAAACCGCCTAATTTGTTAACTAAATTATTGTTTTAACTTTAAAATTATAACAGATTGATTCAAAATAATTTTTTATTTTTGCTTATTCTATGAAAAAATAACGCAAAACCTGATAAATCAAGGAAAAATCCAAAAAATGTCAACTATGTCAACCAAAATTTTTGAACTATCGGCTTAAAATACGCCGCGCTTGAGCCACCCCTATAGGGTTTATCTTCCAGAAGGACCCAGAGCAATTTTCGGTGTCTATCAGGCATAAAAAAATGAGAGAAGTTGCCTATCGACACCTTTTCTCATCTTATCTAAATCATAACGGAAAATTTTTGAAAATGTCCATACAAAAAATCAGTGTATCAGAAAGAATAAGTTTTTTATAGTTCAATACAGCTCCATACAAGGGATATATAACAAAAATTTATTAGCGTTGTATCTTTTCACTTAAAAAATCGAGGGCTTTATTGAGCTTTTCATTACCGGAGCTTCGAGATATTCCCAAAGTCGTACAGATAAATTTCCAGCTTTTTCGTTGAGCTTTATACCAAATCAATTTTCTTTCAATCTCAGTTAGCATTGTAGTCCAATCCAAAACTTCATCAAGTCGTGAGAGTTGTTCGGAAGAGGGGCGCAATCTTATGATACGCGGTTCTTGTTGAAGAATTTCTAAAGGTGTGTAAATGATATCTGGCCAAAAGCTCTTACATTTGGGTAAAGTTACCGGTGGTAGCTTCTTTAAGGTGTAAACAGCTTCCTCAAAGCGGTCTAATATTTCCTGTCTTGTCATTTTATCCATGGTAACTTTCCTTTGCTACTTTATCCAAGATATCGTCAAACTTATCAAACAAACCAAGTTCGAGGGCTTTTCGATATTGCATACCGCGCAATTTACAGCCGTCATTGCGATAACTGTATTCCATTTCAAGAAACTCACGTTCGCCGATTGTTTCTTTAAGCAAAGTTGTCATGACATAATCAATGGCTCTTTTGTAGATGTTGAGTGTATATTTGCATTTGTTTAGCTGAATATCTCGTTCCATCATTTTGACTTCAAGACACATAAATGCTTTGGGGACTTTAGGTGTGTTTTTGATTTCTTCTTTGTCTTGGTCGCTTAGTTCAGCAAGGATATGCGCGAGTTTAGGAAAACTGGCAACTTTTTTGTATTTGAAAAGATTAAAACAGGCTTGTTTTAATTGAGCTTCCGAATAATCGCCTAATTCTTTCACCCATTGTTCAATGATTTTTTCAGGCTCTTGTCCGTCTTTGGGCTTTTTCAGCCAATTTGGCTCTCCGTATAAATCATACAAAACTTCAAATACGCAGTTCATAACCTTATGTTTTTTATTTAGCATATCAATTACAGGCATTATGATATCCCCCTTGATTTTAGCAACTCAGCAAAAGTCTTTTTAGGAGCTTGTTCATCAGAACTTTTTGATAAAATATCCGAATGTAATGAGGATATTTTATTTTTTAAACTATTCTTATATTCTTGAGTCGTGGTCGTTGGGCGGACTTTTGGCTGGTCGTTTGTTGGACATTTGTCGGACTTTTGGCTGGTCGCTGGTTGGACTTTTGGCTGGACATTTTCATTTGATGTATCTTGAAATAAGCTATAATTTTCAACGGTTATCAAAGAATATTGGTTGGTCGTTTTGATGGATATTACGCCGGACATTTTGAGTTTCTCCAGAGATGTCCTTACTTGGCGTTCTGACAGACATAATGCCTGCGCTAACTCGACTCTGCCGGTGATGATTTGTCCGCGCAATACATCAATGTTTCGCCACCGCTTGTCTTCATAGTTGGCGGATAAAAGCAGGTGCATAAATACCCTAAAGGTATTTGCATCGCGATACCACTCCCATTCAGTTATTTGACGGTGAATTTTAACCCAGCCACTCATAGGAAATGTTCCAAGAAAAAAGATTATTTCCTAACAATATTTGTATTTTTAGCTATATTTTCGCGTTCAAACGCAATAATGCTATCGAGGGAATATAAAATTTTTCTCCCGATTTTGATAAAGTGAGGACCAAATCCGTTGGTTCTCCAATGTTCAATCGTGTTAGGGTTGAGTTTCCAGCGCTGTGATAATTCCTTTGTTGTTAAGTATTTTGTATCTGTCATAATTTTTTCCTTAAAAAAGTTGAAATTTAGTTTCGTGTTCATTTTTCTGAAAAAAATTATGATTTATAAGTCGGATAGGTCAGAATAAAACTCGGATTTCATCGGATATTAAATTATCTAAACTTTTTAATATATTGAAATTTAAAAGTTTTTACATCGGATTGTTGTCCGATATAACACTCATTATCCTGTGAATTAATCAATATTTAATCTGTAATATCCTTTAGCCTTATATAAAATTCGTTCCGAAATCGGATGAGATTTGAATAAATCCATTAAATGTTGAGTTCTGGCTCCACAATCAAATAGAATGTTTTTTCCAAGAACCCAAGGATTATCAGACAAAGCGGCCTGATATAATATTTTGATAATTCGAGCTTGTAATGGTCCAAAGCAAAAATGAGTTTTATGTATTGTCAAAACATTATCGCTGAGTTCAGATTGTTTGTTGTTATCAAATAGAGGCAATTCTTCTTCATATGATAGCTGATGTGTTTTTTCAAAACTTTGCAGATCCTTTAAAAAAATCATCAAATCTATTCGTTTGATGATAATTTTTTGCGGTTGGATTAAAAATTCTTCAGTTTGTCCATCGTCAGAGATGAATTTATTAATTGCTTGTTTGTGATGTCTGAATAAAAAATGACAATCATCAGGGGAGATACATTTGCACCCCGAAAAAATAGAACTATTTCGGGGTGCTTGTTCTTTGGTACTTAATTTTACTGAATAAACTTTAATGTAAACAGGTATCAAACCATTTTCTATACAGTATTCTACGTCTTTTATACTTCGATGCCATCTATTGGACACCTCATTTAAATAAAAATAGTTCTTTATTGGAAAAGGCATTTCTACAATCCTTATTACTAATTACTGAATTACTACTATGAATAGTAAAAAGCAATTATATATAGCTTTAAGATGTAGTCAAGCAACCCTAGATTGTATATTAGAATTTAGAAATTTATAAGTTCCGATATTGTATTTGCTACATCAAACACGGGTTTATTCGCTAAGTGAGCATAATGTTTAATCATGGCCGTTGATTTATGTCCTAGCATTTTTGCGATTGCCGCTTCACTGTGTCCGTGTGATATCGCCATACTTGCCGCAGTATGTCTTAAATCGTGAACTCTGAAATTTTTGATGTTTGCATTTTTCATTATAGTATGCCAAGCGGTTTTGAAATCAATATTATGTCCTTTGAAATTTTTTCCTTTGATTATGTATTCTGATAATTCTCTTTCGGGTCTTGCGTATAATTGATTCAAAATCTCCAGCGCTTTACTATTTAAGAAAATTGTTTTCTGTCCGGTTTTACTATCCGGCAAATTGATTAAAGAATTGTCAAAATCCACCCATTCCCATTTACAAGTGAGAATCTCATTTTTTCTGGCGGCGGTTAAAAGAAGTAGTCTAATGGCGGCAACTGTATATAACATCTCCGGAGTTCTTTTTTCTGCTTTTCTTAATTCTTCTGAGAAACGCTCCATTTCCTCGGAGCTTAAATATCTTATTCTTAATTCCTCTTTATATCTTTGAACACAAGTGCAGGGGTTTGAGTTTGGGGTTCTTAATTTCCATTTTTCCATAAGATTAAAAAGTAAATTGAGTAAGCTCAGCATTCTGTTGGCATTATATTTAACGCGAGCCAAAGACCTATGCAAATGCTCAATATCAAGATTATTAATGTCAGTGATTTTTCTATTTCCTAAAACCGGCTTTATATAGAGCCGCCATAATTGCTCGTTGTTCTTCAAATATGTTTCTTTGTTTTCTTTGAGTTCCACATAATCTCTTTTGAAAACTTCCCAAAATTCCGCCAAGGTATCAGCTTTTCTTAAAGAAGCTTTTTCTTCTTGAGGGTCTTTGCCATCGTGTATCATTAAAAAAAGTTTGGCGGCTTCTTCTCTTGCTTCCTTGCAACTTAAATTTTGGATATCGCCAAAAATATACCAGCGCTGAACGGCGTTTCTTCCACCCATTGAAGTCCTGTATTTAATAACATATTTCTTTTGGCCATTAGGGATAACTTTTAAGGCAAAACCTTTTACCATATCGTCCCAAATATAATAAATCTTATCTTTGATTTCAGCACTGTTAATGATTGAAGATGTTAAAACTGGCATCAAATTTCTCCATAAAATAAATTAACCTTTCGTTAATATTCTAGCTTATGGGTGGACGGAAGCAAGCTCTTTTTTAGGAAAATCAATAACTTACATCTAAAAACAGCTTAATCCATAAAAAGAATCTGGATAAATAAAAAAGCCTTGCAGTTTTTCTGCAAGACTTTCAATTCTTTAGCGTTTTAAAATTAATAAATGTTCTTTTAGCAAGGAGTAATCAGGATACCCCCAAGTCATTTCATCAGTATTGCAAATGACTATGGAGCCGCGATAAGTTGCAAAAATGAATCTACTACTTAAAGCTTCATCTCCTGCTGCAACTCGTAATTTTGAAATTTCTTGCCATTCTGAAACCAATATTTTGATATCAGAAAAGTCCAACAATTCTCCGCCAAAGCGATCACGATAGAGTGTAACGGCAGATGGCTTAACTTTTTGTACTCGCGAATGAATAACCAAACTTGGAGAAATTCTGTAACCGATAATACGTCCATTCTCAGGTCGAAACTCAGTTGTTTCAACTAAGTTTTCATAAACATAGCGAGGCTTCGTGTAATCATTTACTTCTTTAGGCTGAGTTCCGTTCCATAAAGGTTCCCCAGTAGGACCGTCATACACACCTTCTTTTCCACTAAGTTCATCTTGAACACGTTGTCTCATTTTTGAAACTTTAATAAGCAGAAAAACCAATAAAGTAACAAAAATTACGCCTACAATAATAAGAGCTATCAACAAAAAGTTTGTATCAACGCTATTCATAAATATACCGGAATATTTAATGAGGCTTATTTGACCGGTTCCTCTAAGTTAAACATAATGATAATTAATTGAAAAAAAGATTATATTTTTATATTGAAAAGTCAAGATATAAAAATTTTCGTCGGACGCAAAAAAAAATCCGGTGGTAATAAACCAACCGGATTGTAAAATAA
>CALXVY010000032.1 GCA_944392255.1 uncultured Alphaproteobacteria bacterium | reverse complement strand
TATTTATGTTTTTCTATTTGGAACTTATCAAAACCGCGTTTTTTCATATTTGTTATATGTCTTTGCATAGCAGATAACAAAACAACGGCAGGAAACATATCTACAATCTCTCGTTTAAGGTTGCTTTCCCAACCGTATTTATCATTTGCAAATAAAAAAGTGTGTAAAGCATAAACGGCAATTTTGAAGTTATTATCTAAATGAAACTTTTGTAAGTATGTTTCAAACAAATTTATAAATTGTGAGTGTTTGCGTAAACCATAAAAATCTAGTGCTTGGTTAAAATCAAGCTCATCAAACCATTTTATTGCTTCTTGGAAATTTCTTTCTTTTTGCCGCAAAACTTCTGGTAGTTCTGAAAATCCAAATTGTTTAAATGTTTTTTCTATATCAATCATAATTAAGAAGTGTCCTTAATAAACTTTATGCTAGTTATATCTCACTTTCATTTAATTTATAATTAATACAAAAAAACGGCAGTATTATATCTGCCGTTTTAATTTTGCTTTTTGATGAGTAATCTACTGACATTCTGCTTTTTTTAACAGAATATATTTGAAAGAAAAATACAAGGAAATGACCGAAACGACAATAGCCGCGATATTTCCCCAAAAAATTAAGCATATCGCCAAGAAGCCAATTAACTTTGCTTTTACCATATTTTCATAGTATTTGTTATAAGCCTTGGTCCATTCTGGGCGTTCCCAATCTTCATCGGCATCATACCAGCGCTTTCCTGTCGGGTATTTGTAATACCATTTACGAAACATTAAATAACTGATAATGGCAAAGACAATGCCTACTAAAATTCTAAATATAACGATTGACATAACTATACCGGAATATTTTGAGAGGCTTATTTGACCGGTTCCTCTTGATTAAACATAATTATAATTCTTTGAAAATAAACTATATTAAGGGCTTATTTAAGTCAAGGATAAAAATTTATAGCAAAGTAAACAATTAGCTTGAAACTTTTTATTAATATGCCAAGATAAAATTTCTAAACAATAGAAGAAGGGATAGAGATATGGATTTTGTAAGATTAGTAAATAATGTAAAAAGATTCTTTCAAGATGAAGAATATATTTGCAACGAAAACGCTCCAGAATTAACCAAAGAACAATATACAGCCTTAAATGTTGGTGCGGTTAATGCTGAACAAAATTGCTATTACTGTAATTGTTTGGAAACTGAACCAGATAAGGAAGATGTAAAGAATAGATTGAGCGACTATTATGATATTGCAGATCGTGCATCTGCAGTAGAAACATTAGAATGGCTTCTAAATAGAGGTCATCACGTTTATTATGAAGCAATTAAAGGAATTATAGCAAACGATGATAAAGAATTTAACCTAGAAGGCCTTTTAGATGAAGAAAAGACGGATGCTTTATTAGAATATACACAAAATTTGGCTGAATCAATCGAACATCTTACAGAAGAAGATATTATTAAAAAGCCGAGCGACTTAAATAATATTCCGATTGATGCTTGGGATTTAGGTAGATTGGTGCTTGTAACTCGTTGTTGCTATGATTCCAAGTATATTTCAGAAAGTGAGGCTTGGAGATATATTACGGCCGCTTATAAAAAATCTAAAGAGCTATACAAAAACTGGAGTGAATTTGCTAAAGGTTACGTTATTGGCAGAGCTATGTGGAACGGCAATAATATGTCCTTAACCGGAATTATTAGTATTGCACAACGCTTAGAAAAAGATGAAAATAGCCCTTGGGTAAAATATCCGCTGAATTAATGGCTCTATTATCAATATTTGTTGTACTTGTGCATTTGTAAGAATAA
Organism: uncultured Alphaproteobacteria bacterium; assembly: GCA_944392255.1. Taxonomy (GTDB): domain Bacteria; phylum Pseudomonadota; class Alphaproteobacteria; order RF32; family CAG-239; genus CAJLXD01. Next base: position 15,294 of record CALXVY010000032.1, on the reverse strand, counting down.
TATTAATAATAACTAGAAGTAAAAATAAAAAAACTCTTGAGCTATATATCCAGCGCAAGAGTTTTTTGTTTAATTTGAGTAGGTAATAATTATGATACCAGAACCTTAATTTCTTCTAAAATAAGCTCTGATTTTACATTATCGTAAAATTGAGCATTACCAATACAATTTGGGTGAAAACTTCTAGCCAACCAATCTCTACACCTTCTGTCTTCGCTAATAATAACTATTTTCTCGTTTTTGCTGATAGCAACCAAAACCAATTTATTTTCTTCAATGTTGAGTTTTTTTGCAACATAAGGTTTAAGAGAGTAAACAAGTCCAAGAGCAAAATCTTCTGCACTATCATAATATTTGGGAACTTGGGCAACAACATATTGCTTATTAGAATCAAAAGCAATGTTCATCTGTTCAATTTCTTTTCCGGACATCATAATTTGTAAAGTATTAAGTTATACAATAATTTTATTTTAGGACAATATACATTGGATTTTAATAAAAAACAAGATAAAATATGAATCATGCAAGGAACTCAACGAGGAACGCACCTATGAAGAATAAAATTTTTCTTTTAGCTATATTGCTTTGCACAGCTTGCGGTCTAAACAAACAGTATGCTATTTATCAATATGATAATGGTGATGATTATGTAAAAGACGGAACAATTCGTATTGTTGATATGCAAAGTAAAAAAATCGGTTATGCCACACCAGACGGAAAGGTATTAATTGAGCCTCAATTTTCCTACGGATATCCCTTTGAAAATGGAATAGCCAAAGTTACTTATAAAGGAGAACAAAAGGTCGTTGATAATTCTCAAGGAGAATATCATTACTGGGATAGTGATGATTGGTTTTATATAGACAAACAAGGAAATAAAATAAATCAGAAATAACAAAAAAGCCTCTTGAGCTATGTTTAGCGCAAGAGGCTTTTACTTTACCTTTTTAAGATAAGTGGGGCATTAAATTTTGTAAACCCGACCATATCCTCAAGAATGATGTCGCCATATTTGATGTTTGAACAAACTGGAAAACCTTCCTTAGAACTGCACCAGAATTGAAATTTGCCTAAAGTTGTATCTCCGGCTTTAGCGCGTAAAGCTGAAACATCTTTCCAATTATGAAATAGTGTTAACACTTCGTCAGGAGTTAATAACTTTCCGCCCAATCGCAGAATATAACTCTTAAGACTGGGGGAATTGACACAATATTGTACTCGGCTGTGAATGACTAAATCTGGAGCGATACGATAACCGATAATTCTGCCGTTTTCAGGTAAATAATCGGTACTTTCAACCAGATTTTCATAAACATAGCGAGGACATACATAATCGTCCACTTTTTCCGGTAATTGTCCGTTCCATCTTGGCTCACCAGCAGGACCTTTATAAACACCGGCTTGTCCCGATAATTCCTTTTTGGTTTGGTTTTCTTGGAGTATTGCTACAACAAAAACAAAACAGAACAAAAAGGCACAAATTCCAAGCAAGATAAAAATTATAGTTTTTTCATCCATAATTATACCGGAATATTTTGAGAGGCTTATTTGACCGGTTCCTCTTGATTAAACATAATTATAATTCATTGAAAAATAAGCTACATTATGGGGTTGTTTAAGTCAAGGATAAAAAAACTCTATTATTTTAAAGGCATAATTCATCATAAACCACGTTGTTACGGTCGATTTGGTTAATGGTTTCTGGTGTATCATTGAGATAATCTGGGTACACCGGTTCATAAATAAGGCAAAAATCACCGCTTATATTTGTTGTGCAAGCGGTTAATGCGCTCGCTATCAGACAAGCTATCGCGAGCTTTTTTAGCAATTTTATTGGCATTATTTTCTCCTTCCAACTGTTCTTTTTCTGCGGTTTCTTTGGCTTGGCGATAGCCAAACAAATATAAAAAAAGAGCGATGGCCGCGAAAACCACCGCTCTAAACTTCTTTAGAGTCTCCATCATCTTTTTTTCTCCGATTAATTCCAATATCTCTTATTCCGCTTATACCAAGCATTATTCCCAAACTGGTGAGCAACTGTTCCCAGTCCACCAAATCAACGTGAAAATACGGTGCAATAACACAGTTATTGAAAAATCCGTAGCATAAAATCCAGCCGATTATAGGAATCCAACTTCGTTTATTTAGTCGAAACATAAATCTATTCCTTCTTGGATAACTTCATCTGAATAGGGCTGAATGCCGTTTTCCATACGAATGACAGCTTTAATAAACACCGTTAGAACACCTCGTTCCTCAATGTCTATCTTGGTATCAGGATAAACTTCGAGTTGTTTGGCTACGGATTGGATATAAGCGGCGGTTTGATTTTCATTTGGGGGAGCATAACGGCTGACTATTTGTCGGACAGTATTAAGACCATGGATTTTTTTATAATTGATTAAAACCTTTGCCAGCGCACGAATACCAAAAACCGGACTTTCAAATACGCAAAAGGCGGAATCTATGTTCCGCCCATTCGGATTTAATCCCTGCCAATTTGCTCCATGGCGAATGTTTCCGGGGTTATTGTTTCTAATCCCTCTTGGTTGTCTTAGATTCATTGTGTATCTCCCATATTAGTTGTCTTAATTCATCAATTTTAAGCTCAAGACGAGTAATATGTACTTGCGTAGCATATTCTCTCGCTACTTGAACCTTAAAGTCGTTAAGTTCTTTTTGGACATTTCCCACCCGATGAACCAGCCATATAAAAGCCGGAACACAGATGATTTGTAAAAATTCTAACCAATCCATAGGTAAAAACTCCCTTTAAGTTGAATGTACGCGAGAATCTTCAATAACTGCTGTTAGTTCTACTTTATCGGAGCGTGGTCTTATTGCTGTTATTCTGGCAAATATGCTCCATTTGTTGTTAGTTCCAAAAGCAAAATGAGTTCTTTCTCTATCTGTATCAGTTGAAATTTCGATATCAGGCAAAGTATCTAAAATTATTTCAGTAGAAACTTCGCCTCGATTGACGAGATAAGGACCGGCAAGCGAGCCGTCTTTCTTACGCAAAGCCAAATAATGCTCTTGTCCGTCTTTGAAGGTAACCGGTTCAGATAAAGTGAGCTTGAGGCCTTCTTGTTTCAAGATTTCTCCACCTTGCCCCCATTGAGCCATATCGTGGGTAATGGCAATTAAATCTCCGTAACTTGGGATTAAGCCCTCAAGCTCCGTTGTGAAAGTTACAATTCTTCGGCGGTAACGATTGGCTAAAGCCATATAAGTGGCTTCTCTTAGAGCTTGCTCTTTATTAGTACAGCCAAAAAGTTCGACAGTTGCAATTTTATCGGAGCTAGATGCTTCAAAACTTCCGGTAACTTCTGAGGTTTTCCAAGTTTTCTCGGAAAAATATTCTACGGTAACGCTGTCTGCCGTATCTTCGGACGGCATAAGATATTGTATCGAAAGAGAGTTTTTGACAATATTTCGTGGTCCAAACAAGGCAACCGGTATGGTTTTAGGCTCATCTCTGACAAATCGGACAATGCCGCCTTGAATAAATGCAACGGCTCTTCCGACTTTTGCCGTTCTTGACAGGGCTTCATATACGGTTAATTTACTATCAAATACCGCGTTAAAGGTATCGCCCCTTGCACTCCAAACTCTATCCAAATCGTATAAAGCCTGTAAATCAATGGCGTTGTCTTTGAGGTTAGCTCCGTATGAGGCTTTCAAAATATCAGCCAAAGCCCAAGCGATTGAACGTGTCGGCTCAACAGAAGACGACCAACCCGAAAGCGGCGACCAAGTCTTGAGCTTGCGTGTTACAATGCAATTCACCAAGCGGCTTGACCTTTGCGAAAGATTGTCCGTTGCCTTCATTATAATTGCCAGCAAGGTTACGTTTCCGTAGTCTTTTTCTGAAATAATATATCCTTTGGCAGAAGACCAACGGATTTCATGACCGGCACGAGATGATGTATCTTTGTCATCAAGACGAGTGGCGCGGATTTCATAACGTCCTTCCGGAACATCATAGGTATAGGTTTTATATATTCCGTTATGTGTTGCTTCGGTAATACTTTCAGTTCCCAGCGCAAACCATTCTCCTAAAGGACTGTCATTGTCATCAACCAGACGAGCCTCTAATTGCCATTTTATCGTTTTGGAAGATAAGCCACCGCTGTCATTGGCATAATAACAACCGCGCTGGAATGCCACATCAATTTCTATTTTATTTATTTTGGTTTCTGCCGGATTTAAGACAAAAGGACCGCAATATTCACCTTTCAACAATTCCTGACCGGCAATTTCGGCAGAAGTAACAACATCTTCAATGAATAATATGTTTTTTTCTTGAGGGTTTATGACTTGATAGGTTATTTCCTTAAAAGAGCTAATCGGCGTATCTTCAATGCGGATTTGTTCAACATCATATTCGCCTTGTCCGATACAATGGAGTTGATAAACATATTGTTCATTATCAATATAGCGATAATAAGGTTGACTGGCAAAATCGGGATAGATTAAGTGGCGGCCATAAATTACCGGAATTGGATTGCCAAGCCTTGCTTCATTTCCTTGAGCCTGCAAGGAATATGTCGGGCTTTGGGTATAAGCGGAAGAAGTCATACCATTAAGAGCCGGTTTGGGTGTTGGAATAAATGTATTAATAAGAATTCCGCCAGCCATAGAAACACCAGCCGCAGCCACACCACCCCAAACGGCACCGTAAGCCGCTCCGACAGCTCCGCCGGTATAAACAGTGGCAACAATTAAAGCCACGGTTAATACAGCTTTAATCGGATTAGAGCCGCCACCACCACCGCCCAAAGGCAAGGCAACAAAACTGACAACATCTTGAGATGATAAAGGGCTAGACCAATCTTTACGAAGTTTGGCAACGCCATTTACAAAACAAATTACCGGACGGGATAAATCAATCTTTTGAGTGTTTACGATTTGCCAAATTGTTTGATTTTTGGGTAAGGTTTTGCTTATCCGTCCTTTGTTTAGGTTAAACGGATTTGTAAAGTAATTAAAATAAGTCATTTTATTTCCTCATAAAAAAACACCTCTCTTAATAGAGAGGTGTTTTTAAGTAATATTTTATTATAGTTTGCTATATGTAATTTTACTACCATACGCATCTATATATTCGAGCTCTTTGTAGGTAGCTACTACATTCTCTTGTTCATCTAGTTCTTGAATTTCTTTTATTTCAATACTATGATTTGACCTGTCTTTTTCGGAGTATTTTGTTTGTATAAGTTTATGAGATGTTGGAATTTGGAATTGATTTCTTAAATCTTGAAAATTTTCAGGCATTATTGCTCCTTTCCGTTTAGTACCTTAAATATTATATCACGAAAACCTTTGAAAATCAAATTTTTCTTATGCGATAAAAACTATCAATAAACCAGCCGGAGAGGTTAAGAGAGGGTGCTTTTTGAAAAATAACGCCGTTTCCACGAACACAATGCAAAATACCGCCACCATCAATATCAAGCCATAAACCGGCATGGACTGGATTTTTAGCTTGTCGCATTAAAACAACATCTCCATCTTGAGGCTTATCAACCTCAACGAAGGCTTGAAAAGCTAAATCAGCGTGAAAAGCCTTAAGAACATCTCTTAAATTGTTGGGATTGATATTAACCGGTGGCACCTGATAGCCATATTCGTGCAACAGCACAAAACGAACAAAGCCCCAACAGTCAAAACTGTCAGGACCTTGCGCACCGGCTACCCATGGGCAACCTATGTATTTATTTGCAAAATGTGTCATTTGTTTATGCCTTATAAAATTGCTTGATTTTCCTAAAAATTTCTTTTAGCTTACTGATGAGCATTATTTTAATGCTTAGGGCGTCAGAAACCCTAATACAATTAGTCATTGCATAATGACTTAAAAGAATTATGCCGATTTCTGCTATGGACGGATGTCGGCTGAATAAGGCTATGTGCTGAATAAGCCGAGCCGTTCTAATTGTATTACGGTTTCTGAACATCCGCCCACCTTTTAGGTGGGTTTTGTTTTAATTTGTATAAAATTAGGGTGTTCAGAACATGAAAAAAACAATTCTTTTTTCACTTATGTTTCTTTCTGCTTGTGGAACTTTGTTTAGCGGTGGCAACCAAGATGTTAGTTTTGATTCCAATGTTAAAGATGTTAAAGTCTATGTAGACGGAATGGAAATTTGTAAAACTCCTTGTGTGTTTCCATTGGAAAGAAAGTCTTCCACAGTTGTTGTCGTTGCTAAAAAAGCCGGTTATGAAGACAAGCAAATGGTTTTACGTAGTAATCTCAATAAGATTGCAATTCTTAATCTCACATTCTGGCCAAGTTGGTTGACAGACGTGGCAACCGGAGGAATGTGGCAATACAGCAGAGATGGTGTATATATTGATATGGAACGCTCAAACTTAAAACACTCTGAACTTCAAAAAGTGAAACAAGATGTTGCAATTCGCCGTTTTGCTTTATTTGGTTATAGTGAATTAAAAATTGAAGCGGCTTCTCAACAAGAAAATGGGGAATATATCACAGCCTTGTCTTCTTTAAGCGGTTTAGATGCAAAAGATTTAATTCAAACTGTAAACAAATCTCATAGTGCGGTTAGTTTGGCTCACAATCTTACCAATTTGTAAAAAAATAGAGGCATAAATTATTTTATGCCTCTATCTACTCAACCCCGGATATTTTTTCACGGTATAGTTTTCTGCAGGAAATGATTTGTTGCCAATATCCATCATTCTGGCCGTGGCAGATATTTTTGATATATCGGCGGTGATTTCCGTTATTACCAAGGTGATTGGCGGGTCCATTTGCGGATAGCTCAAATCGCTTGATAAATACGGACGATACGTCATCTCAATCATATCTTGGGTTTCAATAGCTTGATCCAAATAACGCATAATCTCGGTTGAAACATTATCTAAAGATAAGCTAATTTCCGGTACCGGAATATTTTCTACCGGCGGAAGTTGTAAATCAAAGGCTAAAGCGATAAATTCAACGTCTTTACCCCCATCTAGCGGCGCATTGTCTTCCAGTCTGCAAGTATGATTAACATTATCGCGCACAACCCGAATAGCGGTTGAATTGCCGTTTTCATCTTTGAAAGCCGGATGTCTTAGTTCCAAGGTGTGTAAAATTACAACATCACTCGGAGCTGAAGCATAAGCCTCTTTTAAGGCTTCAGATAAGGTATTATCACTCATTTAGTGTCCTCGGCGGTTTTGGAATATGGAAATAAAGATTCAATTTGAACGGATATTTCTTTGATTTTCTGAATAAAATCATTTTCTTTGTCATCGTTCCATTGATTGAGAGCCTTTTCTCGTTCTCTTTCCAAAATTAAACTATCGGATTTTTTTCGATACAATTCACAACGAGCTATTTGAATTTCTTCATCGGTCATTGGAACTTCAATTAAATGTTCAATGATTTTGTCCTTTTTTAATTCAAATTCAGATTTATACTTTTTATTTGGTTCTATTTCGCCTTGTGTTTCAATCGGCAAAAAACCAAATTTTCGCATTAATTTTTCGTTGCTGTCAAAATTACTGATAGAGCCATAATTTTTCGGAGCATATTCAACATTGTCTTTGTTATTGAAGCGTGCAAACATTTTATTTTTCCTTTTAAGAGTTATCAATAATGGTTAAAGAGCCAACTGTCGGATAGTATTGAGTGCTTTTTAGATTAAGAAAAATGTACGAGGCATCAGCGGAAGCCGTAAAAGTCTTATTAACACTAATTCCAGAGGTCGCGTTTGAGCCGTTATTGGTTGAGAATATGGTTTGAGTTAGAGTTGTTGGTTGTCCTTTGGACATAGGTGTTGAAGTATTCACACCGGTTGCTGTAGAAGTGAAAGCCTCATAAACCCAAGGTCCGATAGAAGTTGAATATTTTATGGTGTAACTTCTTCCTTTGATAAATGAATAAGGGAATCGATAAGAATTGCCGTAAGCCGTGTAAGCACTTCCGGGCAATCTTTCATTATCATACGAAGTTTTTGTGGCAGAAGATACGGAAATGATTTTCGTTTTACTGCTCAAAATGATTTTTTTACTTGTGTTTTCGGTTACAATTTGATTGCCGCTTTGGCTGTAATAACCGGTTGCGCTGACTTCCCAAGCGACATTGGTTCCGGGTTCTACGGTTACACTTTTGGTTTCAACGCCATTCATCACAACTTTTGCTGAAGTCGGAGAGGTGGTAATTGAAAATGTGTAAAGGATTTTTCCCAAAGTTATTGTTAGTTCTACATCTTTTTGGGCTTCAAATTTTCCGCTTTGCGAATAATATCCGGCAAAAGATACGCTCCAGCTTACAATTTCACCTTTTTTTATTTCTAATTCGGAAGTTTTTATTCCATTGATAGTAACGGTGGCATTGGCCGGATAGGCAATAATTTTGACAATAACCGAACAATCAGATAATAAAAGTTTGCTAGAATGTATTTGCACTGTCTTCCTCCGACATTACACCACAAACCCATAATAAAGTATGTGGGTTATAATCAAAATAAACACTATAAACACCAATGCCAATTTCTGGTATGTTGCCGTTGAAGAAAGTTTGGGTTCCCCAATCAACCGTTAGATTTTCTTTTAAGTTTTGCATTTTTGCCATAATTTGATGAAACTTTGTGTTATCGCTGACACTTGGCAAAACAAATTCCAATGCCCCTGAAAAATCTTGTGGAACAGAGATTTTGTAAATTTTTTCAATTTCCAAATTCAGGGTTGTGCCGCTTAGTTCGTTTATCTCCGGAGCTTTATCGTTTTTTAGAGTTTGTATTGATAAAATATCATTTTTATTTTGGGTAATTTGTTGTTGCAAAGCCGCTGTATGTTCATCAATATTTGGTTTTGCCGTTGTTTCAATATAATTATCAATCGCCGGATAACTATTGGTTTCTACATAATTGTCAATTTGGGGCTGAATATTTGTTTGAACATAGGTGTCTATTTTGGCACTTGCCGCTTGAGTAACATCTTCGGTTACGTTGTCAATGGCGGATTGAGCGGCGGATAGAGCCGCTTCTTTTACTTCATCAACGGCAGATGAAATTGTCGTGTCCAAAGATTGTTCGGCTTGATTAATCTTGTTGTCAATTCTGGTTTCGGCTGATGATACCTGATTTTGGATATTTTCGACAGCCGAAGTAGATGCCGTTGATATTTCTTCCTTAGCTGAATCTACATAATTTTTGGTATCGGCAAGAGTTTGTTTGGCTTCATCAACGGCACTTACAGCTTCTTGAGCGGCATTTTGGGCTTGCTCTACCAAATTATTTGTATTTGATAAAATGGTATCTCTAATATCTTTAATGGCTTTAGCTACTGTAGGAATTTCGCCACTTTCAACCGTTACAGTTTCGGTTTCTCCACCGTTGACGGTTTGATGAAGTTTTTGAGAAGCGGTTTCGGCTACCGTTACCGCTTGGTCTAATCGTTCTTGAATATTAGGCATTTGCTTGATTTCCTTTTAGTTTAAGTGATTATGAAGTGTGCGATTTACATAAGTATGAAGGCGTTCAACGCTAAGAAGTAGTTTGTGATAATCGCTGTCTAATAACAGTTCTAAGCCATCTTCTCGTAAGGTTGGGCGGTCGCGGATTTCTAGTTCGGAGCTGATTTCCCATAGTCTACCATTGAGCAAACTCGCTTCAAACTGTTGCGTAAATCTAGCGTCTTGTTCAATTAAGCCAATGCCGCCTAAAAGTGTGATGATGAACCATTCTCCGCCTTCTTGGGCATAATATTTGTACCACGCCTCAAATACGGCAAATTGCTCTAAATTGAATATCCATTTTACAGTTATTCGGCTCGGAGTTTGCGTATATCGCCGCCTTTGACGTGCCGGTCCGGCTTCCATTTCGGTTCTAACGATTGCTTCTCCGGGTTTTATCGCATAACCTTGAACTGTTGGATATGGTAATGTTTTAGGAAAATTTATTGTCATATTTCCTCCATAAAAAAAGAGCCTTTCAAAGGCTCTTTAATTTTAATTATCGTTCCTACTATGATAATTCGATATTTTGTTTCTCTTTTTTCTTTATTAAAATTTTATTCAACTTCTTTGCTTCCATTAATTCATCCTCTTGAATTTCTAAAGAAACACATTTTATTTCATCTGTTTGATATATTATATTGAAGAAATATCTTGTTTTTTTTATATCTTTCTTTTTTATTCGACCTCCTATGATTGCTCCTAATGGTCCAGCAATCATAGCTCCAGCAATTCCCCCACCAATACTTGAAATATATTGTTTTAATCCATCTTCTGTCACAATAGATGAATCAATAATTTTCTTGAGATCTAAGTTTATAACGGTTTTATCTTTTGAAAATTGTATAGATTTATTTTTTATATAGCTTACCTTACAATTTGCACCTTCAGTTAAAGGTAAGCCCTGAATATGAACTGATGAAAATTCAGGACAACTTAGCTCATTAACGATGTATCCAAATATTGCGGCACATATAAAGAATATGATAATAGGCCAGTCATTTTGACCAGAACTAGCCCGCAACACTCCAACAATAAGAAAAAAACAGATTATGTATGACAACTTTTTCATAAATATCTTCCTTATATAAGGTTATTACATATATTCTATAACCCTTTTCTAAATAATCAATTTAAATCTATCTGTAACTCCCGTAAGCTGGATTAAGTGCATAGCGTTGTTCTAAAATTGGCGATAAACCTTCGCCTTTGCTTATGTTTTTGCCGATAGTGCTTTCGATTTGCTCGATAATGACATCAATAGATACGTTGCCGTCATTATCTTGATTTGAAGTTGCATAAGCCTTTGTGCCGGAAGCGTTATTATGAACATTTACATTAACACTTACCGGTGTTTTGCGGTTTAATTCACCACCGAGGGCTTGCATTTGTCCTTTGGTAAAGATTGTTTCACCGCGTTTAGCTATAATCGGAACTTCATCGCCGACCAAACCACCGCTGTGGAATTTGGGCGCACCAATGAAAACCGCCGGATTTACAGATTTACTTGCTAAATTATCAGCTCCGACAACTCCGCCACTGTGTGCCATCGCAAACCCAAAATAACTACTGATACCGGTTAAAAGAGGCATAGTGATTGATTGGCGAATTGCAATCTGCATCATATCGCTGATAATTGAATTAGCAAAATCGGAAAAACTAATCTTTCCTGTCGTAACAAAAGAAACAAGCGTGTTTTCCATATTAGAAAAGGCATTTTTTACTGCGTTTTCTGCTAAACTTGCAAAATCACTGAGTTCATTTTGTACATTTTGAAAACCACGCTTAAACCCGTCTTCCAAAGTTTTTGACGAGTTTAAGGCCGCTTCATTGGCTTTTTTTACCATGTCATCATAAACTTGATTAACTTGTTCTTTGTATTTTTCATAATCTCCGGCATTCGATTTTAGGTTATTGAGAGTGTTTTCTCGCCATTCATTAGCTTTGACTATGGCTTGATCATAAGGACTTTTTAGCTCTAAAACCTTTTGTTTGATATCTTCAAGCGTCTTTTTATAGGTGTCTGCTTTGATATCGGTTTTAGGCGTAACAGTTGCCTGAACATTTGTTTTTTCTTCAACCTCAACTTTAGGACGAAGTTCGGGGTTTCTTAAATATTTCAGTTCTTCTCGGGCTTTTATTGCATCTTGTTCAGCCGCTTTTAGCAAAAGAAGCTTGTTTTGGATTTCTTGAGCTTGTGGCTGAAAATCAGGATATTCAGCCGCCAATTTCCAAATTTCTTCCTCATAACGCTCTAAATCAATTTTAGATTGACGTAAAATATTAGCCCAATCTTTTGCGTAAACCTCATAATCTTCTAAAAGAGCGTTTGGCGTAAAACGAGTTAAAAAAGACAATCCACCGGTATTTTTTAACTCTTTTCGCAAGTCTTTTATATTTTGCTCGGCGGTTTTAAGTTTTAAGCCCCATTCAGCCAAAGCCATGTCTTTGGTTTGTTCGGCAGAAAACTTTGTCGCTTCTTGTGCCGTGGCCTTAAGTTCATCTTGCAACTTCTTTAAGGTTTCGGCGTGGTCTTCGGCGGCTCTTTTAGCAACATCATGGCTATCTACAAGTTTATAAATCGCCATTCCGGCTAAAATAGCCAGACCAGCCGGACCACCGATTAAAGCCAGCGTACCTTTCAAAACTCCGGCGGCTGTTGCGGTTATCGCCATTTGCGCCGCCGCCAATTTAGATACTTGGCTCATCATCGCAATTCCGGCAACGGCTGATTTAGCTGATATAGATAAACCTGCTAAAGTAACCTGCAGATATCCAACTCCGGCTTTAAGCAAATTAATTCCGCCCATAATTGCCGAAGAACCGAGGCGAACACTTAAAATGGTTAAGGCTACATCCGCGTGTTCTGCCAATAAAAAGAAAGCATCCGAGGCAATATTTACCGCGGTTGCTAGGGTTTTGCCAATGGTATCTGCGGCACCTTCACCACGTTCCACTAACTCGTTGAATTGTGTAAAGGTGGATTTTAGAGCTTCATTAAGACCGCTTTGCCCGATTTGACGATAGATTTTTTCAAAACTGTCTTCAATATTGGACAATACGCCGTTCATGGTTTTCATTTGTTCGTCCATCGCTCCGGCAAAATTTACATCACCGAGTGAACGAAGATATTTTTCAATATCGGCGGCGTTTTTCTTAACGATTGTCGTAACACCTGCAAATGTAAAGCTAACTTCATCAGTAAGGTCGCGAGCTTTGATACCAAAAGTTTTCAAACGCTCAAACTCACCAACCGTTGCGGCGGCAACAGCTCCAACAAAATCAATCATATTTTTGCTAAATGCAGAAGCGGTGTTGCCGTAAGAAGTCAACGCCTCTTCCGAGGGGTCAAGCCCAAGAGCTTTAAGTTGAATAAAGGCCTCAACAATTTCATTGAGCTGATAAGGCGTATTAATAGCAAATTTTTCAATTAAGGCAAAAGCCTCTTGGGCCGCTTGAGTAGAACCGGTTACGGTTTTTAATGAACCTGACAACTGTTCAAAAGTTTTATTCGCTTGAAATACAGCGGAAAATGTATTCTTTAAGCCCTGAAAGCCAAGATAAGCCCCAAATAAAGCCGTACCTTGCCGGATAACCTCATTAAAAGAGCGAGCCGTTGCATCTAAGGCCTTCAAATTATCATTTGCCGGAGTAATAACTTGAGTAATACGCCTAAAAGCCTTATCTCCGTCATCTCCGAGGTTTTTAAATTCCTGCCGGACTTTATCGCCGCCAACGGCTGATAATCTGATACTTAAATTTTTAACTGCACTCATTTTTTTGATTATCCAAAATTGCAAAAAGACCAACTGGCAAAAGTTCGCTCATAATTTCCATATCCAGCCCAAGGTTTTGAGCTAAAGAAAGGGCAAGAGATAGGTCAGGCTTGGAAAGTTTTAATAAAATTTCCCAAGCCTGATAACCTTCAACGGTTTTTAGGGAAGTTTCTATATATCGGCATTTGTGGAACGGACAGAAGATTTTTCCGTCTTGGTTACATCCGGCACAGTAGCTTCGCCCATCGCCGAAGTGCCATTTTGCGCGGGCAAAGATACGTTTTTTTCAGCTTCCAAAACTTCACGCAAACCACAATATTGATTGCGGAAATTCTCGGCAACGACCCAAAAATTAGAAAACAGCTCCTCGATTTTATCTTCCGTCAACGGAGCTTTGTCTTCACTTTCAGCCTCTAAAACGCCGTTCCATTCCAAAATACCGGCAACGCCTAAGCCGATAAGTAAGAATTTGTCCGCCAAGGCTTCACGTTTACGCGGATTTTCTATGTCTTCGACATTTTCATCATTAATACCGATATCTTTGTTGGATTTATAAATTTTAGCCAATTCGGCTAATTTTGAATTCATATAGGCTTTTGCCTCATAAAAAACGGCGGAAGTGCAAGGTTTAACCTTAACTTTCACGCCGTAACCAATTTCAAGCCAATATGGCTCTTTTTGAATTTTTAATTTAAGCATCAATAGCTCTCCACATCATTGACTAAGGTTACAGTCATCATTTTGCCTAAATCTTGTTCTTTGGCTCCTTGAAAGTCATAAGAACATTCTATTCCCCCCGGACCATCAATAGAACGCTTAGGTTTTGGCAAATAAACTTCATGGCAAGAAATTACCAATTTCATAGAATCTGATAATTGGTAGCCAAGCTCAATATCTACCGGAGTACCGGCTCGGGCTTTATCCAATAGAATATTATCGGCATATTTGGCAGAAATACTTCCGGTTAGGCTTGCCACACCTAAATCTATGGCTTCAACTTTGCCGTCATTGCGGATTGTTTCAATTTTTTCAAGATTATTAGAGTATGTGGCACTTGCCGAAGTGATATTTGCCAAGAGTTCGCCGCCGCTTTTGATATAGCCTTGAAATTGTGATACTCTAGTGTAGGTATATACTTCGGCAGAGCTTTCAATCGAAGTTTCGGAGCCACTTTCGCCCTGAGCCATAAGATTGATTGTTGCTTGAGCTTCTCCGGAACGTGCAAAATTGAAAGCGATACTGTTTGCTCTCACACCTAAAAAGCGTATATATTGCGGTACTTCCGGCAAGCCAATCTCTAATGAATAACTTGGAATTGATGTTTTGCCGCTCTCAAAGGTATGAGTATAAACAGTTTCCTCGTTGGTTGTTGTCGGAGCTCCAAAAATAGCTCTTAACCAAACGCCAATATTGCGAAAATCAATCGGTATTGCCATATCGCCATCAACATTGATAACATCCTGAAAAGGTTGTGTCGGGTCGCGACCTAATCCCAAGACATTTGATGAAACAAGACTTTGTTCACTATCAAGAGATGATGAAATAAAAGGTATTTGCCGATATCCGCTGTCCGGCAAAACGCCGTACTCACTTTCTTCGGCAATTAAAAGCTGGGCATTCCAGCCGTAAGCTCTGGACATATTAGCCTCCATTTTAAGGGGGATTCATAGCCCCCAACAAGTTAATAAAATTTGTTCTGCGCCGACAGATTTTTGCAGGTGTAGTAATCTACATCAAAAAAATCTGACAAGCAGGGCGGATTTTAAGACTTGCCCTTTGGGTCTGTTTGCGGTCATCATCTAATTTGTCGCAAGCCTTGCAAATAGTCTCGCTATTGGCTGCGTCTTGCTCCGCTTATCTGATTGACCGCAAATCAGATTGAGAGCTGTGAATCCCCCTTAAAATGGAGGCCTTCTCCTATAATAAAGCGTTTGTGGTTGAATATTCTAAAACGACCGGAATTACGGCCGCTTTAATGTTTGGGGCTCCTTCGACATATTCTTCCAAAATTTCCGGTTGTTTGGGATATATATAATCGGTTAAGCC
>CALXVY010000031.1 GCA_944392255.1 uncultured Alphaproteobacteria bacterium | reverse complement strand
GGGCGAACGATGAGGCTCGAACTCACGACAACCGGTACCACAAACCGGGGCTCTACCAACTGAGCTACGTTCGCCATCAGCCTTCGAGCTAGATTTTTACAAACAAACAACAATAAAGTCAAGCAAAAAAAAAGTTTAAAATTTTTCTTTTCTTAATAAAAAAATTAAGAATTTATTTTCCTTTTAAGCATAGAGTCAAAATTAATAACATATCAAACAAAAAAATCTTTAGGATTTCAGTAAACATGAATTGCAGAATGACAAACATATTTCGCACTCTGATTGGTGCATTAATATTCACAGCTTTTATATCCGTAAAAGCTAACGCTTCCGTATCATCAATTATGATAGATGCTGAAAGTGGCAAAATTTTGTCAGAAAGCAATGCCGATGAGTTGCGTTATCCTGCATCCCTTACTAAATTAATGACTTTATACATCACCTTTGATGCACTGGAAAAAGGCATAATAAAATGGGAAGACAAGCTTCCTGTTTCCAGACGTGCCGCTAATATGTCACCTTCAAAAATTGGCGTTAAAAGAGGTGAAAAAATCAAAGTTGGCGATGCTGTTATGGCATTAATAGTTAAATCTGCAAATGATTGTGCCGTTGTCCTTGCTGAAGGGTTAGGTTACTCGGAAGAAAATTTTGCCAAAACCATGACTAAAGTAGCCCATGAATTAGGCATGAATAACACTTCTTTCTATAATGCATCGGGACTTCCTAATAAAAAACAAAAGACCACGGCTCGTGACATGGCTTTATTAGGCGCTGCCATTTATCACCACTTTCCGCAATATTACAAACTTTTTTCTACAAAAAAATTCACATATAAAGGTCGCACGATTTACACACACAACCATCTTTTGAAAACATTTAAAGGTGCCGATGGTATGAAAACCGGTTTTACCAACGCTGCCGGATATAACATTGTAACATCAGCAGAAAGAAATGGTCAACGAGTTATTGCCGTAACCATGGGACATAGAATTATGAAGCAACGCGATAAAAAAGTGGCTTCAATGATGGAGCATGGCTTGCAAAAATTGGCCTTAAACAATCATGTGGAAGAAGAAATAAAAGTTGCTGATGCACAAGAAGCCATGAAACAAGAAGTTAATGAAGAATTGGCCTCCAACAGCTTGTCTACTTCAAACAGTAATGAAGAAAATGCCTGGGGAATTCAAATCGGAGCATTTTCTAACTATGCCAAAGCCAGAAATTATGCATTAGACATCAAAAACGAGCTTATCAAAAAGGCCGAAGATAAGTCCATTGATGTTGAGCCATATCAAACAGGTTCAGCCGTAGTTTACCGTTCTAAAATTATTGGTTTTGAGAAAAAAGAAGCGAAAAACATTTGTAAACGCTTGCAACAATCTCACAAATCATGCATAGTAGTAGCCATAAGTAAATCTGAACTCACTTTAGCTAATAGATTCTAATGGGAAACAACACAGATAATAAAAAAGCTCATATCATTGTCATAAGCAATGAAAAAGGTGGCACAGGAAAATCAACCGTTTCAATGCACTTAGCCATAAGGTTGATGCAAGATGGCTTTTCCGTAGCCACTTTTGATTTAGATGGCAGACAAGGAAGTTTATCCAAATATATAGAAAATAGACGTCGCTATTGTGAAACACAAAACATCACACTTCCCATACCCGATCACACCCGTATTTATCCGGAAGAAAATCCCTATCTCATAGCTCAGGCAAGAGATAGTTTAGCAGCGCAAATTATGCAAAAAATCAATACGGTCGATGCTATTATCATAGATACCCCCGGCACCAAAAATTATCTTTTTGAAGAGGCTCATAAATATGCTGATACGGTTATCACACCAATATCAGACAGCTTAATTGATTTAAATGTAATTGCCGATATTGATTACAAAACCAACAGAATTTTAAAACCGGGTCACTATTCTAATTTTATCTGGGATGTAAAAAAATATTTAGCCTCTCAGGGCAAACCATATTTAAATTGGATTATCACCGGAAATAAACTTTCCAGTTTCAATTCTAAAAATAAAACAGCCATTTTTTCACACTTAGACAGACTTTCCAAAATTTATGGTTTTAGATTATTTTCGGGACTAAAAGACCGAGTTATCTACAAAGAGCTGTTTTTAGAAGGATTAACCGTTCTGGACATGAATGATGAATCCTTAAAAATGAAGATGACGGTTTCACATATTGCCGCCAAGCGAGAAATCAATGCTCTGGCAGAATTCATCTCTCCGCAAGAGTAATTTAGCTTGTTTCAGTAGATAAGTTTAATGAAAGCTTGAGTTTAAGAAACAACGTGGTATTTTATAAATCATAATAAAACCGCAAAGGGAGAATATTATGATAAAAACCATTCAAACAACACCATATTCTGATCAAAAAATGGGTACCGGCGGTCTTCGTAAAAAGACCAAAGTTATGATGCAACCCAACTATTTTGAAAATTTCATTCAAAGCATTTTCAACACTATTGGCAACTTGCGAGGTAAAGTATTTGTTGTCGGCGGTGATGGACGTTATTATAACGATACAGCCATACAACAATTTATAAAAATGGCCGCAGCCAATGGTGTTTCCAAATTAATCATTGGGCAAAATGGCTTTTTATCAACACCGGCATCTTCCAACATATTGTTAAAAAATAAGACCGATGGCGGTTTTGTATTTTCCGCATCACATAACCCCGGTGGTATAAATGGTGATTTTGGTATTAAATATGCCAATGAAACCGGCGGACAAATACCGACCTCAATCAGCGATAAAATCTATGAAACATCAAAACACATTAGCGAATATAAAATTTATGAAGCTTCCGATATTGATTTAAGCAAAATCGGTTCAACCAAACTTGGCGACATGCAAATCGAAATTATCGATTCTGTAACCGATTATGTGGAAATGATGGAGCATATTTTTGATTTTGAAGCAATTAAACAACTCTTCAAAAATGGCTTCAAAATGAAATTTGATGCATTCAATGCTGTTACCGGACCTTATGCAATCCGCATATTTGAAGAAATTTTAGGCGCAGAAAAAGGTTCCGTTATTAATAGCAAACCTTTGCCTGACTTTGGCGGCAAACACCCTGACCCCAACATGACCTATGCTACCGAATTGTTAGAAATAATGAATTCGGACAACGCTCCTGATTTTGGTGCTGCCAACGATGGAGACGGCGACCGCAACATGATTTTAGGAAAGAAATTCTTTGTTTCACCCAGCGATTCTTTGGCCATTTTAACCGACTATTACAACATCATTCCTGCTTACAAAAACGGCATTTACGGTGTTGCAAAATCTTGTCCGACCTCAACGGCAGTCAGCCGCGTTGCTAAAGCACACAACTTAGGATATTATGAAGTTCCGACCGGTTGGAAATATTTTGTAAATTTAATGGATTCCAAACGCATCACTTTGTGCGGCGAAGAAAGCTTTGGTACCGGCTCCAACCATATTAGAGAAAAAGACGGCATCTGGGCAGTTTTGTTCTGGTTAAGCATCATTGCCAAAACCGGCATGAGTGTTGAACAAATCACTCGTGACCACTGGAAGAAATATGGACGTAGCTATTATCTTCGCTTTGACTTTGAAGGATTGGACACCGAAGTTGCAGACAAGTTGATGGCAGACTTAGAAGCCAAGTTAGCAAATTTGTCCGGACAAAAATTTGCTTCCTATGAAGTTGAAACCGCTCACCCATTCATCTACAATGATCCCGTAGATGGCAGTTCAACCAAAAACGGCCTCATTGTCAACTTCAAAGGAGGCTCACGCATTGTTTACCGCTTATCAGGAACAGGAAGCAGTGGCGCAACTTTACGCGTTTATCTGGAAAATTATAATACGCAAAAATTAGATGAAAATCCTCGTCAAATGTTAGATGAGATACTAAAAGCCGCAATGGAAATTGCCGAAATTACAAAAAGAACAGGTAAAAAAGAGGCAGACATTGTTACGTAGAAGTATTATAATTTTATCTGTCTTTGGGTATCTGCTAAGCTCTGATTTATGCTTAGCCGGATTGGCTGGTTTTACTCGAGCCAATCCGTATACCCAAGAAGAAATTAATGCTTCACATAGTGGTTTTCCGGAAAGTATAAAAAACTATCGTGATTTGATGAGACAAAATGTCATCATGCTCAGCCGTTATGCCAAGAGCCAAAATCCTGAATTTGTTGTCATGGCTCATGAAGGGCAAAAACTTCTTGATAACGGCATCTGGGAATTTCATCTCAACGATTACAATAAATCTCGTCAAGAAGGTTATTCATCAAAAAGAGATACTTTACTGCTTAATCCGGTAGAAATTCAAAACCAAAAAATAGAGTCTCTAATGCCTCAATATCGCCAGAGCATTGATGTTGAGGTAATAAACAATTTGTTTTGCCAAAAAGATACAACCTTCAATGTTCCGGAAGGAAAAATACTCATGACCATAGACCAGTGCAATGCATCTCAACTGGATATGGCGATAAAGGTTTCGGCAAGACACCATATTCCGACCTATATATTCAGCAATCCGCAATTTGCTTTTAAAGATGCCAAGAACCAACTTCTGATTGCTGAAAATGCAACCAACATAGAAAAAATACAGCAAGTGCAAAACATTCTATTTTTGCTCGATACAAGTAAATTTGATGATAAAGAAAACTACCTAAAGGAAATAGAAAGTTCAAATTTTGACGTTATTGTCATTTCTCCTTTTTTTAACGGGAAAGCCTTAAAAAAAGAAGACGTTGAACGCTTAAAATATAAAAAGAACGGCGCTTTAAGAAAAATCATTGCTGCCATGAATATCAGTGAAACAGACTCTGATAAATACTATTGGCAATCGGGTTGGAAAATCGGCAACCCGAGTTGGCTGAAAAGAGCCTCATTTGTCGATAAGAAAGGAATTATTGTTGAATATTGGTCTGAGGAATGGCAAAAAATAATATCAGACTATTTCAAAGGCATAGTAATGCAAGGTTTTGACGGCGCATTTTTGACCGGATTGGATAATTATCAATATTTTGAAGATTTAACACCATTAGATTAAGGAACAACACATGAATGAGATTGAAGTATTAGACATTTCAAGAGATGCTATATTCACATTACTCAAAGTGGTTTCTCCGGTATTGTTGGTGGCCTTATTTATCGGTTTAATTATAGGTATTTTTCAGGCTTTGACCCAAATTCAAGAAATGACATTGGCCTTTGTACCTAAAATCATCGGCGTTTTTGCCACCATCATCATATTATTTCCGTTTATGCTCAATCAAATGAAAATTTTAACAGACGGATTATTTGACAAGATAGCAAACGGCGGCTGAAAATGACCGAACTTCTTAATCTGGAATTATATAAATTTTTGCTGATTTTCTTGCGTATTGGTTCCGCCATAATGCTTATGCCGGGGTTCAACGCCGGTTATGTAAACGCACAACTCAGATTAAGCATAGCTTTGGCAATAACCGTCATACTCATTCCCTTTTTAAGCGACAAACTTCCACCTATTCCGCAAAATTTTGCCGATATTTTACAAATGCTATTATTTGAAATAACTTATGGTATTTTTATTGGTATTTTCATGCAAATTTTGATGGCAGCAATAAATTTGGCCGGAAACTTAATCGGACAGGCCATTGGTTTTTCCAATGCGCAAATGTTTGATCCGGCGTTTCAACAACAATCCATTATCATAGATTCTTTTTTAACAATTGTTGCCTTAACGCTCATCTTTATAACGAATTTGCATCATCTCATGCTTAGCGCCGTTATTGAGAGTTACAATCTGCTTCCGGCAGGCTCGACCCTACCCACAGATGACATGGCTCAGACCATAAGCAAAACCTTAACCCAAAGTTTTCTAATCGGCTTTAAGCTGGGTTCGCCATTCATTGCTTTCACCATAGTTTTTTATGTTGGTATGGGGCTTTTATCGAGATTAATGCCACAATTAAACATATTCTTTTTATCCATGCCCTTACAAATTTATTTAGGTATCGGCTTAATATTTATCACCTTACCGGTCATAATCATTTGGTTTATCAAATATTATGAAGATGGGTTACAACTATTTTTACACTAGGAGGATAGATGGTCGCACCGGAAGAAGAAGATGAATCCTCCAAAACGGAAGAACCTTCGGAAAGAAAAATAGAAAAAGCCCGAGAAGAAGGTGATACCGCCATCTCCCAAGATGCCAAAAGCTTCATCATGTTTTTAGCAATGTTGGCTGTTGTTTGGCTTATCATTCCGATTATGTTTCGTTGGTTTTACGAATTTAGCCTTAAGTTTATTGAATTACCTGAGGCTCTGCCCACAGATGCCGCCCACATTCAAAGATTATTAATCAGTGCGGCAGTAGCATTATTAAAAATATTAGCGATTCCTTTTGCCATATTCATCATTTTTGGAGTTACGGCCAGCATATCGCAAACCGGTTTTATTTATGCTCCCAAAAAATTAGCCCCCAACTGGAACAAATTAAACATTTTTGCCGCATTGCCCAATTTCATCAACATGAAAAAAGTTGTTGAAAGCTTAAAAGGTTTATTAAAAATATGCATCATTGCCTATGTCAGTATCTGGGTTGTCAAACCATATTTACCACAAGTTAATTTACTTCCCACAATGGACAGCGTAGGCATTTTGGAATTCATTCATAAAATTGTTGTTTTATTGATATTCACAGTTGTCATTGCCATTTTTGTATTAGCAGTTGCGGACTATTTATACCAGCGCTATACTTACTTGAAAAAATTACGTATGACCAAACAAGAAGTCAAAGATGAATACAAACAAATGGAGGGAGATCCTCTCATCAAATCGCGTATTCGCCAAGTTCGAATGGAAAGAGCGCGCCATCGTATGATGGATGCTGTTCCCAAGGCCGATGTTGTCGTTGTCAACCCGACGCACTATGCTGTGGCCATGGAATATAAGATGGAAGAAATGGATGCTCCGGTGGTTGTTGCCAAAGGTGTAGACTTTTTGGCTTTGCGCATTAGGGAAATTGCCGAAGAGCACGAGGTTCCGATTGTAGAAAATCCACCTTTGGCCCGAGCCTTGTTTGCCAGCGTAGAAGTTGATCAGGCCATACCGCCGGAACATTTTAAAGCCGTAGCAGAGGTAATAGGATATGTTATGCAGCTCAAGAACCAACAATAGACCGGATAAACAGCTCAAAAATCATTTGATTATGCTGGCATATTCATTGGTAGCTGTATCAATTAGCTTAATCTCATTATTTATTTATCCGGAATATTTTATGGGATTGATATTATCGACCATATTTTTCATCACATTGTGTTTAATTTTAACCATAAAGACCTTGAGCTCTGCTGAAAATGCCATGAGTTATGGTGGTTTTGCCAATGAAATTATTAAAAACGACTTTAAGCTAAAACGTATTGAAAATTCGGAAGGTACGGCAATTCTTCAAAACACGCCGGCAGAAGAATTTTTTCAGCAATTTCCGGTATTAACCTTTTTAGAACATTACCTCACCGATGAGACAAGCAACAAAAATGCTTTTCAACGCATCAAAAACGCTTGCAGTAATTTAACCCCCGAAAAGACAATAATTTCATTATCATTACATGATATGGAAAGCAAAATTTTTGGCAATGAAGAATGGTTTGAAGTTGGCGTCCGCCCAATATATTTGAAGAAATCAGACATATTCAGTGGACCATTTTCCATCAAAGCCATCAAAAAAGATGCTTTTTTATATTGGAGCATAAAAAACGTAACCGCCAGACAAAACATGGAAAGCATATTCCAAGAAGAAAGACGTTCTTTGCACGATTTTTTGGATTATCTCCCCATTGGCTTATACATATGTGATAAAGATTCGCAAATTGAATATAGCAACCATGCTTTAGCCAAATTTTTAGGGCAAAAAAGAGAAGATTTAACCGGCAAAAATATGGATGATTTCATCACCCAAAATTCAGAGATTCCGTCTCATCATGCTAAATGGCACGGCACGGTTTATTTCAATACTGCCAATGGTAATACGGAAGAGACCTTGTTGTATCAAGAAAGATATAAAGACAGCAAAAATGAAATAAAATCCCGAGGAGTTGTTGTCAGTGATATCCCCACACAAGGAAGCTTGAAAAATGATTTAAGCTTAGCCTATGATAAAATCAGTTGGCTATTCAATTTTGCACCGGTCGGAATCATTTTCATAAACAATGAAGGAATAATCCAAGACAGCAACACCCAAGCATGCGAATTTTTAATAAAAAACAAAGATAAAAATACCTTAAAACAAAACAATCTTTTCAGCTTCATTCAAAAAGAAGATGAAATTCGCTTACAAAAAGAAATAAGATACATAACCGAAAACTATAAAGCCAATGCCAGATTAGATGTTCACCTAAAAAACGGAGAAGAGGAAAAAGTTGCTCAACTCTACTTATCTCCGATGAAAAAATTTTATTCTAACGATATCAGCAACATAGATGGTGTTGTTATTTATATGATAGATGCCACCAAACAAAAATCATTAGAGATTCAATTTGCGCAAGCACAAAAGATGCAAGCTGTCGGACAATTGGCCGGAGGTGTTGCTCACGACTTCAACAACCTTTTAACCGCCATGATAGGTTTCTGTGATTTATTATTACAACGCCATGGTGTTGGAGATCCTTCTTTTGCAGATTTAATCCAAATCAAACAAAATGCCAATCGCGCTGCAGGATTAGTTCGCCAATTGTTAGCTTTTTCAAGAAAACAACCTCTCAAGCCCAAACTCATTGATGTAACCGAAAACTTCATGGAGCTGAGCCACATGCTCAAGCGCATTTTAGGGGAACAAATTGACTTAAAATTCCACCATGGAACAGATTTAGGTTTTATCAAAGTAGATCCGGTTCAGTTTTCACAAGTAATTATTAATTTAGCCGTCAATGCCAAAGACGCAATGAAAGGCAACGGCACATTATCCATTACCACTCACATAGAACCATTGACAGAACCATATCAATTTGGCTCAGATATTGTTCAACCCGGAGAATTTGTCGTCATAGATGTAACTGATACGGGATGCGGCATTCCCAAAGAAAATTTAACCCGCATTTTTGAGCCATTCTTCTCAACCAAACAAAACGTTGTTGGTTCCGGCACGGGACTTGGTTTGGCCATGGTTTATGGTATTGTTCAACAAACCAAAGGTTTTATCAAAGTAGACAGCACGGTTGGTGTCGGAACAACTTTTTCAATCTACTTACCGCGCATAGATTCGGACAGCGAAGAAAATGAAAACAATACCGCCACCCAAGAAGTTGTAAAGAGCAAAGACGGTACCCCGATTTTAACCGTCCAAGAAAGAGTCCAAGCACCGGTAACCATAAACGAGAAACTGATTTTTGGTTTGAATGTATCTTCCGCTATTGACCGGAAAGAAAACAACGGCAAAGAAGCAGAAGAAGTCCGCATTTTGTTTGTTGAAGATGAAGATTCGGTTCGCACTTTTGCGATTCGAGCCTTAAAGAAGAAAGGTTATGATGTCATTGGCTGCAATTCGGCAGAAAATGCCTTAGAGCAATTGGAACAAGACACGAATTTTGATCTTTTGATTACCGATATGGTCATGCCGGGCAAAACCGGAGCCGAACTTGCCGCCATTGTCAAAGAAAAAATACCCAATATCAAGGTAATATTAGCATCGGGCTATTCTGAAGAAATTGCCAAGAGAGAATTATCCGAAAGCGAAAATTTTGAATTTATGGCCAAACCCTTCAGCTTAGGAGACTTGACGGCAAAAGTTTTTGATGTATTAAATAAGCAAGAATAACAAAAGAGAAAAACATGTCAGAAACTGTTGAACAACTTACCTTAGAACTACCGCATCGACAAGCATTGGGTAAAGAAGATTTCCTAATTTCCCCATGCAATGAAGAAGCCGTACGCTTAATTGACGCATGGCCGCGGTGGGATTTTTTTGCCGTATGCATATATGGCAGCGAAGGTTGCGGCAAAACCCATTTAGCAAATGTTTTTTCCAATCGTGTAAGTTTGTTAACAAACTATCCATACAAAATTCCTTGCATCAAAGCCAAACAACTCAAACTTGAAACCGTACATGATTTGTTTCAAGAAAACTCATGCTTGATTGTAGAAGATTTAAGCACGGACATCAATGAAGAAGCCATGTTTCATCTATACAATCTCTACCGCAACGAAGGCGGCAACATTTTATTTACGTCGCAACAAGCACCGGCACGCCTCCACTTCAAATTAAAAGATTTACAATCCAGATTAAACATTGTTCCATCTATCGAGATAAAAGCGCCTGATGATGAGTTATTATCAAGTTTATTAATCAAACTATTCATGGACAGACAAATCAATGTCAGTCCGGAAGTTGTAGCTTATTTATTAAACAATATGGAACGTTCTTTTGGCTATGCGAGAAAGATTGTTGCCGAGATAGACAGATTATCATTAGCACGCAAACGAGCCGTAAGCATTGCTTTGGTCAAAGATGCCATAGCTGATTTAGCCGACGATTCGCAAGGAGAATTATTTTAATTTTTTCCACAAAGCCGGAGTTCCTAGCCAAGAAAAAGATTGCCTCTAGATTACAAAAAAAGCAGCCAACAATTGCGGCTGCTTTTCATCCTCGGATTTCTCCAAGTTTGGCAGATAAACTTTATTTTCTTAAAATATCCGACATCAAAGGACGTCTGTTAGCCAGTGAAGCAGGACGAATGAAATGTGGCATATCGTCATTAGCAGTTTCTTGTATTCCGAATTCTTGTTGGGAAGGTAAAATAACATCTTTCACTTCTTTAACCTGATAAGCACAAGCCATTCCTGGAACAACTCCATAAAAATCAGTCAAACCGCGAATATTTTCCCCTTTACCAACATAAAGGATTCCGCCCGGAACTTGCATGCTATGAATTTTGGCAGATAACTGTTCTTGAAGTTCGGGGGTAAAAAAGCGCAAAACGTTTCTGCAGAAAATGATATCAAAATCTTCTTTAAAAGTGGCTTCGTCTAAAAGATTATAACGACGGAATTCAACCATTTTCTTGATATTATCATTAACCTTCCAATTTGTTCCTTCTAAGGTAAAGTTATCAATCATCAAATCGGCTCTTAAACCATTTTGAATTTCAAATTGATCATAAACGCCGCGTTGAGCCTTAGCAATGGCTGCAGAAGACAAATCCGTACCGATAATATCAATTTGCCAATCGTTAAAAGGAAAAATCTTATTAACGGCAATGGCAATAGAATAAACCTCTTGCCCACTGGAGCAGCCCAAACTTAGGATGCGCAATTTTTTAATATTGCGATTGGTTTCTTTAACCAGAGGCAAAACATATTGTTCAAATTGTTGGAAAACGCTCCAATCTCTAAAAAAACGAGTATCAGCCAAAGCCAGAGTTTCAATAACCTGTGAGAGAAGAGCTTTCTGACCGGATTTTAGTTCCGCAATTAAATCTTCAACAGAGGCAAAACCCTTTTCTCTGATAAAATTAGAAATTTTTTTATCTATGGAAAAATATTCGCGCTCAGAAAAATTCCACCCTGCTTGACGATTGAGAAGATTTATCAAAAAATCGAAATCACTTTTTCGCATAGCTGTCTCCTACAACAATCCCAACATGGTAATCTTGCTTTCGATAATTTCTTCATCAAAAGGTTTCATAATATAGTCATCAGCACCGCCTTGTAATGCTTCTCTGATTTTTGCCTCTTCGGTCAAAGATGAGCAAAAAATAATTTTAGGCTGCTGCATTTTAGAATTGGAACGAATCATATACAAAACATCAATACCTTCCATAATCGGCAATCTCCAATCCATAATAATCAAATCCAGCGGGGTTTGGCGCCATTGTTTAACCACATCTTCTCCGTCTTCGGCCTCAATTACGTCAAAGCCTAAATTTGCCATAATTTTAGAAAGCACCATACGAATAATTTTTGAATCATCAGCAATTAAACATGTTGCCATAATTTTCCCCTTATCCTATCACAAAGCCAAAAGCTTCATTCTCCGAAATGCATATCTGCATATCAGATGATTTGATTAAATCCCTCAAATAGAAAACCGGAGCATATTGTGCAAGGTATTCTTCCTTTTGCCCGGAAAGAAGCGCCTTAATGTCTTCTGTTTTTGGCGCAGAGACTTTTGATACAGCAGAAATATTAACAAATAGTTTACAATTTTGCTCAAAAACATTAATTTCACCACCTTTAATGGTAACATCAGCCATTATCATTACCGATAACATCATGATTCTAGCAAATTTTATGGAATAATCCCCAAAATTTAAAATAATTGGAAAATTTTTATTTCCCACAGATTTTAAATAATCTTGAGTAGTTTTTTCCACCAAATCCTTATCCGATAAATTAGCATTATTCAAACCGAAAACCATTCTAAAGAACTTCAAACGAGAAGAAAGGACTCCTGAACTGGTTTTTAAAATTTCTTTTATTTCCTCAATAAAATCCATATCGCCTTCTTCCAACAATTCCACGGCATTTGCCACAGCACCGATATTGCCGATTAAATCGTGGCTGATTCGAGTACAAACCAATTCACTAACAGGAGCTTTATCCATTTTATTACCCTTTAAAAACTATATAAATCAGTATTCATAAAGCGCTGATCTTCACGCGACATTCTGGTATAATCCAATTCTCTAAGCATGGGGTCTTCCAACACCAAAAAACCAGTGGAAGCTTTCATATAAGGTTTATTCATACCCAAACCCCAAGTCACTTCGTCCTTATTATCCGGATTCCCATATTTTTGATTAACCTTTTTCCAAAAATCAAAAACTTTAATATTGCGCAAATAAGCTGCCTTAGCGCCACTGCCAATAACTTTTCCCGACATGCTTCTATACATTATACGATAGATTTTATTGCCGGTAAAATTAGAAGTCAATTTAATCTCGACCTCTTCTTTGGTAGAATACTTTGCATATTTTGCGGTCTCAACATATTGATAATTATTCTTTTTAGCTATTTCGACCACACAATTCATCAAACGCTCATACCCCACAACACCGTTGTTTCGGCAAGCTTCTTCATTGCGCCATTTAATAAAATTGGGAATTTCCATTTTTTGAGAAACGCGCTTAAATCCACGTACCATCATGGCCTTATCAGCCTGTGCCAAATTCATGCGCAACATAATTCCGGAAATATCAAAAACAGAAGCGTTAGAACGTTTGCTCTGCGAGCGAGAATCATCAAGTAAATTGTTCAAAGTACCATCTGAAGTCGAATTATCATCAGCATTTTTTGATGAAATTGCCTGAGGAACAGATGTTGCAAGCTGATTAACCCAAGTATCGGAAACATCGGGAATCTTTATTCCTCCTAAAGATTGCTGTTCTTGTTGTTGCAATGTCTCGGTTAAAGTATCTGCCGCAATATTTCCATTTTGTGAAGTATTATTTTGAGTGCCGGACATATTGGATTGTGGCTGAATTTTCGGAATAAAAGTATTATCAGCATCAGAGCCAAATCCAACATCATTATCTGCGCCAAAATTCATATCATCATCGGACATAAAACTTTCTGTTGGCGCCGCCGCAGAAGAAAAGGCCGGGGCATCTGGCGTAACCCCCAATTCTGCAAAACTGGCTGTTTGTGCATATACATTTTTGGCAATGGTCAGAGCCAAAAACATACACAACATTTCTTCCAAACCAATTTTACGTTTCATCAAGAGCACTCTTTTTTATAATCGATTAACTAGCACTTATGCTAATCCAATTTTTATCACATAGCAAACATTTCGACATATTTATCAAAAGAACTTTTATATTTACAATTTTTGCGCCTTTGCCTATAAAGAAATAATAGTAAAAAAAGGAAACATTATGAACAAACCAATATTACATATTATCGGAGCCGGTCTTTCCGGTAGCGAAGCCGCATGGCAAGCCGCACAAAGAGGCATAAAAGTCATTTTGCACGAAATGCGTCCGCAAAACCATTCCCCTGCTCATAAAACCGACAATTTTGCCGAGCTGGTATGCTCCAACTCTTTGCGCTCAGATGATTATGAACACAACGCCGTTGGCTTGATGCATGAAGAAATGCGCCGTGCCGGCTCATTAATTATGCTTTGTGCCGATGCCACACAAGTTCCCGCCGGCGGAGCATTGGCCGTTGACAGAAATGCTTTTGCACAAATGGTCACCGACAAAATTAAAAAACACCCCTTAATTGAAGTTATCCACGAAGAATTAACCCAATTACCAGATGAAAATTTTGGCGATGTCATTATTGCCACAGGTCCTTTAACTTCAGATAAATTAGCCCAAGACATTTTAAAATTTGTTGATAATCAATCCTTATCTTTTTTTGATGCCATTGCACCGGTTGTCTATAAAGAAAGCATTGATTTTAACAAAGCGTGGTATCAATCACGCTACGATAAAGGCAATAAATTAGATTATATCAATTGCCCACTCAGCCAAGAGCAATATTATGCTTTTATAAATGAACTTAAAAATGGCGAAAAAGTAGAATTTCATGAATGGGAAAATGTACAATATTTTGAAGGCTGTCTTCCCATTGAAGTTATGGCGGAACGCGGCGTAGAAACCTTAGCCTTTGGCCCAATGAAACCTATCGGCTTAAGCAATCCGCACACACAAGAAAAGCCATACGCCGTGGTACAGTTGCGCCAAGACAACAAAGAGGATACTTTGCGTAACATGGTTGGTTTTCAAACCAAACTCAAATATGGCGAACAGCAACGCATTTTCCGTATGATTCCCGGATTGGAAAACGCAGAATTTGCCCGTTTGGGAGGAATTCATAAAAATACATTCATTAAATCTCCGATTCTTCTTGATAAATTTTTGCGTTTAAAAAAACGTCCCAACATTCGCTTTGCCGGACAAATCACTGGTTGTGAAGGATATATTGAAAGTGCTTGTGTCGGTTATATGGCGGGCTATTTTGCCGCAGAACAACTCAAAGGTAAGACACCGATTTTACCACCGCGCAACACCGCTTTTGGCTCAATGCTTAATCATTTGATTGATGATACCAATATTGAAGATTTTCAACCGATGAATATTAACTTTGGCATTTTTCCGACAATCAGCGGCGAAAGAACAGCCAATGGCAAGTTTAAGAAAATTAAAGGAATGGATAGAAAAAAAGCCTATTCTGAACGTGCTTTAAGAGAGATTGCCCCATGGATAAGCGAGATAAAATATGATGAAGTTGCGCCACAAAAATAAGCATCAAGAAAATTTTCCCGTTGGCATGATGCTGTTTGATAAAGAGATTCGTAAAATTGTCTCTGATTATTATCGTTTTGCGCGTTATGCCGATGATATTGCCGATAATCCGCATCTTAAACCTCAAAATAAAGTAGAAAAACTTTATGAACTGGAAGAAATTTTTACCGGCAAAAGAAATTATAAAGGTCAAAAACTCAAATTTGTTCAAAGCTTAAAAGAAGAATTTTCTCAAAAAAATCTTCCCCTTAACTTAGCCACCGATTTGTTAATTGCTTTTCGCAAAGATTCACTTGGATTCGATTATCAAACTTGGGGACAATTAGTTGATTATTGTAAATATTCTGCCGCACCGGTCGGTAAGTTTATGCTTGCGGTTCACAATGAAAATCCTTCAACTTATTTACCGGCAACATCACTTTGCGTTGCCTTGCAGATAGTTAACCATATTCAAGATATAAAATATGATATGAGCTTGTTGAAACGTCTTTATATCCCCTCAGACATCATGCAAAAATATCATTTGCAGCCGCAAGACTTAACCAAAGAAAAATCATCTATCAGCATGCAAAAAGCTGTCAAACATATTATGGAAAAAGTTCAGGGGTTGATAAAGGAAGGTAACCTTTTACCGGAGCTGATTAAAAGCTTGAGTTTACGTATAGAAGTATGTATTATCCTTTCTTTAACCAATATTATGATAAAAAAGATATTAAAAGGAGATATTCTCGCTCAAGAAATCAAGCTCTCTCATCTGGATTGGTTGAGAGGAACAATCAGCGGAATATGCAAAGGAATAACGACAAAGCAAAAAACTTTGTCCTATAAGGAATAAAATTTTATGAACAATATCAAAAGAATGGTCAAAAAATCGGGTTCTTCATTTTTTTGGAGCATGCGTTTTTTGCCTTTTGGCAAAAGAAATGCCATGTATACGATTTATGCGTTTTGCCGCCATATTGATGATATTGTCGACGGAGACAAAGACGTTTCCGAAAAACTTGATTTAATGCAAGCTTGGCGCCAAGAAATTGATAATATTTATGATAAAAAAATTCCGGTTACGGACATAGGACGCAAAATTTATAAAAACTGCATGCGTTTTAAGCTTCCAAAAGAAGAATTTGTTCGCATTATCAATAGCATTTCCATGGATTTGCCAACACCGATGCAAGCTCCGAATATGCAACAGTTTAATGAATATTGTCGAGGTGTTGCCGGTGTACCGGGAAACTTATCTTTGCGCATTTTTGGTGTTACAGATGAAGCTTTAATTGAAAAACTTTCCACAACTTTAGGCAACGCCCTGCAAATTACCAACATTTTGCGAGATGTAAAAGAAGATGCCAATGCCGGACGTCTATACATTCCCAAAGAAATGTTAGAGGAAGCCGGAATTACTTCTACCGATCCGTTATCTGTTGTTGTTCACCCCAATTTAGCTCGTGCCAGAGAACAATTGGCTAAAATTGCCGCTGCAGATTATGAAACATCTTACCAGCTTATCAAACAACTTGATAAAAAAACTGCACGCCCGATTTTAATGATGGCCAATATCTATAAACGCTATTTTGACATCATGCAAAATCGCGGTTGGGAAGTTATTTCACCTAAACCTTATATAAGCAAAATGAAAAAATTTTCTTTAGCTTTGCGGGCTTTTTTCTCAGGCAAATAAATGTTTTCGCAAAAGAAAACTTTTCATATTATCGGGGGCGGAATATCTGGACTAAGTGCCGCACGCACCATCAGGAAAAAATATCCCCAAGCTCATATCATTGTTTATGAAGCCGCATCACATTTAGGCGGAAGATGTTTTTCGCTTTATGATAAAAAATTGCAAAGAAACATAGACAACGCCACTCATGTGGTGCTGGGCGCCAATAAAGAAACCAAAAAACTTCTTAAAAACCAAAAATTCTTTAATAAAGTTTATTTCTGGCGTGATAAAAAAATTCATACGCGTTTTTATACTGAACTTCCATTCATTTTATTATCTGTTTTTAACACAAAATTTAAACAAATTGCCAAATCTCTGCTGCTATCATTGGCTTTCAAACTATGCCCATTTTTAAGTTATCAAAGAAAAATTTACTTTTCGCAAGGTGATTTATCAGAAAATTTAATCAAGCCATTTTTAAGTTTTGCCAATGAGATAAAAAACGGTTGGGTTTTACAAAAAATTGAAACTAAGCAAAATAAAATCTGCCAATTAAACTTCAATCAAGGAAAAATTAGCATTGATGAAAATGATATCATCATCTCGGCAATAGATGCACATTCATATCAACAAATTTTTCAAGGTCCAAAATTTGATTTCAATCAAATTATTGATATATATTTTCGCACCAGTGTTCCGCTAACCTTACCTAACAATATTCCTTTTATTGGTATGCCCGACAATATTGCCGATTGGGTATTTATCAATCAAGACATCGTTGCGGTTACAATTTCTGCTAGCCAAGATATAAAACTTCCAAACGATGATTTGGCTAGAAAAATATGGCAAGAAATCAGAGCCGTGAATGGTTTAATGCCGGCGTTTTTGCCCCCTTATCGTGTATTAAGACATAAACGTGCAACGATTAAACAAGATAGCAAAAATCAAAATTTACGCCCGAGTTCTGCTCAAACTCAATACCAAAATCTATTTATCTGTGGCGACTGGACCATGAAAAATTATCCTTGCTGTCTTGAAGGGGCCCTTAAATCCGGTACAAGAATCAAAAAATACATATAAACAAAGCGCATTTCTTTTAAAAACAACCCTTTGCCTTTATAAATTTATCGCCTTCTTTAATTTTCGGTTGCAAAAAAAAAAAATGGATTATCATGGATAGTATAGGCTTTAATTCTT
>CALXVY010000030.1 GCA_944392255.1 uncultured Alphaproteobacteria bacterium | reverse complement strand
TTCAAGGGTGAAAAGATTTTTTGGAAGATTGATTATTATGACCGCAATTTTGAATTTGCTTCGCCGAATGCCGCTGACCCTAGTCAGACGAACCGTGTTTTAACCGTGATGTATGCTTATGAATACTAGGAGTTATTTAAGATGAAATATGATGTTTTGTGTTCGGAAAGCTTGGATAATCTGATTGAATATGTAAATGCGGCTCTTCAAAACGGTTGGCAATGCCAGGGCGGTGTGGGAATTTTGACCCAAGGTTTAAGTTATAAGGTATTTTATCAAGCAATCATTAAAAACTAGGGTTTCCTTTCTATATTATTATGTCTCCTTTCAAAATGAGTATAAATAAGTTAAAAAGAGTAAAATCAATGGTAAATGACGTTTTTGTAGATGATAAGAAAATTAAAGATATTTTGACCTATATCAGCGGAATGAAACACGCCGAACAAATCCGGATGATGTTTTTGTGCTCGCTAAACGGCATGCGTTCTATCAATTTTTGTTATCTTCAGGTTAAGGATGTTTATACAGAAACCCTGAAAGTCAAAGACGCCATTTGCCTAGATTATGACAAGAACAAAGGCAAAAATAAATGTTCCTACTATTTGAACTCGCAGATAAAGAAGGAATTTGCCGAATATAAGAAGGTAAAGGAAGGTAAATATACCCAAGAACAAGCTCAGGCCATTCTGGGACTCTGCTACTTAGCAGAAATCCCAGAAATGGGATGGGTGACACGAAATGGCCAAAATTATGGCTATTTTGTTGTCCCAGGCCCCTGGCAGTCTTGGGAACAGGTGGGTACCACAAAAGTGTGGATGTCCCCTGCCGGACTTTATGTTGAAGCTGCTTAATATAAAGTTGCTTCAACAATTCAGGAGTACGTTGTACTCCTGAATTTTTTTTATCAAAATCTCAAAAATCAAAACTAGTGTTGTTAGGGAAGAATAAGCTTCTTGAATGAATTGATACCAAATCAAACAAAGGGATAAAATGTTAAGAAAAGTTATCAAAACTAACAAAGTTTAACATTTTTACCTTGCCACCCTAGAGGCTTAAATAAAATCCTTAGCAATTCCAAGCTTTTCAAAGAAAATGTTAAAAAAGGTATGTTCTTTAACATTCGCTTATTTTAACAATTAACCCCTAGGCGACTTACGAGGTCTTTAACGTTGCGAAATATATGCTTCACCGGAATAACATTCGCAATATCTGCAATACTCACAAATAATAATTTTTGTAAATATTATGTAAAAAGGAAATCTTTTAAAAACTTTTTTATAAATTTCTAAAAAACTTGTTGAAATATAGAAGTTCTTTATATATATTGATAATGAGGGGGATTTGCTATGATAGATAGACCATTATATTTAAATAAGTTAATGTCTTGGAAAGATAAAGATATTATCAAGGTCATTACAGGTATTAGACGATGCGGAAAATCTAGAATATTAGATAGCTTTGCCTTGAAATTAAAAGAACAGGGAATCACGGAAGAACAAATTATTCACCTGAATTTTGAAGAAATGGGTGATGAGCAAATTTCCGATGCAAAAACTTTGCACGATATGATTGATAGCCGCCTAAAAGCAAATAAAGATAAAATGACTTATATTATGCTTGATGAAGTGCAAAAAATACCTGAATGGGAAAAAGCTGTTGCATCTCTGCGTTTGCGAAAGAATGCTGATTTATATTTAACCGGTTCAAATGCTTATATGCTTTCTTCAGAATTGGCTACTTTCTTATCAGGAAGATATGTAGAAATAAAAATGCTTCCTTTATCTTTTAAGGAATTTTTGACGTTTCATAAATTTCCCAGTGATATGTCAATGGAACGCAAATTTGCCTTATATATTAAATTTGGCGGAATGCCATCGTTAAAAGATTTTGATTTTAGCGAAAGACAGTCTTATGAAGTTCTTGATGGTATATATAATACAGTTTTGATAAAAGATGTAGCTTCTAGAGCTAAGAATACAAATACCCAAGTAATTGAAAAAATCATCCATTTTCTAGCTGATAACATTGCCAACATAAGCAGCGTTAACAGTATTACGAACACATTATATAATGAAAAGAGTATCGAAAGTAAAAATAATGCTTATGTAAATGATTGTATTGGCTTATTAGAAAAAGCTTTTATTTTTTATCCTGTCCAACGCTATGATGTTAAAGGAAAAGAACTTTTACGAAGTTTGGAAAAATACTATATTGTTGATAATGGATTGCGGTATCGTATTTTAAACCGAGTTTCCGATAATGGTCGGATTCTGGAAAATATTGTTTATTTTGAGCTTTTAAGACGTGGTTATACAGTTTTTATTGGTAAGTATGAAGATAAAGAAATAGACTTTATTGCAACCAAACAAGATGAAAAGCTATATATTCAAGTCAATGATAGAATGGATGCCAACAAAACATTTAGTCGCGAATTAGGAGTTTTACAGCAGATTCGCGATAGTCATCCCAAAATGGTTTTAACGAATGATGAAATGTTGGTCGGCAGCACAGAAGATGGTATAAAGATAGTGTCTTTACTTGAATGGCTATTAAAGGATTATGAAGCATAGCCCAATAAGAAAACACTATTCGTCTAATGTTTTATTGATAAAAAAAGGAATAAACCTCTTTGCGAACTGTTAGAAAATCCTTGATTTTTAAGTATCTTTGACTAATATAACTACATAATATTTGAAGTAGAGACACTTCGCAATCTAGGCACTAGAAAGGCACCGAAAATTCTATCAGCTTGCGAATACTAATAAAAACAATATAAATCAATATCTTATCAAGTTATTATAGCATTGGTTTATATAGTTTCCTAAACTGTGGACAGGAGGTTCGAGTCCTCTCGGGGACGCCACTTTTTCTTAGCCATTCTCTCGAGGACGTCAAATTTTCAATTTGTTCGCAAAAGAGAACTATTCCTTGAGTATCTTAGTTTTATCTCTTAATCTTTATTTAAATTATCTTTCCTAAAATATTTTAAAACTATTATCGAGGGAAAGATGAAGAAAAATATCATTATCGGAGTTGGTGAAATTTTGTGGGATATGCTGCCTTCTGGCAAACGTGCCGGCGGCGCACCTGTTAATTTTGTTTATCATGCCATTCAGGCCGGTGCCGACGGATATGCCATATCTAAAGTGGGTAAAGATGCAAACGGAAGCGAAATTCTTGATGAACTCCAAAAAAACAAAATAAAATATATCATTGGAGAATCGCATCTTCCGACCAGCACGGTTGAAGTGGAACTCGAAAATGGAATTCCTACCTATAAAATTATTGAAAATGTGGCTTGGGACGATATTGATATCACAACAGAAGCTTTAGATTTAGTCAAAAAATGTGATGTCATTTGTTTTGGAACTCTGGCTTTGCGCTCAAAAAAATCTAAAGAAAGCATTTTAACTTTGATTGATGCCGCTCCAGATAATGCCCTTAAAGTTTTTGATATTAATCTTCGTCAAGATTATTTTTCCAAAGAATTAATCGAAGAATTGCTCAAAAAATCTAACGTCTTTAAAATCAATGATGTGGAATTGGCAATTTTAAGACAAATGTTCAGCCTTAAAGGAACTGATGAAGAAATTTGCGATAAACTTTTACAAGAATATAATCTCAAATATCTTATCTATACCGTCGGAGATAAATATAGCGTTGTTTATTCTCCTCATGATTGCACTTTGATTGAAACGCCAAAAGTTAAAGTAGCAGATACTATCGGCGCCGGTGATGCCTTTGCTTCTGCTTTTTTGCAAGCAACTCTCAATGGACAATCTCAGCTTGAGGCTCATAAATATGCCGTTGCTGTTGCCGCTTTTGTTTGTACAAAATCTGGCGCTTGGCCAAAATATGACCGCAAAAAAATTGAGGAAATTGAAAATGGAATTTAAGTTTAATCATTTTAATTTTAATGTTTCTGATTTAGAAAAAAGTCTCGATTTTTACGCCCGCACCCTCGATTTGCACGAAACACATCGCCTGCAAGCTGAAGATAACAGCTATACTATTGTTTATTTGGGTGATAAAAAATCTGATTTTGAATTGGAACTGACTTATTTGCCCTCCCACCCACAAAAATATGATTTGGGTGAATGTGAATTTCATCTTGCTTTACAGACACAAGATTATGAAGCTGCCTTAAAAAGGCATCAAGAAATGGGCTGTGTTTGCTTTATTAACGAGGCTATGGGAATCTATTTTATTGAAGATCCGGACGGTTATTGGATTGAGATTATTCCTGCCCACAAAAAATGATACCGCTTTTTTGGCTCTGGGATAAAAACTCAGCAGAAATTTCGGAAGTCGTTGTTGCCATAATTCCACATTGGTTGCGACGACTTTCAATTTTTAAAATCGCCAAAAGAACACTCGTGTCATATTGTTCTATCTTGTCCGGAAAAGGAAAATTTTCACATATATTTTTTTCTAAACATTCAAAATCTTCAACAACCAGAATGTCTGTTTCTAACATGGCTTTTCGGATTTTTTCTATTATAGGATAATAAAAATTTTCCGCTAAAATTTGCGAATCGTATGGAACATAATTTTTATTTTTTTTACAAAGCTTGTTTACAAGCATTTTCTTGTTTTGCCAGCCTTCAAAACTTTGATAATCTGCCGAAGTCAGCATAGAAAGATAAGATATCACATTGCGATTTTGGCGATGTAAATAGCTTTTGCTTTTTTGCAAATAGGTTTCTACTTCGGAAATTATCCCTGCCGCTTGTTCGATATTTTTTTGATTTTGACGAGCAAATTCTTTGCATTTGTAAGAATTGATTTTATTAAAATCATAACAGCGATTGCACCAATCTTGAAAATCACGATTAACTTTATGTTGTTTTTTTAAGGCCAAAAATAAAGCATGGTCAGAAATTTCGGTTTTATTATTTTCTGAAAATAATTGTAAGCGGTATATTGCGGCTAAATCAGCAAAGCGTGGAAAAGGGAAGATATAATGCAAATCTGATTTTTCTTGCAAAACTTGTTTTAATTGTTTCAAAGAATTTATCGGTGTTTGCGGCTCTATTTTTTTTGCTTCCATATAAACTTTTTGCGGGGCAACAATTAATAAACTATCTTGTTTGTCATCTTTGGCTTGTAAACGCAGGTGATAATATCCAACACCCAATTTAGGCAAAGTGAAATCTGTGGAAGTTTCAATATTGCCATTGATAATACGACCATATTCGTCTTCTATTTCATAAACAAAACTTTGTGGCAAGGTTTGTGCTTGCCACGATAATATAAAAGCTTGTCCATTTTGCTCAAAAACTGAAATTGGCGATATGTAATTGGTCATTAAAAACATCCTTTTTGCGTTGATAAGATATATGAATAATATTTTTTAGTAAAGTTGTAATTATTTTCTTGCTTTTCAAAATCAAATATGGTTAATTGTCGTTGTCGCTGGATAGATGGCCGAGTGGTCGAAGGCGCACGATTGGAAATCGTGTGTACGTCTAAAGCGTACCGTGAGTTCGAATCTCACTCTATCCGCCATTTCCTTTATAAAGACACCCCTTTGAGGGTGTTTTTTTGTGTTCTTGGCACTGGTGAGGTTCGAACTCACGAGACGTGAGTTTGACCTGAAGTCCGCAGGCAGACGGGAGTATGCCGGTGGCTGGCCAGCGGACAAAGGCGGCGAGCCTGCCGAGCCAATCGAGCTCTATCCGCCATTTCCTTTATAAAGACACCCCTTTGAGGGTGTT
Organism: uncultured Alphaproteobacteria bacterium; assembly: GCA_944392255.1. Lineage (GTDB taxonomy): Bacteria > Pseudomonadota > Alphaproteobacteria > RF32 > CAG-239 > CAJLXD01. Next base: position 15,556 of record CALXVY010000030.1, on the reverse strand, counting down.
TTTTTGTGCCTAACTCACATTCTGTATTTACATTTTTGCTCAAAGTTTTATTCTAGTTTTAATTTATTTATTTTTATTAACTTATTGTTTCACTTTTAAATTTACGCGTATGAAAAAGAGTACAATTATCGGAATGGCTGTCGGAGGATTACTGGTGGCTGGTGGTGGTGTCTTAGCTTATTTTAAGCGTGAGGAAGTCAAGGATATCGCTAAACAAGTTGCGGAAGAAGTAAAAAGGCTCTTGAAAAAAGACAAACCGGCAATTGAAGAGACTACGCATCAAGGTCAGGCTGAAGAATAATCTTTTTTAGCTTTACAATTCACAAAAACCCCGAAAACTTTTTTATGGTTTTGCGGGGTTTTTCTTTTGCTTTTTTTAAGTTACTAATTTTTACCGAACTCACGGGCGGGAACATGCTCACGCCAGTTCTTTTCTATCTTTTCTAAGGAAATGCCTTTGGTTTCCGGTACCAGATAGTAAGTAAACAGTAAGCTCAATGCGGCAATACCGGCATAAATCCAGAAAGTATATGCCTCTCCGATACTATGTATTAATGGTAAGAAACTTAAGACCACAATGAAGTTAAATCCAAAGTTGGCTACCGTGCAAACACTCATAGCGAATCCACGGATTTGTAATGGTAAAACTTCAGATACCATAATCCAACCAATCGGGCCTAAACTCATGGCAAAGCACATGATGTATAAAATCACACTACCAACAGCTACCCATTTCAAATTATCACCCAAGGCGGCAGCAAAATGGAATGATGCACCCAAAGCAATCAAGGCAACCAAAATTCCCCATAGGCCAATATACAACAATGGTTTTCTGCCCCATTTATCAGTGAAGAAAATGGCTACAAAAGTCATTAAAAAGTTGACGGCGCCAACGCCAATCGTTGCATAAATCGCACTAATGTTATCGGCAAAACCTGCCACTTTGAAAATTGTTGTGGTATAAAAGATGATGGTATTAATACCGGTGCAAATTTGCATGAACATCATACCGACACCAACAAAAACCGGCATCAACATCCATTTTTGGAAAACGCGTTTTTTACCTGTATTTTCATTTGTTTGTAATGTGGCTTTGATTTCTTTAACATGAGCCTCGACATCATCGTCAGGATTAATTTTTTTGAAAATTTCTTTGGCTTCTTTATCTCTTTGTTTGCTAATCAACCAGCGCGGCGTATCGCCTAAAAAGCTGATACCAATTAACAAAATAATTGCCGGAATCAAACCTGCTCCAACCATCCAACGCCAGTTATATTCGGTGTTGGCAAAAATACGATTGATGAGATAGGAGAACAAAATACCGCCGGTAATGGCCAATTGGTATAGAGAAACCAACATTCCTCTGATTTTTTGCGGAGCAATTTCTGATAAATACATCGGAACAACAAAGTTAACCATACCAACGGCCAAGCCGATAAGACCTCTTGATAAAATTAAGGCCATCGGTGTATGGGCATAACCACACAGAATGGAACCGATGGCAAAGATAATACCCGTGGCAACGATAATCTTCTTACGTCCGTAAATATCGGATAAAGAACCATTCATAGCGGCACCAATCACAGCACCGACGATGGCGGAACTAACTATCCAGCCCTGCTCCCATGCGCTCATGCTCCATGTTTCATTAATATAAAGCAAAGCTCCGGAAATAACACCGGTATCAAAACCTGAAAGCAAACCGCCTAATGACGCTACAACGGCAATCACATAAAGCCAAAAATGTTTGATTTTTATCACCTTGGTGGTGCTGTAAGTTGCCGCTGACATTTTCTTTCTCCTTCGTATGTTGTTTCTTATTATCCTATGCTTCTAAATCTAAAATTTCAAGGCATGCTTCAAAATTTGATTGTTGCGGTGAGGCAATATATGCTCCGACTTTGATTCTTCCTTGGTCGCTTGGCAAATAAAATAATCTGTGTTGAAAATATTTTACGCCATCTAATGAATAGTATGCAATATAATCATCCTGATTTCTGACCAATTTATACCAGATTTCAGTTACGGGATAAGGTAAATCTATCACTGCCCAATCTGAACTTCCGTTTACCGTTAAACTGCTCCCTAGCTTAGATTGCTCTTTGTTTTCTGACATTAAGCTGAATTTAAACCAATTTTTTTCGTCAACTCTTAACATCATACCACTTTGGCAAAAAGCATCTGATGGCTCATTCAATTTCCATTTGGTAATTAAACGAAAATCACCTTTGCTTTCGCAAAAGAAAAAATGTCCGTCATCTTTTTGAAAATGGTGACCTTTGCTTTGCCAAAAATCCGTTTTGTTTCTGCTCAAAACAACCATGCCATTTTCATTGAAGCGGACATTTTCCGGTTCATTTTGCCATTCAAAATCTTTTAAGGCGTCAAGCAGCATCAAAAACTCCGAATCGTTTCATCACTCATCGTGGACAGAGCTTTTTCCAAAGCCTCATTCTTTATTTTTGGGGTAACGACTTTTAAGGTGATAATTTCATCGCCAACACCGCTTTGATTTTTAATGCCCTTGCCTTTTAAGCGCAATTTTTCCCCACTTGTAGAATATGGCGGAATATTGACATTTACTTTTCCGCTTATGGTCGGAACAGTAATTTTTCCGCCTAAAACGGCTTCCTTAAAGCTAATTGGCAATTCCAAATGAATATCTAAACCTTGAGCTTCAAAATATGGGTGTTTATCGACATTAATCGTGATTAAAACATCGCCATTTTCTCCACCATTTAAACTCGGTTGACCTAAGCCGCGCAGACGCAAGGTTTGTCCGTCCGTTGTACCCGCCGGAATTTTTACATTGATTGCTTTGCCGCCAATATTAACTTTTTTCTCTGAGCCTTGAGCCGCGCTCAAAAAGTCAACGCGCATTGAGTATGAAATATCTTCTCCTTTGCGAGGACGACGTGCCCCAGAACTAAATCCGGAAAAACCGCGGCTTTGACCTCCTGAAAATTGTGAAAAGATATCATCTCCGAAAATAGATGAAAAATCAAACCCCTGCGCTCCACTTCCAAACGGATTGCCGCCGGTAGAATAATTATAATATGTTCCGCCACCGGAGCCTGCACCGCCAAAGCCAGCGCCGAATCCTGTGGGTTTGCCTTCATCATCAATTTCGTTATTGTCATACTTCTGACGTTTTTCTTTATTGCCCAAAATATCATAAGCGCATGATATTTCTTTGAATTTATCTGCGGCCTCTTTGCTGTCTTTATTGACATCTGGGTGATATTTGCGTGCTAATTTTCGATAAGCAGACTTTATTTCTGCTTCGCTTGCATCTTTGCTTACGCCTAAAATATGATATAAATTTTTGCTCATGTGTTTATGCCATAAATTAACTGTTCTTTTTATTTGTATATAGGAAGCAATCCCTATATTTGCAAGAGAGTTACTCTAGCGACACATAAATTTTGCTCGGCGGGCATTGTTGTGGTAAAGCGTGATGTTGTCTAAGTATGCTCTGGTATTGCCATGGTCATGACAATATAATGCAGCTAAAACGGCTAAATCATCTACTCGGATATTGCGATACTCATATATAATGTAATTATTATCTTTTGCGGCAATTGTTACATTTTTGGCATAATCGGCATAATCTGCAGCTGTTAAAACAGGGGCACCTTGTTCTTGTGGCTGAAGATTGTTCATAAATTCTGTCAGATATGAACAAGCACAAAGCAAATTTATTGCCAAGACAATAACAAATTTTTTTATCATGCATCTATCTCTTTTTGTTTGTTTTTTACTAAAAACAATTCATTTTTCTTATCTTCATCAAGTTCTAAAGATGGAATATCTTCAACAGCTTTTCCATCTTTCATCATGATAACGCAATAACGCATTTCTTTGAGATGTTGTAAACTTTTTTCTGCATCAAACATTTGTTTGCCCTCAAATATTTATGATATCCGTTTATAGCAAATTTATTTTAAGATATCGTAAATTTCTTTACCGGCATCTTCCAGAATTTTTAAAATTCTTTTATTATCACTGTTTTTAGTTTTAGAATTTTGCAATTTATTCAGCATACTTTGCAATTTTTCATTAAAACGAGCATCTTGGCGCAATTTTTCTACATTTCTAAATTCTTCTTCATCATTGATTTTGTAATTTGCCACTGCTTTTATGGTTGCTAAATATTGAGCTTTTTTCGTTGAAGAATATTGTGCTTGAGCAGAAAAAGGACTAAGTGCCATGGCGCAAAATATTAAAATTGAAAGAAAACGCATTTTTACCTCCAACAAAAAGATTGTATTAACCTATTATATGTAATATTACTGATTATATATTTATTGACCATCTATTTTTTAGAGTTATCAAACATGAAAAAAAACATCTGGGCTTTATTTGATTCTCGCATCGGCAGTGTTAATGCCATTCGCGGTGTGTTACAGAACTTGCCTCAAAACAAGTTTGACGTTACAGAAAAACAAATCTCTTACACTTGGTTAGCTAAACTGCCGAATTGGTTTAAAGGTGCTTCTCTCATCGGCCTAACTTCCGATGCTAAAGAAGCTTTAACCCCGCCCTTTCCTGATTTAGTGATTGCGGCAACAAGACGGACTTCTTCCGTAGCTCGTTGGATAAAAAAACAATCTCAAGGAAAAACGAAAATTGTACAAATTTTACATCCTGGTCCCGGCTCTCACCTCAAAGATTTTGACCTTATTTTTGTGCCCGAACATGATAAATCTAAGGAATATTCTTCAAATATGATTTATACCATTGGTTCGCCAACACGCACCAATTTGAAAACCATGGAAGAGGCCAAAGCTAAATGGGAAAAAGTATTTGAGCATCTACCTCGTCCTTGGACCATGGTTATTGTTGGCGGCGCCGTCAAAGGGAAGCCTCTTTCAATGGGCAATGCCGAAGGTTTTGCCATGGAAGTATTAAAACTGAAAAATGAAATCGGTGGCTCTATTTTAATCACGGACTCTCGCCGAACAGGTTTACAGGCTCGCGAAAAAATTATGTCCATTCTTAAAGATATTCCGGCTTATACCTATCTTTGGGGAGAAGAAAAAGAAAATCCTTATATGGGTTATCTTGCTTGTGCCGATAATATTATTGTTTCCGGAGATTCCGTTTCCATGACTTGTGATGCTTGCGGCACCGGAAAGCCTGTTTACATTTATACCGGTTTTGAGTGGCTTACACCCAAACAAATGCGCTTTGTGCAATCTCTTTATGATAATGGCTATGCCATCGCTTCCATATCTCCGAAAAAATTGGAATTTGAGGGAGGAAAATACCTCAATGTTGCTGAAGATGTGGCTAAAAAAATTCAAGAACTGCTCAAATAAATTTTTCTTATAAAAAAACTCTCGGCAAATTACCGAGAGTTTTTTTGTTTTCTAGCTTTGGTAAAAATTAAGCGTTCTTTTTCAAAGCTTCGCCCAAAACATCACCTAAAGAAGAACCAGAGGAAGCAGATGTATATTCTTCCAAAGCTTTCTTCTCTTCTTCAACTTCCAAAGCTTTGATAGAAAGACCAAGTTTGTTGTTCTTTTTATCAACAGAAGTTACTTTAGCTTCAACTACATCACCTTCATTGAAGTTATCCGGATTTTGTCCTGCTTTTTCGCGAGACAAATCTGCTTTTTTAATGGTTGCGTTAACACCATTAACTTCAACGGTAACACCTTTGTCATCTTTAGCAACAACAGTAGCTTTTACAACATCACCTTTTTTGATGTTTTCCAAAGCAGTTGCCAAAGTGTTTTCGGTTAATTGTTTGATGCCCAAAGAAATGCGTTCTTTTTCAACATCAACATCAATGATTTTAGCTTGAATGTCTTGACCTTTGGTGTAGTCTTTAACAGCTTCTTCACCGGCTTTATCCCAAGAGATATCGCTCAAGTGAATCATACCGTCGATTTCATCAGACAAGCCAACGAACAAACCGAATTCGGTAATGTTTTTGATTTTGCCTTCGATTACAGAACCAACCGGATGCTCTTCAACATAAGCAGCCCATGGGTTCGGTGTGCATTGTTTGATACCCAAAGAGATACGACGTTTGTCAGCATCAACTTCCAAAACCTTAACTTCTACTTCTTGAGAAGTAGAAACGATTTTGCCCGGGTGTACATTTTTGCGAGTCCAGCTCATTTCAGATACGTGTACCAAACCTTCGATACCGTCTTCCAACTCAACAAATGCACCGTAATCAGTAATGTTGGTAACTTTACCTTTGTAAATTTCGCCAACTTTGTATTTTTCTTCAACACCAGCCCAAGGATCTGCTTCGAGTTGTTTCATACCCAAAGAAATGCGTTGGTTGTCTTCGTTGAATTTAATAACTTGTACTTTAACTGTTTGACCAACAGAAAGAACTTCTGCAGGGTGATTGATACGTTTCCAAGAAATATCGGTAACGTGCAATAAACCGTCAACACCACCCAAATCAATGAATGCACCGTAGTCAGTGATGTTTTTAACAACACCATCCAATACGGAACCTTCTTTGAGGTCATTAATGAGTTCGGCACGAGCTTCTGCGCGAGTTTCTTCCAAAACAACACGACGAGAAACAACGATGTTGCCGCGAACTTTATCCATTTTCAAAATTTGGAACGGTTGAGAAATGCCCATCAACGGAGTGATATCGCGAATCGGGCGAATATCAATTTGAGAACCAGGCAAGAATGCAACTGCGCCATTGAGGTCAACAGTGAAGCCGCCTTTAACGCGACCGAAGATAACACCGTTAACTCTTTCGCCAGAATTGAGGCATTTTTCCAAATCGTGCCAAGCTTCTTCACGACGAGCTTTTTCACGAGAAAGAACGATATTGCCGTCTTTATCTTCATAACGATCAACATAAACTTCTACTTGGTCGCCAACTTTCAATTCTGCATTTTGACCAAACTCACGAAGAGGAATGCGACCTTCTGATTTCAAACCAACATCAACGGTTGCAAAATCAGGAGTAACGCGGATAATTGTACCTTTAACAACAGAACCTGTGATGCCATTGTCGCCGAATTGTTCGTTCAACAAAGCCTCAAAGTTTTCATTAGTTTCAGGAATTTGGAATTCTGTATTTGTCATTAAATATTTAATTTCAAAAAAATGCCAACTCATAGATAAAAAAGCGAGCGGACTTGTGCGGGGTTAATATCAAAGAAAAGCCTTAGCGCACCCTAAGGCTTTTCTGCTTTGTTCTTTATACACGCAAATTCTTATTTTTCAAGTGTTTTTTGTGTTTCTTGCTTATTTTCATCAACTTCATGATGATCTTCGGGAAAAACACCCTTTTCCGCCAACATTGAAACAATATTGTTTTGACCTTGTACAGCAGCATGAAGTGCCGGATTATAGCCATTTTGAGGATATATATCTCCTCCTTTTTCAATAATCTCTTTAGCAACATCTTCCATGTTGTAAGTTATGGCCCAAAAGAGCATAGAACTGCCAATTGGAACGCCGGCTTTGACATCTGCATCATGATTGATTAAATACATGGCAATTTCCGGACGATTGCTAAAAACAGCCCAACCTAATGCCGTAAATCCATTATCCTGATTTTCTTCCGAAGTATCAAACGGGATTTCTAAATCGACACCTTTTTTTACTAAGAACTCTACCGCATCTATATTGTTAAGAGAAATTGCCTCTCTTAATGAGGAAATTTGTTTATCGGAATTTTCAATTGATGCATTTTCCGATTGAATATAATTTTTATAAACAAAACTTCCGCCAATGCCTAAGACAGCAATTATCATCAGAATCAAAAGGATTTTAACAACTTTGCTTTTCATCTATCACCTCGCATGCTTTATTGGTTACTTCTTGAATGCTTAAATCTGATGTATCAAATATAATAGCATCATCTGCTGGTTTCATCGGTGCCGTGGCACGATTGGCATCTCTTTCATCGCGCGCTTTGACATCTGCCAACACCTCATTATAATCTGCTTTCATACCTTTTTGCAAAAATTCTTGATATCTTCTTTGTGCCCGTACTTCCGCTGAAGCCGTTATAAAAAATTTGACATCGGCATGGGGACAAACCACCGTACCGGTATCTCTGCCATCATAGATGACTCCTTTGGCCGGAGTTCCATCGGCAAAAACCGGTGACAGTGCAAAATCTTGCTGCATTTTTAATAATGCCGCGCGAACTTCCGGATAAGCCGAAACGATTGAAGCATTTTTTCCACCTAATGATGAACGAAAATCCGGATTTTTTGCCAATTCATGCATATGCTTAAATGTTAAATTTTGGGCTATTTGCAGTGCGGCGGCCTTATCTTCCATGTTTTTTCCCAACAAATGCATTTCCAAACCTACCGCACGATATACCATGCCGGTATCAAAATACGCATAGCTGTATTTTTGCGCCAAATTATTAGCCAGTGTTCCTTTTCCGGCGGCGGCCGGTCCATCTATCGTTATAATCATGATATATCTTTCAAAAAAATCTATTCCGTAACGAAAAGTTTACTTTATATTTTGTATAATTTCCAGCATAATAGTAAAGAGAAAGATTTTATTTTGCACATTCGGCTGGAGGATTTTATATGAAACGCTTTTTATTGACATTTATTCTTGGATGCGCTTCTGTTTTTTTGCCTACTTTCAGTACCAATGCCGTGGTATTTCAATCCGCTAAAGATGCTTTAACTAATGATATTTTTGTAGACGGCTCAAGAGCTAAAACTCAAGGAAATGGCGCTGACGGGAATTATATTTCCATTGAAGGGAATGGGCAAAATCCGCAAGCTGATTATAAATACAATAAAACCTATGCCTCAAAAATATTCAAATCTTATAGCGGTCATATCACCATTCGTCAAAAAGATATTCCGGCACGTCTTAATGTAAAAAAAGGCTCGACCATTCAGTTTAATTTGCAAGAAACACCTGAAACCGTATGGAATGTGGAAATAGATGAAAACATCGGTAAAGTGGTTGTTAATCAGGTTCAAGGAAATATCCGAATGATTATTATTCAAACGAACAACATTGGAAATTGTGTTGTCTATCTGGACAGTGTTTCTCTCAAAAACAAGCAATATAAAGTTACTTATAGCAAGCAAATGACCTTAATTGTGAGTAAATAGATGAAAAAAAATATAAAAATCAGGCTTTTTGCCAAACAAAAATTAAATACGGAACTTGTATGGCAGCCCGAAGAAGCTCAGGTTCATTATTTGCTGAATGTTTTGCGCTTATCCGAGGGCGACTGCATTAAAATTTTTGACGGACAAAGCGGAGAATATATCGGAAAAATTTGTAATTGCTCTAAAAAAAGCTGCTCTATACAAATTTTGGAAAAAACTCGCGAAATGGAAGTTTGTCCCGATTTATGGCTCTTGTTTGCTCCGGTAAAAAAAGACAAAACCGACTTTATTATTGCCGGAGCTACCGAACTCGGTGTTGCTAAAATTGTGCCGACGATAACACGCTATACCATTAGTGAAAAGGTTAAAAAAGAACGATATGAGGCTCAGGTTATTGAGGCGGCTGAACAATGTCGAAGACTTGATATTCCCCTGATTGAAGAACCTAAATCATTAGAAAAAATTTTACAAAATTGGCCGCAAGAACGTATTTTGTATTTTATGGATGAAACCGGAAACGGGGAGAATATTCAAACGGCTTTTCAAAAAGAGAACTCCTCTCATAAAGCCGCCGTTTTAGTTGGCCCAGAAGGTGGTTTTTCGGAAGAAGAACTACAAAATCTACGCCAAAAAGACTTTGCAAAAGGTGTTTCCATGGGCAAAAGAATTTTACGCGCCGAAACTGCCGCATTATCCGCACTCGCTTGTTGGCAAGCCCTTTGCGGAGATTGGAAATAAGCTTGGAGAATACGATGAAAATTTTAATTGCTGATGACCATGAATTGTTTTTAAAAGGTTTGGAACTCATTTTATCTGATTTAGATAAAAAAACAAACATTACACTGGCTCATAATTATAGCGAAATTTTTGATATTTTGAAAAAAGATAAAAATTTTGACTTAATTGTTACCGATTTAGCCATGCCGGGGGCAAATTGGCTCGATGCCATTAAACATATTCATGAGCAACTGCCGGAAACGCCTATCATCATTCTTTCTGCCGTTTTTGATAAAGAAATTGTGCAAAAAACCATAGAACTCGGCGCGGCCGGATATATTCCGAAAACATCTTCCAATGCCGTGATTATGAGTGCCGTCAAATTGGTGCTTTCTGGCGGAGCTTATATTCCTCCCGAATTGTTAAATAATTCGCTCAAAAATCAGTTTTCGGCAATAGAGCAAATTAGTCCGGAATTTGAAAACAAAGATAATAAAGTTTCTCTTACCCCGCGGCAGATTGACGTTCTAAAACTTATAGCCAAAGGTTGTTCCAACAAAATTATTGCTCATGAACTGGGGCTAACCGAAGGTACGGTTAAATTACATGTTACGGCAATCTTAAAAGTATTAAATGTTTATAATCGTACCGGCGCTGTGGTCGAAGCTACAAAAAAAGGAATTATTTCTGAAAATGATTAAACAAGAAAATTTAAATATGGACGAATACCGTCGAATTTTCGGCTCTACAAAAATGCAAAAACTTTGGCAAGAATTTATTACCGAAGCTCAAAAGTATTTGCATCATATTGAAGATGAAGATGCTGAAAAGCAACAAATTTGCTTTCATAACCTTAGAGCTTATGCTTTGGTTTTTGATATGACGGAATTTACGCGTGTTTGTACCGAGATGGAAGAAAATATTATTGAATTTGGCGCCATCTCACATTTAGATGCTGAAAATGTGCGGCAAATTTTGCAAAAAAGCATTTTAGAAGTTGAACAAAAATTAGCAGGATAAGATATGGCTGAAAAGAAAATTCCTTTGTATCTTAAAGAAGTTTATGGTGACTTTTATAATAAACCAAAACTCAGCGCTTGGTTTGATAAAAATTGGCTACAAGCGCTCTTAACCCTTGGAAACAATAAAAAATTGACCAACGCCCTTCTTAAAGAAATTTATCCTTCTTGCAAAGTGTTGCAACTGGGCTGTACTTTTGGCCGACAAATGGAAGAAACTGCCGCCAAGGTCGGAATATATGGTATTTATGATATCTTAGATATCAGCCAAATTCAGCTAAAACGTTGTAAAGAAAAATTTGATCGCTTGTTTCCGCAAATTCGTTATGTGCAACAAAATGCCAATATGCCTTTGAAAAAAAATTATGATGTGGTTGTTTTATATATGCTTCTGCATGAAGTTCCTCATCGGCAAAAAGCAAAAATTTTGCAAGCGGCACTTGATAGTCTTAAAGAAGGCGGAAAAGTTGTTGTGGTTGATTATCACTGCCCCAAGATTTGGCACCCGTTACGCTGGCCGGTTAAGCTTTTTAATCGACTTTATCAGCCCTTTGCTGAAATTTTGTGGAATCGCGAAGTGGATACTTTTGTTAAAGATAAAAGTAAATATATTTGGAAAAAAACACTCTATTTCGCCGGTATGTATCAAAAGGTGGTTATTCAAAAAAAATTTAGTGATGAGTTTGTTGTTCCCTCCAGCGCGTACCATCCTTAATAAAAAAACGAAAAGCCTTTAAGTTCAAGCTGAACTTAAAGGCTTTAGGTTAATGGAGAGGAAAGTATCCATATGATGATACCACATATCTTCCCCGATTGGTTGGAATCTCCCAACCAAGAACATTATGTACCGACACGAAGTATGGTCGGCACATTTTGGGATTAACACTCATTACTTGAACACCTCTCGGAAGGCCTTTTATAGCTTCGTTCAAAGGCATCAAATAATAAGCATTGGCAACCCCATAGCGATCTGTTACGGTGTACCAATTGGCCCGTGATGTAACAGATATGGTACAGCGAGATGCTTCGTCATACCAAGATCCTGAGGCCCCTTCAATTATATCTCCTACGATGCCACCTCTTTGGCCAGTGGCACCAATTATATAATCTGAAGCCACACCGGCAAGAGTACCGCTTCCGATATAATTACCTAAGCTCCCGCAAGAGCTTAGTGCTGTCATCATTGCGCTGAGCGCCAAAATAATGACGAAATTAATTTTTTTTGCCATAATATATCTAATTTAATATTTTTCCATTTTTATCATAGCAGATTCGCAAGCTTTTGTCAAAACTTGTTCTGTTAAACAAATGTGACAAATGTTGTGCTTTACCTTCTTATTTTTCCACCGATTGCTTTTTTGCTTTTATTTTAATTTCTCTGCACTAAGATATTTTTATCAAAACAAGAACAAGGAGGTTTGTTATGAAAAAATTTTTATTTGCGGCTCTTTTGCTCGCCGCTTCTCCGGCTTTTGCCATTGAAGATATTAAACTACCAACACCAGATACAACCGGCGGAATGCCTTTGATGGAAGCCATTTCTCAACGAAAATCAACTCGCGAATTTAGCGCAAAAGCTGTTGATGACAAAGATTTGAGTAATATTCTTTATGCCGCATGGGGAATCTCTCACGATGGAAAAAGAACAATTCCAACTTCTCAAAATAAGCAAGACCTAAATGTTTATGTTATTAAAGCCGGTGCCGTTTGGAAATATATTGCACCCGAAAATACTTTAAAATTTGTTGCTGATGATAATGTTTCTCAATATATCAATTTGCAAGACTATACCAAAGAAGCGCCCATTACTTTGATTTTTACCGGTAATGATGCTAAAAATGCTTCCATGAATGCTGCAGCGGCTTATCAGAACGTGGGACTTTATTGCGCCAGCCGCGGTCTGAATAATGTTGTGCGCGGTTATGTTGATATGGATAAGGTTGCTAATGCCCTTAACTTGGATAAAGAAAAAGTTATTATCACTCAGGTTATTGGTTGGCCTTATATGTAAAATTTCTCTTCAATTCAAAATAGGAATAGCCTTAAGATTATTCCTATTTTTTTTGCATATATTTTTTCTTTTCTTCTTTTGTAAAACGTTCAATGGCATATCGCACAGTTGTTCTGGGTAGTTGAGATGCATATTTATCCAGAAAATCCGTTAAAACCGCCTTATTTTTCTTTCCAACTTCTCGTAACATCCAACCGACAGCTTTGTGCATTAAATCATGTGTATGGTTCATAAACTTTTTTGCCAAATTTAAGGTTAAATCATATTGTTCTTGTTTGATGAAATACCAACTGGCAACAACAGCTATTCTTTCTTGCCATAAAGATTTTGAATCTGCAAGCTTTTCAATTTGGTTTAAATCCTTGTTTTGATAAGCCCATGCTCCGATTATCTTATGTGCAGAGCAATCAACCAAATCCCAATTGTTTATCCCAACAAGATTTGTCAAATAAACATCAACTAAAGCTTTTTGCTCATTTTCCGTTGCTTGCTCGTATTGCCTTACCAATATTTGCAATGCTGCAAATCTATAATCATGCCAAGGAGAATGAAGCATGTCTGTAATCTCATCTCTTGATATGTTTTTATAATATTTTTTGACAATGCTTTTTATAACCGGAACATTTATTCCTAAAAAAATGTCGCCTTCGGCATATTGCCCTTTTCCGGTTTTAAAAAATTGTGATAAATGTTTGGCTTTTTTTTCATCGGCCAAGTTTTGCAATTCTTGTTGTAATTGTTTTGCCGCTGTCATCTCTTTTCTCTTAAAAAAAATACCCTGCATTTTAAGCAGGGTACTCTGAAAAGGTTATATTATTATTTTACGTAAATTTGAACTTCTGCAGAGTTAGCTGATGGGCTTGTGCGAGAAGACAAACTAATTCTTTCTGCACCTACACCCATTTCAACCATTTCTTGAAAAATTTGAGTGGCGTTGTTCTGGGCAGAATTTTTGCTCAAAGTATTTCCACTGGCCGGAGATACGGCTACAACCTCAAACATAACACCCGGTTTTCTGGAAATGGCACTGCTAACTGCTTGTTTTAAACCATCCTGATATTTAACATTAGATTTATTAAACTTGGCAGTAAACAGCGGAGTTCCTGATGTTTGAGCCGATTTTACGTTAAATTGTGTTGCTGATGCTCCGTTGTATGAAGCTCCCGGCAAAGGAACATTGCTTACACCATAACTGCCGGCTTTGATTGCTGAGTTCAAATCAACAATATAATTGCGTGCGGATTCAATATATTGCAATTGTCTTTCAGCATCAGAGTTAACTTCTTGTAATAAACTACCAATCAAAATAGATGTTTGGTTGGTTTCATTTTCCAAAATGCGTAATTGACGGTGGTCTTCATCTACCGCACCGGATACACTGTAGGCAGCACGGATAGAATCCAACAAATAGTTGGTCATGGCGGCATCTGAAGCAACTCTTGCGGCTAACTGATTCAAGGCAATGGTATTGGCATTCATAACCTGAATGTTGTTTTGTGCGCCTTGCAACATACCAAACATTTGCGGGTTGCCCGGTGTGGTACCGACTTGCAATTTGGCTTCAATTGTGCCAATGAGCTTGTGATATTGCAATGCATTGTTGATTACAGATGCGCGAATCTTTTGCAATTCTTCATTATGCTTGCGGATTGATTCTTGCAACTGAGCTAATTCATTTCTGAAAGTGATAACCTTTTGTCCGACAAAAGTACCGGTGTTTCCGCCTTGAGAAATTTCTAAAGGTTGGAAATTGGTGGTTCCTAATTCTGGAATGTCTCCACTTTTTACATCTTCAGGATTGACGACCGGAACTTCTTGCGCAGAATCGACTCCTATTAATGATGGGAAAAGTGCATCTGATGAATATGAACATCCTCCAAATGTCAAAATCGACAAAGAGGCTAAAGACAGTTTTATTGCAATATTTTTCATCTAACCAAGTACCTTTTGTAAAAATTGTTCATAATTTTTATTTACACCTTTATTCTTCTTTGTAAAGATTTTTTTTCTAAAAAAACAAGGCATAAATAAACTCTATGAGCAGAATAAAATTCTTTGTTGCTTGCAGAATAGGCAAAATAGATTAAAATTCTTTTAAATTTATAAAAATTTTACTTGCAAAAAAAAATAAATGGCTGTATTAAGTCTCTTGTTGATGCGATGCGCTCGTAGCTCAATTGGATAGAGCATCTGACTACGGATCAGAAGGTTGTGAGTTCGAATCCCGCCGAGCGCGCCAGTTTCCTGAGTTCTTAGTTCTTTACTAAGAGCTCTTTTTTTTACCTTAATGTTGCGCGGGCTTCGAACTGAGGTTCGTTCTGGCTCGTAAGCTCAAGCTTTCTTCTTTCGCTAACTCGCTGCGGTCACTCCATTTGTAACGTTTGTCGTCTGCGCTGTCGCTTGTCTCCAAACTAACAAATGTTCGCCTGTCGTTAAAATAATCTCCACCGGAGATTATTTTTTCCTCCAGCCCGCCGAGCGCGCCAGTTTCTTGAGTTCTTAGTTTTTTACTAAGAGCTCTTTTTTTCAAGCTGAAGCCAGCTTGACCGCAAAAGTTAGATTGCCTGTCTTCCCTGCCATAATACCGCGTTGCTATCTTCATTTCTGAGCAAAACTTTTGTGCCTTGTTTGAATATATTAAAAATAAAGCCAGCTTGACCGCAAAAGTTATATTGCCTATCTTCCCTGCCATAATACCGCGTTGCTCTCTTCATTTCTGAGCA
>CALXVY010000029.1 GCA_944392255.1 uncultured Alphaproteobacteria bacterium | reverse complement strand
AAAAGTACCGGAGCGTACAAAAACGTACGTGAGGACACTTTTTACCCGAAGGCAACGCCCTAGTCGCCCATTATACGAGCTTTTACACAAGACACTGAAAAAAGGTCGTTATGTGTGGAAAATAATAAGATTTAAGGAAAATTGTGAGCGAGCTTTTCTGAAAAGACGGAGAATGCGGTGAATAGTAGGTGCCGAGGGAAAAAGTACCGGAGCGTACAAAAACGTACGTGAGGACACTTTTTACCCGAAGGCAACGCCCTAGTCGCCCATTATACGTCTTTTCATATGAGCGGGGTATGTTCCCAATATATGCACATACTCGGCAAAGAAGTTAAGCTCGGCCAGCGCATTTTGAAAAGACTTTTGCGATGGATGAGCTTCGGCTTCCAAGTAGAATTGAGCAGAAACAAATTTGCCGTCAAGAAGATAACTTTCCAACTTGGTAATGTTGATGCCGTTAGTTGCAAAACCGCCAAGAGCTTTATAAAGCGCTGCCGGAATATTCTTGGTTTTGAAAATGAAAGAAGTGATAAAATCACTACCATCATATTCCGGTACCATATCTTCACGCGACATAATCAAAAAGCGGGTGGTGTTATTAGAGGCATTTTCAATATTTGAAGCCAAAATATCCAAGCCATAGATTTGACCGGCCAGCTTGGATGCAATCGCCGCCATGGTTTTATCTTGAGCTTTAGCCACATCATCGCAAGACTTAGCTGTATCAATACGCGCAATCGGAGTAAGGTGATGATTTTTAACAAATTCGGAACATTGTGCCAATGCTTGCGGGTGAGAAGACACGGTTTTAATATCTTCAAGTTTAGCCCCTTTCACACCCAAAAGCTGATGTTCAATACGTAAAAAATATTCCCCAACGATATGTAATCCGGTTTTAGGAAGTAAAAAATGCACATCAGAAACACGACCGGCATTAGAATTTTCTACCGGAATCATGGCAAAATCAGCATTTCCGTCTTGCACCATATTCATGGCGATTTCAAATGTTTCGCAAGCAATATATTCCTGATTTGGATAAACATTCATGGCGGCAATATTAGAGTAAGCACCAGCCACACCTTGATAAGCAATTTTCAATTTATGTTCCATTTTTCCATAAAAAAAGGCATCACCATACAAGATGACGCCTTCCCTTTCATCTTTCATTATTTAATATATTTCAAAGCTTCAGCAAGCTCTTCTGGAGTATTAATATCAGCCGGAGCTCTTTCATCTAAAACCATTTTGGTAATAACTTTGGCACGAATGGTCATGCCGTTTTCAAGCGCACGAAGTTGTTCCAAAGATTCGCGATTTTCCAAAACCCCAACCGGATATTCTACAAATTTTTTAAGAGATGCGGCTTTGTAAACATAAATACCGATATGGTGATACAAATCTTGATTTTTACATTTTTCAGGATTGCGAGTATAGGGAGCCACAGCGCGTGTAAAGTAGAGGCAGCGACCTTCAGTTTCCCCTTCGCGCAAACCCATTACGATTTTAACATTAGTTGGATTTTCGGCATCTTCTTTAGTTTTGAAAACCATACCGCAAGTAGCAATATCACAATCAGTACGTTCAATCATCTCAATAAGTTCATTATTAACGGCAGGATCAACATTTAAGCCATCCCCTTGGAAATTAACCACGATATCATATTTGCTGCCATCGGGGTCAATTTGCTTCAAAGCAGCGGCAATACGATCTGTTCCTGACGGTAAACTCGGGTCTGTCAAAATGGCTTGAGCCCCGAATTTTGCGCATTCATCAACAATAGATTGGTCACCGGCAGCAACAATCACATCACCAGGGACTGTCTTGCGTACATTTTCATAAACGCGGTGAATAAGCGTTTTTCCGTTAATATCAATCAAAGGTTTATTCGGCAGGCGTGTTGAAGCCATGCGGGTCGGAATCATTGTTACAATTTTAGACATAAAGCAACATCCTTATAAAAATTAAACTTGCAGATAGGTTTTGTATATAATATAAAGACAAAAAAATAAAGGACTAAAGACAATGAAAGTGGATATTTTTGATTTTGAACTTGATAAAAGCCTGATTGCCAACCAACCGGCTGAACCGAGAGACAGTTGTCGTTTGCTTGATTTATCTGAAGAAGGCAAAATTACCGACCGCATTTTTACCGAATTACCGGACCTGCTCAACGAGGGAGACTGCTTGGTTTTTAACGACACCAAGGTCATTCCGGCCAAATTATATGGCAAACATGGGCTGGCAGAAGTTCAGGTAACCTTATATCGTCCGGTCGATGGCATCAATTGGTGGGCTTTTATAAAAAATGCCAAAAGATTAAAAGAAAATGACGTCATCACTTTCTACACCGCCGGTATTGAACCCGAAAAATCAGATTTTACCGCCATTGTTATAGAAAAAAACGGCGAGGAAGGCGTTTTATTACAATTTACTTGCGATCCCTCGCAACTTGGTCATTTGCTGGAAAAATATGGTTCCATGCCCTTGCCGCCTTACATCAAAAGAGAAAAACCCGTTATCGGCGGTGAAGATGGTATCTGGGATAAATATAACGACAAAGAAAACTATCAAACCATCTATGCCAAACACGAAGGTGCCGTTGCCGCTCCGACAGCCGGTTTGCACTTCACCGACCGTGTATTTGAGGCCTTAGATAAAAAAGGCGTAAAGCGCGTTTTCTTAACCTTGCATGTCGGTGCAGGAACATTTCTTCCGGTAAAAGTTGACGATACCAAAGACCACAAAATGCACTCTGAATATGGTATCATTACTCAAGATGTCTGTGACATTATTAACGAAACCAAAAAACAAGGCAAACGTGTTATTGCCGTTGGCACCACTTCATTAAGATTGCTGGAAAGTGCGACGGACAATCAAGGAATTATCCACCCCTTTGCCGATGATACCAGCATCTTCATTACCCCCGGATATAAATTTAAAATTTTAGATATGCTGATAACCAACTTTCACCTACCAAAATCAACCTTGTTTATGCTTGTCTGCGCCATAGCCGGAACCGAGCGTATGAAAGAAGCTTATCAACATGCTATGGATGAAAAATATCATTTCTATTCTTATGGAGATAGTTCAATAATCAAATGTGTAAACAAAATTTAAACGCATTTTATCTAAAATAGGAGTATTCCCAAGATTAAGCAATTAAGGAGAGAGCCGTGAATAAAATTAACGCCTATATTGAACAATTTTTTCCTTTAATCAAAAATGCATTCATTCCGGCGCTTTTATTCGCTCTTTCCTTAATTTGTTTTTATACCTTTCATGAAATTTCTCTATCATCATTAACCACCCTTCACTGCGCATTTTATATCATCAGTTTTATCAGTTTTATGATTCTGTTATATTTCAACCAGCGCAAACCGGTATTTTATATTTTAATGATGTTGTTGAGCTATATTTTAATCAACATTCTCAAAAACAAATATAATCAAGACTATGCCACCACATCATATTACATTAGCTTATGTTTTTTCTTACCGCTTAATCTGTTGGCATTCTACTTTGTTCCTGACAATCGTTTATTATGTCGCACCAATGTTTTTTTGCTCTTAGCCATATTTGTACAATTTTCAATCGGAGAAGTTCTCGGACATCATGATTTTCGTCTAAATATAACCTTATTTGAAGGACATCTCGGCAATTTAAGTTCATTGGGACTAATACTTTTTCTCATCACGCTTATCACCTTTTTTATCAAAGCCTCCAAAGATGGTTTTATCATGAACTATGCATTGTTTTTCTGCAGCCTAAATCTCATGTTTGGCTTTATTTATTCCGACACGCCGACAGCTCTGACCATATTCTTTTGCTCAGCGGCTTTAACCTTAATGCTCTCAATTATTCATAATATCTATTACAATACCTATAAAGATGCTTTAACCGGTTTGCCCAGCCGCAATTCTTATATGATTCAATCGGAATCCTTCCCGCTGAAATATAGTATCGGCATTGTCAGCATTGATAATTACAATGAGCTAAAAAATATTTTTGGTAAAAAAGACAGAGATACTCTGGTTCGTATGATAACCGGAAAAATCATTGAAGAATTTGGAGAAGAATATCTATATCGTTACAGTGCAGACGAATTTATCCTCATTTTTAAGAATGAAAATAAAAATGAAAGTTTTGAACATTTGGAGAAAATCCGTCGTGCCATTGCTTCTGCCGAATTTGTTTTAAGCAACCGCAAAAAAAGCATAAAGCTTACAGTGTCAACCTGCGTTTCCGAAAAGAAGCGCAGTGATGCCAACTCAATTGAAGTTTTATACCGTATCCGCAAAACTTTACAAAAAGCCAACGAGTTCAGCCACAATATCTCATCAAAAGCTTAATCTTTTTTACGGCTGACCATATATAAAACGCTGGCACCAAGCACAATCAGCGGTACGGAAAGAATTTGTCCCATGGTAAAGTAGGTAAAGAAATATCCCAACTGAATATCGGGTTCTCTAAACTGCTCCATCAAAATGCGGAAACATCCATATAATATAACAAATAAAGAAGATACAACCCCCTTATGCGCACGAACCCAATCTGAACGCCACAATAAATTAAGTATGGCAAACATCAAAATACCCTCAAAAAAGGCCTCATAGAGCTGAGAGGGATGACGTGGCAAAAATCCTCCGTTCGGAAATTTAATTGCCCAAGGAACATTAGTTACTCTCCCCCATAATTCATCATTTACAAAATTAGCCAAGCGACCCAAAAAAATTCCGATAGGGGCATAAAGAACAATCAAATCGGTCAAAGCCAAAAATTTATAATTGATTTTGCGAGCAAAAAGATATGTTGCAACAATCACACCTAATGCGCCGCCATGAAAAGACATTCCCCCTTTCCAAACTTCAAATATTTGCAAAGGATTCATCCAAAACGCACTACCGCCATAAAAAATCACATAGCCAAGCCGTCCACCGATAACAATACCAAGTGTGATGTAAAAAACAAAATCTTCAATATCTTCTTTGGAAAGCTTCAAGTCATATTTTTTAACATTGCGGTTAATTAATATCCAACCGATAATAATTCCAACCAAATAAGCCATCGAATACCAACGAATGTCTAAAGGACCGACAGAAAAAATAATTGGCGAAATCTGAGGAAAATCAAGTCCGTTCATTTTTTTACCTTTTCCGATTTTCAAAATTGCTAAGATTATATTAATAAAAAAAAATATATCCACATGAAAAAAATATTATTATCAACACCGCAGAGATAACCTTTTGATTTAAAAGAAAAATATTTTTTATTTTTTTTATAAAAAACAAATAAAGTGGAAAACTGCGACTCGGGACTTGTAATTCACGACTCGGCAAGGCAATCTGTATTCAGAGATAAAAAAACGTCATTGTCAAAATTTAGAAATGGAGAAGTAAATGTTTTTGGCACAGAAAATTGCCTTTGAATATAATCCCATAGATTTGGTCGAGAATATCTTCTCCTCAAAATCCTTTGAATTTGAACGCAGAGCCAATAATGAAGTGGTTGTAGAAGTTCAGGGAAAATGGAACAATATGCTTCTATTCTTCTCTTGGGAAGAAAATATGCGTTGTCTGCACCTTTCATGCCTGATGGATATTAAAAGCACCATTGAAGACAGAAGCAAAATTTTTGAGCTTTTGGCATTGGTTAATGAAGATTTATGGCTTGGACATTTTTCTTATTGGACAGAACAAAACATGCCCGTATTCAAACATTCAATCTTACTCAATGATGAAGACGAAACCGTGTTAAATGGCAAAATTTCTCAAGTAATTGATATTGCTATCCGCGAATGTGAACGTATGTACCCCATTTTCAAAGTTGTTTTAACCAAAGGCATGGATCCCAAACAAGCTTTATATCCCATGTTAATGGAAACTCTTGGACAAGCATAGATTACAAAAAAAGCCGTTTTCATTAAAAGAAAACAGCTTTTTTTAAGAAGCAATCGACCCTCATCATTTACCTCTGATTCCACGTCGATTGATGTTTTTGTTTTTGGCATGAAAAGACGTAAGTTTAACTTTCTCCCTTGCCTCAACATATTCTCTCTTTTTTGAAAAACGAGGCGGTGTAAAAAGTACTCTTTCTGCACCAAACTCCAAACTGGCAATTACAAATCCCAATCTGGCACATAACCAAGCTAAAAGTTTCATAGTACAAAAAATTTAAGCACAACAAATTAAAATCAATACAATTACAGCCAAAGCCATACATTCAATTAAAGTCAAAATTTTAATTTTCTTTTCTATAAAACTTTTTATTTAACATAAAAAAACTATAGTAATATCTCATTACAAATACTATTAATACCACGCATTAACGATGTAAATAAAAAAGTGTATTCTTTGGGCAAGAATACACTTTTTTATTTAAACTTTTTTATTGATTTCATAATAAAAAACAGAAACCAAATCTCCTACTGAGGAAATTTCTTCAATCTTGGCAACCTCAGGCTTTACCGAAAAACTTTTCACACACTGAGCCCAAATATCTACAATATCAAAAGTATCAAGATTTAAATCGCCAAGCAACAAAGCCTCTTCCGTAATTTTAGCTTCAGAAACACCCAAGTTTTGAATTTTTTTCTTCACACCTTCAAAAACATCTTGTCTGTTCATAAAAATAATTTTTAAGGTTAATAATCATATTGATAATTTAAATTTATCGAAAGTATAAAATTCTAATTTCACAAGTCAAGAAAGAACTATTTGGAAATTTTTTTAACCCAATTTTTCACATTTTTATTATGCTCGGAAAGACTTTTTGAAAAATTATGCCCACCGTCACCAGTTGCTACAAAATATAAATAATCTGTATCAGCCGGTTGAGCTGCTGCCAATATGGCATCTTTTCCAGGATTGCATATTGGCTCAGGAGGCAACCCGTAATATTTATAAGTATTATAAGGACTATCAATAAGCAAATCTTTACGCTTGAGCGAACGTCCAAGATCAGATTTTCCTTGCGTCAAAGCAAAAATAACCGTAGGATCTGTTTGCAATTTCATACCTTTTTTGAGGCGATTTACAAAGACTGAAGCCACCAGAGGTCTTTCCTCAGGCACTCCGGTTTCTTTTTCAATGATAGAAGCAAGGATAAGCAATTCTTTTTTATTCTTAATTGGCAATGTCAAATCACGACTATTCCAAGCATCATCAAGTATTCTTTGCATATCTGCTTGCGCTTCGAGAATAATTTTTTGTCGCTCGGTACCAAAAGGGAACGTATAAGTTTCAGGCAGGATAGAGCCTTGAATTTCGTTCAAAGAAATCTCACCGCTTAAATATGGGTTTTCATTCAAAAGAGCAATAATTTCAAGATTAGTCAGCCCCTCCGGCAATGTAATTTTGCGATAAAATACATCTCCTTTGGCAATTTTTTGCATCACATTCCATAAAGAAATTTTTGCCTCGAATTGATATTCACCGGCGCGGAGCTTTTGAGAAAGCCCAGAAAAACGCGCAATGATTTTAAAAATAAAAGGATGGGAGATAATACCTTCTCTATACAAGCCATCAGCCACCATATTAAGAGAAGTTCCTTTTTCCACACGAATAAAAGCAGTTTGAGTGAGCGGTCCGCTTTGCACACACCAAAAATAAATTTGCAATGAAACTAAAACGGCAAAAGCAATACCGATTCCCAAAAATTTCTTCATAAAATATCTCCATAAATCTTGAAGATAAAGCTACCCTCAAGAAAAAAGAGAGTCAATAACAGAAAAATATATCCATAGATAAAAAAGCGTTGTCTTAAATAAACAACGCTTTTTTTTAACAATTCAAACTCAATTAAGCTTCATATCTCTTCAAAACCAAAGAAGAGTTTGTACCACCGAAACCGAAAGAATTGGACATAGCTGCTTTAATCTCTTTCTTCTTAGCTTTGAGAGGAACCAAATCCATATCTTTAACTTCTTCAGCTGGATTCTCTAAGTTCAAAGTCGGCGGGCAAATCTGGTCTTGCAGAGCTTTAATGGTGAATACGGCTTCTACAGCACCGGCAGCGCCAAGCAAGTGACCGATTGCAGATTTTGTTGAAGACATAGAAACATATTTCATATCATCACCAAACAAACGTTTAACAGCCAAAGCTTCCCCAACGTCACCGGCTGGTGTAGAAGTACCATGAGCATTAATATAATTGATATCTTTAAGCTCAATGCCATGTTCTTTTGCATGGTCAGCAGCCATTTTCATAGCGCGATAAGCACCGTCACCGGAAGGAGCCGTAATATGATAAGCATCACCGCTCATACCATAACCAACCACTTCGGCATAAATTTTTGCGCCACGAGCTTTAGCATGTTCCAACTCTTCCAAAACAACGGCACCGGAACCTTCACCCATAACAAAACCGCTACGATCTTGGTCCCAAGGACGAGAAGCTTTTTCAGGAGCGTCATTAAAAGAAGATGTAACAGCTTTCATTCTGGCAAAACCGGAAAGACCCAACACATTAACAGCCGATTCGGCACCGCCGGCAAGCATCATATCAGCATCACCTCTGGCGATAATATTTGCAGCATCACCAATAGCATGAGTACCGGTAGAGCAAGCTGTAACGCAAGCATGGTTAGGACCTTTGAGTTGATATTTAATCGACAAATTACCAGAAACCAAATTGATTAAGCAAGAAGGAATGAAGAATGGAGAAATTCTTTTCATACCATTTTCGTGGAAAGAAACAGAGTTTTCATAAATAACATCCAAACCGCCGATTCCGGAACCCATCATAACACCGAAACGATATTTTTCATCTTCGGAAGCTGTTTCGGGGTTCCAACCGGCATCTTCGAGAGCATCACCGCCGGCAGCCATTCCATAAAGAATAAATCTGTCGTTTTTCTTTTGATCTTTAGGAGCCATAACCGTATCTGGATCAAATTCGTGTTCACCTTTTCCGGTTGGAACTTGACCGGCAATTTGAACCGGAATATCTTTCAAATCAATTCCTTCAATTTTACGAATACCGGACTTTCCTTCCAAAATAGATTTCCAGTTATAATCAACGCCTCTACCAAAAGGAGAAACAATCCCCAAACCGGTAACAACAACTCTTCTCATATAATTACCTCATAAAAAATTTCTTCAAACAGCTACACAGAATAGCTTTTGTAAAGTTTTTATATGAAAAAACTCGCTTAGTCAAGCGAGTTTCATCATTATTCAAATGCTAAATAAGGCTTAAGCATTTTTAGAAAGATAGTCAATAGCATCTTTAACTGTGAGAATTTTTTCAGCAGCTTCGTCAGGAATTTCGCAACCGAATTCTTCTTCGAAAGCCATAACCAATTCAACAGTGTCCAAGCTATCAGCGCCCAAATCGTCAATGAAGCTAGCAGTATCGGTAACTTTTGCTTCTTCAACACCTAAATGTTCAGCAACGATTTTTTTAACGCGGTTTGCTACATCAGTCATATGATAAAACCTCATAAAATTAAAACAAATTATTCAGGTCAACAACCTGTGATTTGGTAGATAGCACAAAAATATATAATTTGACAAGCATTATTTTTTATGTTCGTTCCAAAAAACATAAAAAGAATTTAATAACTCCTTATTTTTCAACCGTCACAAAGAGCAATATCAAGTGGATAACATATTAAAAAAAAGCTTATATACATCCTTAGATATATTGACTAACTCATATCTATAATATATTAATATTTTCATACACCATTTATAGTTTTACTTTTTTAAGGAAATCATAATGAAAAAATTAGCTTATATCATTTTAGTCATCGCCATTTTGTTATTAATTGCGCATTTTGTAAAAAATGACCAAACTGTTGCACAAGAGCCAAGTAGTCAAGCTGAAACCACTTCAGAAGTATCAATGGCTGTTTCTTCAAATGAACAATCAGCCCCGAGTGAAGATAGTGATGTTGTTGAAGTTCAAGAAACTTCAGAAGACATTATCATTGAAGAAGGTGCTCCTGAAGATGATGGTGCTATGGACGTTGAAGAAACCTCAGAAGCAACAATGGACGAAGAAGAAACTGTTCTTCCTGAGTAACAAATTGAAAAAAAAAGTTACAAAAAGGCAACCTTTGGGTTGCCTTTTTTTATTGTTTTTGAAAAATAAATCCCTATATATAGTTAATGAGAAAAAAATAATTTATTGGGTTATAACCAAACCCCTAAGGAGGAAATATGAAAGTAGGAATTATCGGTGCCGGTTCTGTTGGTAGCGCTACGGCATTTGCATTAGTTATGAAAGGCGTTGCTCGTAAAGTTGTTTTAATTGACGCCAACGAAAAGAAAGCTCAAGCTGAAGCTATGGATATAGCTCACGCAGCTCCTTTTGCTTATGCCAATAAAATCAAAGCCGGAACTTATGAAGATTTGAAAGGCTCCGAAATTGTTATTGTTACCGCCGGAGCCAACCAAAAACCCGGCGAAACCCGTATTGATTTATTAGGTCGCAACGTCAAAATTTTTGAAAGCATCATTCCGCAAATTGCCAAATATGCTCCTGATACAACCTTAATCATTACCGCAAATCCAGCCGATATCATGACCGAAGTTGCCATCAAACTTTCCGGATTCCCCAAAGAAAGAGTTATCGGTTCAGGTACTGTTTTGGATACTTCCCGTTTCAGAACTTTGCTAGGATACCACTTAGGTGTTTCTCCGCAATCTATTCACTCTTATGTCTTGGGTGAACATGGTGACAGTGAAGTTTTGGTTTGGTCTGCAGGCGATGCCGGTTCTGTTCATATTGAAGACTTGGCTCGTATGATTGGCAAACCTTTAACTCCTGCCGTAAAAGCCGAAATTGATGATGGAGTTCGTAACTCTGCATACAAAATTATTGATGGTAAAGGCGCAACTTTCTATGGTATTGCCGGTGCTTTGAGCCGTATCTGCCAAGCTATCAGCAATAACGAATATGCCATTTTGACCGTATCTTCTCATCATGATGATGTTGAAGGCGTTAAAGGCGTATGCTTATCATTGCCGACTGTTATTGGCAAACGCGGTGTTCACCAAGTTATCAAACCGCATTTGAACGAAGAAGAAGCCTCAGCTTTGCGTGAAAGCGCCAAAGTTATGAAACAATATTCAGACCAAGCTTTGGAATTAATCAGCAAAGACGCTAAATAACAGCTGATACGAAACATTTGCAATTCCTCTTCTTTTATTATAAAAGCAAAAGAAGAGGAATTTTTTTATTAAATTAAGAGAGGAATTTTTTGTGGTAGAAGTTGTAACCTTGGGCTGCCGAATTAACAGCTATGAGTCGGAAGTTTTGAAAGAAAAATTAGGCAATTTAGACAATGTGATTATTGTCAATACTTGCGCCGTTACTGGAGAAGCCGAACGTCAGTGCCGACAAACGATTCGCAAGCTGCGTAAAGAACATCCCGAGGCTAAAATCGTAGTCACTGGTTGTGCCGCTCAGGTTGCCACCAAAAAATTTACCGATATGCCTGAGGTAGATTTAGTTTTGGGCAACAAAGAAAAAGCCGAAATTGAAAATTATATCGATTCGCAAGAAAAAGAAATTGTCAGTGACATTTTCAATTACGATTCTTATGACAAATATATCATTACCGGATTCGAGGGACGGCATAAAGCTTTTGTACAAATTCAACAAGGTTGCAACCACCGCTGTACCTACTGCATCATTCCTTATGCCCGAGGCAACAACCGTTCAGTAAAAGAAGAAGATGTCATAAATCAGATTCGCAAATTGCTTGAACAAGGTTTTAAAGAAATCTGCTTGACCGGTGTTGATGCCTGCTCTTATCAGCCTTCCTTTTCCGGCTTAGTAAAACATATTTTGGAGCAGATTCCCGAATTGCCGAGTTTGCAATTTGGTTCCTTAGACCCTGCAGCTTTGAATGATGAGTTTATTGCTTTGGTTGGAAAAGATAAGAGAATTTATCCGCATTTTCATTTATCCATTCAGTCCGGCGATAATCTGATATTAAAAAGAATGCGCCGCAGGCATACAAGAGAAGATGTGATAAATCTGTGCAACAAGATTCGCGCTGTTCGTCCCGAAGCCACTTTTGGTTCTGACTTTATCTGCGGTTTTCCCACCGAAACCGAAGAGCAATTTGAAAATACAATCAAACTGGTGAGAGAAGCCGGAATTAATAAATTGCACGTTTTTCCTTATTCGGAACGCTCAGGCACACCGGCTGCCGCCATGCCGCAAGTACCCGTTAATATCAGAAAAGATCGCGCCAGAAGATTGCGCTTGGAAGGAGAATGCATAGATGACTAATTTTTTTCAAAAACTGGGCTTAGGCTTAAAGAAAACTTCCGATAAACTTTCCGGCGGCATCACTGATATTTTTACCAAAAAAAAGGTTGATGAACAAACTTTAGAAGAGTTGGAAGAATTGCTGATAACTTCCGATATTGGCATCAAAGCCACCACCAAAATTTTGCAAAACTTTGCCAAACGCAAATTAGATAAAGATGCCGATGAACAAGAAATCAAACAAGAATTGGCTTCTGACATTGAGCAGATTTTAGCTTCTTGCCAAGCACCTCTTTCTATCAACAAAGAGCATAAACCTTACGTTATTTTGATGGTTGGTGTTAATGGCGCCGGCAAAACCACCACTATCGGAAAATTAGCTTCTAAGTATAAAGCACAAGGTATGAAAGTTTCTTTGATTGCCGGAGACACCTTCCGCGCCGCCGCTGTTGAGCAACTCCAAGTCTGGGGAGATAGAAACCAAATCAGAGTTTTTACCGGCAAGCCCGAGTGTGATGCTGCAGGACTTTGCTTTGACGGATTAAAAGAAGCGCAAAAAGAAAATGATGACATTGTGTTTATTGATACGGCAGGCAGACTACAAAACAAAATTAATTTAATGGAAGAATTAAAAAAGATTGTCCGTGTCATCAAAAAGCAAATCCCAGATGCGCCACACGCCACCTTGTTGACTTTAGATGCCACCACCGGACAAAATGCTTTATCTCAAGTTAAAACTTTTAAAGAAATGGTCGATGTAAATGGATTGGTCATAACCAAACTCGACGGCAGTTCCAAAGGTGGCATTTTGGTCGCCATCGCTGAAGAAAATCCTACTCCGATTCACTTTATCGGCATTGGTGAAGGGATAGATGATTTAGATGAATTTAATGCGCATGATTTCGCCAATAGTTTAATGGGATTAAAATAAGGAGAAAAACATGAAAAAAATAATTTTAATGAGTCTTCTATCAACATTTTTTATATCTGAAGTTCACGCTCAAGACACAAAACAAAACTTTTCTGATGCATTTTTAATTTCATTAAATCAATGTCAACCGGCAAGTGAAGAAAAACAATTATTTCTTTTTACCGAAAAAGCTGAAATTATCGGCATAGAAAGCAAGGGATGTCATATAAAATATGCCGACTTTGATTTATATGTGCCGCTTGACCAACTAACAACCATCAAAACTATAGAAGACTTAAAAACATTAGCCGGAAACAAACAAGTTAGTACATATACTCCTAAATATATAACTCTGGGCATAAAATCAGAACTTTCCAATTGCTTAAGTGCCACCTCCTATCATCAAGGAGCCTCAGAAAGCAGTTCAAGCGGCAATATTACTCTAACAAAAAAAATGAGTTCCGAAAAAGTTGGCAATGAATGTGTATTAACCTTTCAAAACACCTTAATAAACAATAATGAATCAACCGAATATAAAAAGATTTGCCGCGTTCCTCTAAATAAAATCCCTGAGCTATTAAATGTTCCAGAAAAAAATATGCTGTCCACCATGGAAGAACAAAAACTCTGCCAATAAGAAAAGCAAAAGCCTGTTCCTAAAAAAGAACAGGCTTTTTTACAATAAAAGCATTAATCAGCGCTACATACCGGCCACCAAAAGAGCTTTTCCTTAACCAAATCATCATCATCTCTTGTCGTCCAGCATTTAGGAAAATATAAATAAGCCACCTGCAGTTTCCCTTCATTGTCATAGCAACCAAAATTAATGTCGTACTTTTCATCGGGAAAAGAAAATTGTTTATCATAGCAAAGATAAATTGCCTCAATTGATGAAAGAGACATAATAATGGCATCCATTTCATAAATATTTGGAACACGCCATGCCTGAGAATTAATAAGAGGAATATCTGCAAAAAACTTTTTTACACTTTTAAGCTTAAATTGTTCAGGATAACTACATTTTAAAGAGACCCAAAATTGAAATTTATTGTTTTGAGAAAACAATTTAATGGCAACCGGTTTCTTTGCCAAATTAATTTTTTTGGCAATAGTACCATCTTCATAACAAATTTCAAAATTTTGTTCTGCTTCAAGAAAAAACAAAGTATCGACCAAACTTTTTAAGTCCTCGACAGAAATTTTCTGCTTACTGCAAAAAATCTGCAATTTTTTTAATGCACTTATTTTATTCATAATAGAAATTTTAATAATGAAAATGTTAAGCTTATATTATTGAACTTTTTTCCATTTGCCAAGATTTTTTTCACATAATCAAAATCTATCCTTAACAAAAGCAATATTCACTTTTATAATAACGGCAAGTTTTTAAGGATAAGAAAATGGAAGATTTATTAGATTTTATGCAACGTCCGACACTAGCGCCAAAACCTATTGTAGCGCCCCAATCTGAGCCGGAACAAGAAAAAGAATTTACGGTCAGTGAAATTTCTGCCGAAATCAAACGCTTTGTTGAAACAAAGTTCAGTCACATACGCATCAAAGGTGAAATTTTCGGCGGTAAAAGGGCAGATTCCGGACATTGGTACTTATCCTTAAAAGATGAAAACGCTGTTTTATCCGCCGTGATATGGAAAGGCGTTGCCATGCACCTTCCCTTCAAACCCGAAGATGGATTAGAAGTCATTGCCACTGGCAAAATCACCACCTTTGCCGGAAAATCATCTTATCAGTTGGTGATAGAACAAATGGAAATTGCCGGCACCGGCGCTTTGCTCAAACTCCTTGAAGAACGCAAGAAAAAATTTGCTGCTGAGGGATTATTTGACTTAGCTCATAAAAAGCCTATTCCATTTTTGCCTAAAACCATTGGTGTTGTTACCTCGGCAAGCGGTGCTGTGATAAGAGATATTATCCACCGCGTACGCGACCGCTTTCCAACCCCGATTTTATTATGGCCGACACCGGTACAAGGCGAAGGTGCCGCTGAAAAAATTGCCGCTGCAATTAAAGGATTTAACCAATTTCCACAAGGAGATATTCCCCGTCCTGATGTTTTGATTGTGGCACGCGGTGGCGGCAGTTTGGAAGATTTATGGCCGTTTAATGAAGAATGTGTTATACGCGCGGTTTATGATTCTGAAATTCCGATTATTTCCGCTGTCGGGCACGAAACCGACACCATGCTGATTGACTATGTTTCCGACAAACGTGCTCCGACACCAACCGGTGCCGCTGAGTTTGCCGTTCCGGTCAAAGCTGAATTACAAATGCAAATTAATACATTGCAAAGTCGCATGAGCAATGGTGTTTTACGCTATTTTGCCGAGAGAAACAATCAATTGGAAGCTTTGCGCCGAGGCATTCCCAACTTATCACAAATATTATCAGAGATTACCCAGCGCTTTGATGACAGAATAGAAAGATTGCAAATTTCCTTCAGAAATTTATTAAACAACAAACAAGCCATGCTTGAGCGTTGTGCCTTAAAACCTTATTACATCAAAAATATTTTTGAAAAAAATCAAGAAAATTTAAAGAATTTATCGCTTAGATTAGATTCAGTTTCGATTGATTCGGTTTTGAAGCGTGGTTTTGCTTGGGTACGCAATCAAGATATGCAAACCATATATACCATAGAGCAAGCCAAAGCGGCAGAAAGTTTAGATATTAAGCTGATTGATGGCTGTATCAAAACTTATCCATCCGCAGAGCCTCACAAAACTGAAGTGAATAAAGAAAAAAAGGTAAAAACAAAGAATGAAAAATTGCAAATTGACTTGTTTGATATGTAGTTTGATGCTGATGAGTTCGGCAGCTTCTGCCAAACCGGAAATCACTTTGTGCGGAGAATTAGCTCAAGGCAAAATCATCAAAGGGCATGGAGAAAATTTGCAAAAAATTCGCATCAATGGTGCCAATCATCAAGTTGATAAAAATGGGGATTTTATTTTTGCTTTAACAAGAGAGCAAAAAAAACAAACTGTTTTAGAAGCCACAGATACAGAAGGCAACACATATAGTTATGATTTAAATATTGCCCCCAGCCATTGGGATATTCAAAACATCAAAGGTCTACCGCCAAGAAAAGTAACACCGTCAGAAGAAGACCAAGCCGAAATTGATAGAGAAAGAACTCTCGTTCGCGGAGCCTTAAAAGGTGATAGGTTGGAAACCTATTGGAAAAAGGGTTTCATTGAACCGGTAAATGGTAGAATAAGTGGCAATTATGGCGGACAAAGAATTATGAACGGGCAAAAGATGAATCCTCATGCCGGTACCGATATTGCAGCCCCATTGGGAACTCCGATTAAAGCCGCAGGAGATGGTATTGTTACCTTAACCGCTCCCAATACGTTTTATTCCGGCAATGTAGTTGTCATAGATCATGGTCATGGTTTGCAAACCATATATGCACATATGAATAAAATCTATGTCAAAGAAAAACAAGCCGTCAAAAAAGGAGACATCATTGGCGAGGTTGGTAAAACCGGACGAGCCACAGGACCGCATTTGCACTGGGGCGCATCTTTAAGAAACACACGTTTCACACCACATTCTTTATTAAATTTGAACAAAGAAAATAACTCATGCATCATTTTAAATTAAAGAGAGTAAAACTATGAACGAAATATTACGCCGTAATTTAAGTTTTGAAACATTAACTTGCCTGATTGTAGATGATGATAAATTTTCAAGAACATTTGCCAAAACTGCACTTTATCAAATTGGCATCAAACAAATTAAAGAAGCAGCCAATGTTCAAGAAGCAATAGACATGCTGAATGAATATAAAATAGACTTTATTTTACTTGATCAGCAAATTCCGGAAAAAGCCGGCTTAGAATTTGCCAAAGAACTCAAAAATGGACAATATGGCAGCAACAAAAACATCCCACTGATTATGGTAACAATAGATACAAAAGAACAAACAGTTTTAATTGCCAAAGAATTGGGAATTCAAGAATATTTAGTCAAACCAATTTCTCCGATAGCATTAAAAAAACGCATCTGCAGTGCTATTGGCATCAAACAAGAAAGAATATAAATGTTAAGTACATTTCAAATAGTTCTCCTATCCTTATTACAGGGTATTACTGAGTTTTTGCCGGTAAGTTCATCGGGACACTTAATTTTATTTTCCATTTTCACCACTTTTCCTGACCAAGGACAAGCAATGGATGTTGCCATGCATATTGGCTCAATTATCGCCGTAATGATATATTTTTCCGAAGAACTATGGAAAATGTTCAAAGGTTTGCTAAAATCTTGGTTTTTACCCAATTTTCAAGATTACGGCAACCGTATTTTTTGGTTAGTGATAATTGCCTCCATTCCGGCAATGTTATTTGGCCTATTTTTGAGAACAGAAGGTGTAGAATGGATGAGAAGTTCCAAGCTCATAGGTTGGACAATTTTAGGCTATGGCCTATTGCTATATATAGCTGATAAAGTTGGTTTGACCGTACGCAAAGTTGAGCATTTAGGTATATTAGATGCCTTGCTAATCGGGTTAGCTCAATGCTTAGCCTTAATTCCGGGAACAAGTCGTTCTGGCATCACTATAACCATGGCACGTTTTTTAGGCATGGAAAGAAGAGAGGCCGCAAAATTTTCAATGTTATTGTCTATACCAACAATATTGGGTGCCGGTATGTTAGTTGGTTATGAGCTTTTCAAACAAAATAATTTAACCGCCATCATTTTTGCTATTGACGGAATTTTATATTCGTTTATATTTTCTGTGATTGCGATATACACAGTCATGTGGTGGCTAAGAAAATCAACCTTTTTACCCTTTGTCGTATATAGAGTAATTATTGGTACGATTTTATTGTTAAATGCCTATGGCTACATAAACATCACGCAATAGAAAAAAATGCCCTGATGGCGGAATTGGTAGACGCGTAAGTTTCAGGTACTTATGAGAGTTTTCTCGTGGAAGTTCGAGTCTTCTTCAGGGCACCAATCTTGACAAACTCCTATTTTTGATAGAAGTTCAAAGTGTTTTCTCATTGAAATTTCTACATTTTTTCCATCCAACTGAAAGTTCGAAAATACAATATTTAAAATCTTTCGTTTTTCTTCAGTTTTCGAACTTTTAAAAATGCCAAAAGAATTCTCACCGAAATTCAACACCTTATCTATTGCCTCATCAAGACAAACATTTGGTTGTTCTAAAATCTCTATATTCTGCTGAAGTTCAATTTTTCTTAGTTCTAATTCCTTATCTTTTACCTTATAAGCCTCTGCAGAGACAGTGTTTTCCATAAGCAAATCAAGTAAATGGCTTCGTTTTATTTCAATATCTGACAACTCTCGCCTATTTTTATTCAATAGACACTCGGTATTTCCATGCTTCTTTTCATAAGCAGACTTTAGTTCTTTAGCTAAAACTTCTTTCATTTCAGCATCAAAAGCTATTGAGGAAAAGCATGCTTCGACTGATTGCAATAAAATATCTTCATTAACATTTTTACAATGAGGACATTTCTTTAATGGGGATGGACGCAAATAAATATATTTTTCCTTTTTTATTTCCGGAGAATACAAGCAACCACAATGTTTACAACGGACAAGTCCCCTAAAAATAAAAGGCATTTTTGTATGTTTTGAAGTCCTTTTATATTTACCTGTACGAACTTGTTCACAAACATCAAATAGTTTTTTAGAAATAAGCGGTTCATAGACATGTGGATAGAAAACATTATTATACTTCATTACACCATAGTAAAATGGATTTTGCAAAATCTTTGACAGTTGGGCTTTTGTAATTGGATGACCGCTTTTCTTATTACTTAACCCCCACTTTATAGATTGTTTGACCAGCTCATCCATTGAATATAATCCTGTAGAATACTGCTCAAACAATTTACAAACTAAATATCCTCGCTCAGAATCTATAACAATATTTTTTTTGCCATTATCGATTACGTTCAAA
Source organism: uncultured Alphaproteobacteria bacterium (assembly GCA_944392255.1). Taxonomy (GTDB): domain Bacteria; phylum Pseudomonadota; class Alphaproteobacteria; order RF32; family CAG-239; genus CAJLXD01. The sequence continues at coordinate 7,221 of CALXVY010000029.1, read as the reverse complement.
TACCCAAGAGGAGCTTTTCCTGGTAATAAGCCCTCTTTTAACATCTTTTCTTCTGACCTTTTAACATTATCTCTAGTAGAATTTACATACATGTTTGCAGACATAATTTGCATCTGCCACATAGCTAAATCAGAACTTTTATAATTTTTATCAACTATTAGATTCTCTTTATAAAAGTGTAATTCTATTTTATCTCTTTCAATCAAATCAATAAGCATTGGAAACTCTTTAAAACTTCTTTGAAGTCTATCAACAGTATCCACAACAATAGCTATTTTACCTTTACTTTGTTTTACGAAATTAATTGTTTCATAAAATTTTGTGCGTTTTCCTTTAAAAGAGCTCTCCACAAATGTAAATTCTTTAACAACATCTAATTCCTTAATAGAACAGTAATTTCTTAATCTATCTAATTGAGCATCCAATGAAAAACCATCTTCCTGCATTTCTGTTGAAACTCGTGCTAGTATTATTGCTCTCATATAGTAATTCCTTTCAAAAACATCCGCTAAAAACAAAATCGGCTACTCTTTACTCATTTCAATTTCAAGGAAAAGTAAAAGCAAGTCAAGGATGTCTCCAACATCTTGATTAGAAATTGTTTTTCCCAAACGTCTCTCTATGAGATTATGTAAATTTGCCTTTTTTGTCATAACAAAGGCATTACAATACTTTTACACGTATTGCATCAAATCTAACTTTTCTAGTGAAAGTCTAATTTTTATACAAGAAAATCATTTCTTCAAGGAAGAAAATAACCTATCTAAATCTTCTTCTGTGATATTTTCTTTCTCTAATTCAAATTTTCGAATCGGATTACGAAGATAAAGAGTATGTTTAGAGCATCCCATTGGAAAGAATAATTTTTTCCATTCCCCTTCCATTTTCATATCGTGCAGAGCTATTGTTAAATCTTTATCATCTTTCTTACTTAACACTCCCGCTTTTTCAAACTCTTCTCTTGAGATAATTTGTCTCGGATTTTTTAATAAATATCCCAAAACTCGCCGATTTACCGAATCATGATTGGTTTTTTTGAATCTTTTATTATTAATATATATGACACCATTTGCATCCATAGTCATTCTTAAAACGGCATCTTCTTCTAATCCATATACAAATCCTTTTACTTCTAAATTCTCCAATAGTTGATTATATTCATTTTGAATTATTTTATAACCCTTATCAAAAGATTCTTCTTTTGTTACTCTCCAATAACCATCCTTATCACTACCGGTTGCAGATATATATTTACGTTCGTGATGCAAATAATAAATACTTAAACGAATATCTCGTGGATTCAAATCCTTAATATCATCCTTATATACATAAGTACAATGAACATCCGGCATACTGTCTATTATCTCAAAAGATTCTTTCAAAAAAGACATAACTTTATAATACTTTTCAATCCACTCCATACCTATCCTCCTAAAATACCATTAAGCGACATGAAAGCTCCTGCTATAAATAGTAAAGTAGAAACAAGGATGCACCCCAATGCTATTCTTCGAAACAAAATACCTTCTTTATCTTTCTTTTCTTTAGCGTCTGGAAATACATAAATTTCTCGCAAAGACTGTTGAGCTAAATATGCTAATACAGATGCTAACAACCCTAAAAATAAACCTAAACAGAAAAAAAACATACTATAAAAAAGTAAATGCTTATCATACATACATAATATATTTTTATTTGTTATATTTCCAAGGAATGTAAGTATTGAGACAATAGCCATTCCATTAACCAATATAACACTTTGTATAGTTACCTTTGCAAACTGAGTTACTGCATCTAACATTACATTAGCTTCAGATAATTTCATTTCTTGTTCTCTAACTAGTATTTCTTTAATATCCATTATGTATTCCTTAAAATCAATTATAGTTTATTTCATCAAATTATAAATGGTTTGTCTAGTAACAACATATTTTTTTGCAATGTCTGTTACCTTCATTTTTCCAGCCTCTACCAGCGCTCTGATTTCTTTTATTTGTTCTTCTGATAGCTTTTTCTGTCCGCCCTTATACTTGCCCTTTTGCTTTGCTATAGCAATTCCTTCTCTCTGTCTTTCTAAGATTATCTCCCTTTCAAATTCAGATACAGCCCCTAACAAGGTTAACATAAGCTTTTGAAAAGCATCTGTTTTCTTATTTGCTTCAAAAGTTAGGTTTTCCTTATGGAATTTTATCTTTGCTCCTTTATTAATTATTGTATCAATCAAAGCTAAAAGGTCTTGAACATTACGAGCAAGTCTATCCATTGAGTGGACATTAACAATATCTCCCTCTCTTAGATTATCAATCATGGCTTGAAGTTGAGGTCTATTTGTATCTTTACCGGATAGCTTGTCCATATATTCTCTATCGCAAGCAATACCGACCAACTGTCTATCTATATTTTGTAAAGCTGTACTTACTCTGATATAATTGAAAATCATCTTGTTTCTCCTGTAAAACGAATCTATCTGTATAAACTATATTATAGATTATACTTTACAGGTGTAAAAAGCCAAGGATATTCCACTTACTTTTTACACTTTTTTTGATGTCAAATCAGAGTGTAGTTGGTTTTGACATGAATTTTAAAGAAATTCAGTATAAAAGTACAGCATTAAAAAATAATAATTTAACCTACCACATTAATATTAATTCATTTTTTCTTCCCAATATAATCTATATGTTTCCATGTCAGTTCCTTCTCTATCTTTTATTGTTGTATCAGCACCATTTTCAATCAAGAGCTCAATAATATTTTCTGGGACTAAATTCCAATAAGCACACATCAAAGCATTTCCGTGCATTAAATCGCTTCCTTTATTAACATCAGCACCTGCTTTAATTAATGATTTTACAATATCGATATCAGAATAATGCTTCATAGCTAAAATAAGAGCTGTAGAACCATGTTTATCCTCTATATTGACATTGGCTCCTTGAGATATAAGATAATTAATAATTTCTTTTTCTGCTCTTCCTTCTATAGCTTTCATTAAGATACTCTCCCCTACAAGGGTATCTTGAGTATTTATATTGGCGCCAGCATTAACTAATTTTTCAATATATTCTTTATCCATAACGCTTACCGCAACATATAGAGGTGTCATACCATCTTTATTTTTAATATCAATGTTTGCTCCTGCGTCTATAAAAATTTTTAATACTTCTAAGCTCCTTTGTGGATTTTTATCTGAAATAGAGTAATGTAATGCTGTATTTCCATATTCATCTACCTTGTTGATATCGACACCATTTTCTATGAGTACTTTTAAAATATCTAAATCATTACTTTGAACAGCCGCCACCATTAAAAGACTACCATTGCCTACTACTTGAAATTTGGGATTTATCAATTTTTTAGATATTTTAGATTTCAAATCTTTTGCTGATGCATTAAAAAAATATCCACTATCCAAATAGTCTAGTGTAGAATTAGAATAACTATTTGACGTTAAAGAAAACAAGAGAACTACTGAAAACAATAGTAGAAAAACAGTTTTCATCATCTCATCTCCTTATATTTTTCAAAAATTCACTTGGAATATAATAGGTTTTTCCTTGATATAAGATTACCGATGAAAACATGCCATAATCTTTTATAAAAACTCGTCCATTAATTCTAACACATCCTGAACGAACAATAGAAACATCATCTCCGCCAGAAGCATATGTTAAAGCATTAGACATAGAACTTTTTCTCGGACAAGCTATTCCTCCTTTAACATCAGCTATAAGAGCATAAGCATTTTGTGATATAAAAATAAAAGATAAACAGACCCAAAAACATATTTTTTTCATACGATTTCACATCCTAGTTTAATGGTTAAAACAAAACCCACCGAAAAAAAGGTGGGCGGATGTTCGAAAACCGTATATCTACAAACGGCTCGGCTTATTCAGCACATAGCCTTATTCACCGACATCCGTCCATGACAGAAGTCGGCACGATATTTTAAGTCGTGTGCTCACGACTGTAGATATAGGAGGGTTTTCGACGCCCTAAATATCACTCTGTTTATAGGAGCAACATTCAAGTTCAGTTTAACAAATCAAACTTTATTTACAAGCAATTTTTTCAGAAAAATTAAGCTCAAAAGAGCCGCTTCATTCAACAAATCAAGCTTTATAAGAGGAATTATAGCAAAGCTTCTCAAAAACCTCTGTACGGCTTTAAAATCGCGTTTAAAACGCATAAAAAAGCAAGATTACAGCTACCCAGCGCCCAAGCATAATCCTTATACAAGTTATTGAAAACTCATTATTTTTATATTTCACTATGGATGTCCTTGTTTTTAAAAGGAAAAAGCTCTAATCCTTAAAAACACTTTGTCTTATAGTTAGAAAAACCGGAAGCCTAACTATAAGGACTTCCGGTGTATTCCAGCGCCAAGGAATATAACAAGGGCTTTACATTATTTAAGTTTTCCTAGGACTTCGCTTTATTATTTTAAATGATTAGTGCAAATAAGTTTTATGACATAAATCACTATTTATATATATAGGCTTATCTTCTCTTAAGCAATATCTAAATACCCGTTGTCTATCTATATCTGTATCTTTTATTACTCTGATATCATGAGTTATTGAAGGATAATATTGCTTCATCTTTCCTGATACAAACCAATAAAAATCTGAAATATCTTCTTCAGGCATACTCAAAATAACATGCAAATGCGGCTCTTTCATTGCCCGACAACTATCTTGAATAAAAATTGCTATTTTGTATTGTTTTTCAGGATGTTTATGAAAACGAGGTCCTAATTTGTTTCTGTAAAACTCCTTTATAGTATAGTTGAATGTATCAATTAATCTAGTTTCAGAAGTATTATTCTCATGTGGGTTTAATGTATACAAAACGTCTTGTACCATAATTATCTCCTCTTATTATATAATAGATTAACATAGTGGCTATACTTGTTAGCCGCTTTCAATGTTCTAAAACTAAAGGGGAATTTCCTCGCTTTAGCCTCCGTGCACAGATAGAACAAAATAAAATAGTTTAATCGTTTTTAGTTTTTTAATTTTGCTTTAGTTTCTTTAAGTCGTTTTAGTTTGTTATTTTTTTGCCGTTTGGTATCAAAAAGTCATTTTCTGCGGATTCGCTCTTTGGATACCTTTATTATACCAAATCCATCTTCACGTTTCGATAGTATTTTAATAAAATATCGATTTTTATTTACACCTATTAAAACTATCTATAAGAGCTTCAATATTATCGGCATCTTCAATTAATACAGTTAGTAATTCGTCAACTATGGAGCACCATACTAAAAGACCTCCTTTAGGGAGGTTTTTTAGTATGGTATTTGTAAGACAACTCGAACTTCCAGAAGGAAGTTTGACTAGGAAGAGAGCTGGAGGAAATCAAATAACCGTTGCTCCGGTTATTTGATAACGACAGGTGAAGTTTTGTTATTGCGCCAGCAAAATGTAAACGTTGCTGGCAAAATTTACAAAACGAATGACCGCAGTGCCTTAATTTTTGTGCAACAAAAATTTAGAAGCCAGAAGACGGAAGTATGCCGGTGAGGCTTTAGCCGAGCGACGACGAAGCGGCCGAGGATTTGCTTGCAAACCGCAGGTCAGTCTTCTTCAGGGCACCAATCTTGACAAGCTCCTATTTTTGATAGGAGCTTGAAGTGTTTATGCATTGAAATTTCTACATTTTTTCCATCCATAAAAAAGTTCTCAAACACAAAATTTAAAATCCTTCTTTTTTCCTCAATTTGAGAACTTTTAAAAATTTCAAAAGAATTTTGACTGAAATTCAATACATTATCAATAGCCTTATCCAGAGAATCATCAGGCTCAGCCATTTCTCTAATAGAGTTCTCCAATTGAGCTTTCTTTTGCTCAAATTGATTATTTTTTTCTTTATACACTCCATCAGTGATAGTTCCTGCAATCAATAAATCCAAGAGTTTTGCTTGATTTTCTTTTAAATCCTCAAGTTCAGTTTGGGACTTCTCAAGTTGATATTTGTTGTTTCCATACTTTTTCTCATAAGCTGTTTTTAACTTTTTTTGCAAATCTTGCTTCTGCTCATCAGAAAATTGAATAGACTGCAACTGATTCTGCACTTCTCTCACTATTAGGTTTTCTCCAACATTTGAGGTGTGCTGACACCCATCAGGAGAAGTATGTCTCATATATACATACTTCCCTTTTTTCATATATGGAGAAAGGAGACATCCACAGTGCTTGCATCTGACTAATCCTGACAGCAAGAATGGTTGTTTAGTTCTTTTGGCTGTTCTTTTAAATCTTCCAGTTCTAACTTCTGTGCATTTATCAAACAAGTCTTGGGAAATCAATTTTTCATAACTGTGAGGATAATAGTTTTTATTGTAATACATAACACCATAATAGAATGGGTTCTGTAAAATATCTGCAAATTGAGCTTTAGTTATTGGATTTCCAGACCTTTTGTTTCTCAATCCCCATTGTTTTGCCTTTTTCACCAACTCATCCATAGAAAATAACCCTGTAGAGTATTCTTCAAATAGTTTTTTCACCAAAGGTCCTCTCTCAGGGTCAATAATAATTGTTTTCTTGCCATCTTCTTTGGAATTCAAATAACCTATGGGTGCAGGACCTGGAAGAAGCCCTTCATTCAGCATTTTCTCTTCACTTCTCTTTACATTATCAGACAAACTACCCACATAGGATTTAGCCATCAGGACACACATATCCCACAAAATTTTCTGACTGCTTTTTGATGATTGATTCAATATCATATTTTCTCTCAGAAAATGTAGTTCTAACTTCCCAGCTTTTAACATTGAATCTAAAAAAGTAGTTTCTGAAAAATTTCTTTGCAATCTATCCACTGCATCTACAATGATTGCAACAGTTTTTCTTCTTTCTTTTATGAAAGATAGCATATTCTTAAATTTGGGTCTTTTTCCCCTAGTTGAACTCTCTGTAATATTAAATTCTTTAATAATATTCAAATTTTGTCTTGCACAATATTTTCTCATTCTTTCTAATTGAGCATCCAAAGAAAAGCCATCTTCCTGCATTTCTGTGGATACTCTTGCTAATAACACTGCATCCATACCTATTTTCCCCTTTGATTTCTTACTTCAATATCTAACAACAACATCAACAGTTGAAATACATCATCTCCAACTTCTGTTGATTTTAACTCCTTTTTACTTAAAGTTTTGCTTCCAAACATAGTCATTATCCTTTGAGGTTAATGCTAGTTTGGGCATTTGCT
>CALXVY010000028.1 GCA_944392255.1 uncultured Alphaproteobacteria bacterium | reverse complement strand
TTTTTTTTTTTTGCAACCGAAAATTAAAGAAGGCGATAAATTTGTAAGGGTAAGGGATTGTTTTTAAAAGAAAAGCCTCTCAAATGAGAGGCCGTATCTAATGTTTCTGGTTGGGTTTTATATAATTTTCAATCATTTTATCCATTAAGACATTATATTCTTCTTCGGATAAAATGTTATCATGATTTGAATCAATCTGATGAAAAACCTGCATTGAAATTTTTTGAGCTTCGGCAGTTTTATAACGGATAAATTCTTCATTAGTTATAATTCCATCTTGATTTAAATCCATTTCCGAAAATTTTGCTTTCATCATCATACGTGCGCGTTGCTCAGGAGAAATTCGAATTCCTCGATTAAGCATATTTGTAGATAGACCATTATCTTGTAACATACCTTGTGGTAAAGGAGCTCCTTCATCTAAAGAAAAGGCATTAGGCTCAGGTCTGCTTGGTGCTATTGAGGGAGCTGGTTCAGAAATTTGTTCCCGAACCATATTCTGAAGTGTTGGTTTAGGGTTATCTGATAAGTCAGATGGTTTATCAATAATTGGGGTATCGGGCAAAGTTTGAACTTGCTCTATGGGGTGTTGAACTTGAGGAGTTTCCGGGTTTTCGGCAGTTTTATTTTTTTCTTGTGGCTTGGCTATATTAACATTTTGTATTGCCTGCTGCAAAGTCACATCAGGTTTTACAATAGTTTTATCTATATTTTGCTGTTCAGTCTGAGAGATTATTTTTTCACTTTCAGGTGCAATAATCATTTTATCCGCAGCATTATTTTGCTCCGGTTGCGGCTCAGTTATTTGTACTGATGTTGCAGAATGTTGCAAAGGTTGTTCATTTGGCAAATTCTGAACCTCAGGCAAAGCATTTTGAGAAACTTCTGAAGCGGATTGCTGAGCCGGTTGTTCTAAAGGCACAGATTGCACATCCTGAGGCTGAGTTTGTACTTGGCTTGAAGATTGAGATATTTCAGTATGAGTAAGTTGCTTTTCTACCTCAGGTCTTGTCGGGGATATGTTAGGCTGATTTTGCGGAGCTTGCGTCTTATCCAAAGGAATATCATTAAAAATTTGTACATCTTCACCATCTTCAGCAAGTTCATTCAAAAAATCTTCCGAGAAAAAAATAGTTTGAGCATCTTCTTCGTCGATTGCGGGAGACGAATTATTTTGTTCAGCCGGAAGCTGCTCCTGAGCCCAAGCTGGACATGACAATAAAATAGATAATCCTAAACTATAAATAATTTTTTTCATCGGTTAACTTTGCTCCTACAATTTATAAAGAAAGTTTAGGTTAAAAAGAAAACATAGTCAAAAAAAATAATAAAAAAAGCCCCAAAGATTTTCTTTGGGGCTGAAAAACGAGCTCTGCTTAATAAGAGCGAGCATAAATAACATCAATTGTTGCCGGTTTTCCTGTGAGCAAGCAAACACCTTCGGTATTGCTTTGATCAAGAGGCAAGCAGCGAATATTGATTTTCATTTCTTTTAAAATTTCTTCACTTTTTTCATCACCGCTCCATTTTCCGCGAACAAAAGCAACCTTTTGTCCATCTGTACCTTCAATCCAACAGTTCGGATTAGCAAAATAAGCCTTAAACTCTTCAGGAGTTTTAATATCGGTACGAATATTTTCATCTAAGCGTTTTTTTGCTTTATTAAACATTGCTTTTTGGATGTTTTCCAAACGCTCAACAATAGTGTTTACAAACTCGTTGCGATGAGCAATTTCTTTTCCTTCGGCCGTACCGAGTTTGAGACGTTCTTTAACCATAAGGTTATCGCCATCAACATCACGCATACCAATCTCGCAAATAACCGGAGCACCTTTCTTTGTCCACTCCCAGAATTTGTCAACGGATTTACGGTCACGCTTATCGACTTTGATTCTGATTTTTTCAGCGAAAGGAGCTTTTGTTTTGAGCTCTTTGACAAGATTATCAATATAAGCCATAATTTTAGCTTCGTCATTTTCATTTTTAATGACCGGAATAATCACAATTTGATAAGGAGCAATTCTTGGCGGAACAACCATACCTTCATCATCGGCGTGAGTCATAATTACACCGCCGATAAGACGAGTAGAAACACCCCAAGAAGAAGTATAAGCATATTCAGATTGGTTATTAGCATTAATAAATGAAATATTAGCCGACTTTGCAAAGTTTTGACCAAGGAAGTGAGATGTACCGGCTTGCAAAGCCTTTCCGTCTTGCATCATAGCTTCTACGCAATAAGTATCAACGGCGCCGGGGAATTTATCAAATTCGGGTTTGCGCCCCATAATTACCGGCATGGCAAGAGTCTCTTCGCAAAGTTCGCGATAAGCATGTAACATACGGATAGTTTCTTCTTCAGCTTCAATAGCTGTTGCATGAGCGGTATGACCTTCTTGCCACAAAAATTCACGAGTTCTCAAAAACAAGCGCGGGCGCATTTCCCAACGAACAACGTTAGCCCATTGGTTTACCAACACCGGCAAGTCACGATAAGATTTTACCCATTTAGAAAACGAGTCGGCAATAATAGCTTCACTGGTCGGACGCACGATAAGAGGTTCATCAAGTTCAGAAGAAGGAACAAGTTTTCCATCTTTCATAGCCAAACGAGAGTGAGTAACCACAGCCATTTCCTTCGCAAAACCATCAACGTGTTCAGCTTCTTTTTGAAAGAAGGAGAGAGGAATAAACATCGGAAAATAGCAATTTTCGTGGTCAGTTTCTTTAATTTTCTCATCAAAAACATCGCGGATTCTTTCCCAAATTCCATAGCCCCACGGTTTGATAACCATACATCCAGGACTTGAAGAATTTTCGGCCATATCAGCTTCGGCAACAACGTTTTGATACCATTCAGGATAATTTTCTGCTCTAACATTTTTTAGTGTCATAAGTTTATTCCTTAAAAAGTTTAATATCGCAATTAAAAGCCCATTCCCCCAATGGAACAAGCCTTGCGGAGCATAGCAGAGATAAAGTTTAATGTAAATAATAAAGTAAAATAAATTTCGCTTGCAAAATAAATTAGGCGAGTTAGACTTTTAAACGTAACTAATTTTGGTGAGAAAAGATTTTATCTTGAGATTGTTTCTTCCTGAGCAATTTTTTTTCGAGTTGTCTTGACCAAGCAGTTTATTAAACCAAAAGGATAGTTATATGGATTAACCTGTTTATGCAAAGGATTAAGAATATGGCAACAGGAACAGTAAAATGGTTTAACAACAGAAAGGGCTATGGTTTTATTTGTCCTGACGAAGGCGGAAATGATGTATTTGTTCATATTACCGCAGTTCAAAAAGCAGGCTTGAAAACCTTGAAAGAGAACGCAAAAGTTTCTTATGAACTCATGGAAGAAAAAGGCAAGACAGTTGCCGGTAATTTAAAGCTGGCATAGGTGTCAACTAAAGAACAATCCTCCGTATTCATTAAAAGATACGGAGGATTGTTTTTCTTTAAAGAAACTTAACCAAAAGAATCTTGCGATAAGTCTTATTTTGTAGTATGATAAGCAAACAATAAACCTGACGGAGTATTAAAATGGATATCAAAAAGGCTTTGGAGCTTATAGAAAGTGGTCGATTTGAAGAACTAGACATTGATGATATTTGGGAATTGATAAATGTTTTGTCTTCCTCTTCAGAGCCGCAAGCATTTCAAGCGCTGGTAAAATTGCAAAATAGTAAATTAGGACAATCTTTACCGCAAATAAACATGCAAATGCAATATATTATGGAACAAAATATTCAGGCTTTGAATAAGCTTGAAAAGAATTTTGACTTATTTGCTTTAGATAAACAAGGCCTGCCAAAAAATGCCGAGGTTTTGCCGATTTTCAATTTCTTTAATCATGTAGAAGTCAATAATAAAAATGATGTAGAAGCGGTCAAACCAGAGAAGTTGTTCGAACAAGCTGTATCTATCGCCAAGTTAACCGCAAAAAAAGATATCTTGTTGAATAAAAATTTTAGCCGTCAGCAACCAGAAGAACAGCAAAAAAACTATGCTAACAGTGTCTTGATGGCCATGGAAGAAACCGCATTTGTATTGATTTCTAACCAAATTTTGGAAGATACATTAGCGCAAAAGCACACTCCTCTATCAAAAGTTGATAGAAATGAAATATCCTCTAAAGCAGAAAAGAGTTTTGCCGAGGTTATTAGTCCAAAATCAAAAACACGTTTTCAGTTAACAAATAGTAATATTATCAGTACATTTGCGGCCGAAATAAATCGTGCTGAAAATAAAGCAGCACTTATTGAAAAATATACATCAAACAAAAAGTTGCATGATGAAGTTATAAAAATTGATAGTTCTTTACAATCAGAATATCCTGAAACCATGCAATTATTAAGACCATTGGCTCAATACCAAAAAATGAGTTTTATTGCCGGAAAACGCGGCCGAAATATGTTTGGCGCAGATTATATAGCGCAAGCCGTGCATGATAATAATCCGGCCAAAGGGCAAAAAGATGTTTCATTATTTGCCTTCTTGAAAAAACAACCGGCAAAAATAAAAAGTTTTAGCAAAAATATAGTTCGCTCCATTAAAAAAGCATATACAATTATGGCAGAAGCAATATCACTTAATCTGAGTGTTGAAAAAATTGCCGATGCTTTAAGGGATATTTTTTCTTTCTTTAGTTCGCACAAAAATGATAAAAATGCCAAATATAAAGGATTAGGGAACAAAACCATAGAAGGCAATTTAGATATAATGAGTGCAAAGGCCAGCCAGTTATTATTAAAGAGAGCTCCCATTGATAAAAGAGTCATAGCTTGGAAAGATTTCCGTAATACATTATATAACAGTCAGCTCGGAAGAACAATGGCATTAAATCCGCAAAGAGCTGAATTGGTTTCCGAAAATGATGACGGATACAAGAAAATCACCCCAATTGTTTTGGATGTTAAAAAGAAAAAAACAAAACCATTGCTAAAAAGAACATTAAATTTAATAAGTAATGCGCTTTTGCAGAAAAATAATTCAACTTATAAACATTAGGCTTAAAAAGCGGTTTTCATAATTGCCTTTTAATCCATTCCATTAAAACATCTACAATATAAGTTTGTTCGTGGTCGGATAGAGGTCTTCCTTGAGGAATATTATACCACTTGTACAAGCAGCTACGGCAGCAACATGCCGTGGCATGTTGCGCTTTAAATATGGGATGTCCGCGCATGGGTGTTTGCTTGCCATCATTTTTAGGAAATGCCGGAGATAATCTTTTTAAGACAAAGTCTTGAGCATGTTTTTTTATGGTTTCAATTCCTTTTTCTTGTATATAGTTTTTTTCTTGTAAAGAAAGTTTAAATTTTTGTCGGAACGGAGAACTTGCCAATTTTTCAAATAAATTTTCCATCATTGGTGCCTTAATGAATTTTTGTACTCGACTTTTATTATAAATTTTTATAAAGTTAAAAGCAAACGATAAATGTAATGGAGTTTTCAAATGGATACAAAAAAGAAAATTGTTATTTTAGTCAGCATAATAATTGGTGCCGTTTTTTTGTATTTTGGTTTTTCTGGCATGTCTCAAAAACGAGCAGCTGAGGAAAAAGCACAAGCAATTGAAAATGCTATTGTTCAAGATGAAGCAACAGCTTCTTCAAATGGTTTAGATAATATAGAAGAATAATCTTTTTGGGAAAAGAGCAGTGTCCCTTTTTGATATCTTTTTTTTGGCGATAGCATTGGCTGTTGATGCTGCGGTTGTTTCATTTTCTTATGGACTTATTCTAAAAAAATCCAGAGAAAAAAATGCATTTCTTTTAGCGTTGTCCACTGGTCTTGGACAATTTATAATGCCAATAATAGGTTGGTTGGGAACCAATACGGTGAGTGCGTATTTAAAGCATTTTGATCATTGGATATCTTTTTTAGTATTTTTGCTTTTAGGGCTAAATGTCATAAATGAAGCCGTACATGATGAGAAAAATGATATAACCCAGAAGATGCTCTCTTTTAAATATCTTTTTGTTATAGCGATTGCGACTAGTATTGACGCATGCGCAGCCGGTGTCACTTTATATTTTGTCAATGTTTCAATATTAAAAACATCGGCAATTATAGGTATGGTAACCTTTATCGGAAGCCTAAGTGCATTTTACATAAGCAAAATCATGCCCCATATTTCTACCAAAAAAATAGAAATATTTTCAGGCATAATTTTAATTATACTCGGTTTTAAAGTTTTGTTCGAGCATTTGTCGTATTAGCAAAAATCTGCAAAGCTTTCATTAAATTTTTGCCGGAAGGCCTAAATTTTAATCGAGCATTATTTTTATAGTAGGATAACAAAAATAGTCTTGTGCAACAAGAAAGTCCCAATTCTTTGTCTTTGCATTGTTCAACAAATTCTAATAACTTATTGCGAGAAATATTTTCAAATCTGCAAATTTCATCCATAGCTTCCCATTCGGAATCAGCAAGGCGCATACTTGTTCTGCGTTTGTGCAGAGAAATAATTTTATTTATTAGTTTGGTCATATTTTTACCTTAAGTTGAGGCTTTGAGATACAACATAAATACTAATATAACAAAAATATGAAAAATGCAACTTAAAATTAATTAAAAATATTTTTTACACATAAAAGTTATACTATTTTATGGCAAAATAAATACTATTTTATGGCTGCTATGATATATCTTTAATTTGAGCGTTTTTTCTTTTATGTAAAAACATTTTAAAATGATTAGCACATCTTTTGTTACTGATAGTTCTTTTAAGAAATCCCTCTCCGGAAGTAGGTTTTTGTAAGACTTCGGTAAAATAGGCATATCCGGAATGGTAGGATACGGCAAGCCATAAAGACGCATTTTTTTGCACTAAAGAACAATTTTTTTCAGCAATTTGATATATCTCGTTATTGTTAGGTGTTTGTTCAATTAAATGCATTTTAATAAAAGAAGCCAATTCACGAAAATTATTAATAACAAAAACCGGACAATGGGTCGGAATAAAAGTCGGACAGTCCAAAACAGAATTTAAATATTCATAATCACCTAAAAAGCCATGACCGAATCCCTGTAATTCAGGATAATTATCAACCGAAACAAATTTGATATTATGGGCGTTAAATTGCCCTTTTAATGGATTGAAAAAAGTTTTTGCAGTGATAATTCCGAAACTATTTTGAGGTGTGGCATCAAAAGCTAAGGAAACATGGTTATAAGTTCCAATGACCACGTAATTATTATCAAGTGTAGCAATTTCATCACGATTATGCGTGTAGATAACCTTGATACGATTTTGAGCCATATCGGTAAAAGAAATACCATAATCAATAATTCTTTTAAGATAGCTGTAAAAATCCGGATTTCCAAAAAAAACAACATTTTTTTTCAATTTCAGAGCCGCTAGAAAAGCAATGATATACATTTCCGGATGAGTGGGATATACAGGTAAGAAAATTTTATCCTTTTTGCAAGATTTGATAATCTTTACCAGTTTTTTAAAAGTATCAACTTCTCTGATGGCAAAACCTTCATTGTCGATAGCATAAAAATCCGCAACAACGCAATTTATTTGCGATGATAATGACTTGATTCGTTTTATATTTGTTGGTTTGCGAAAATAAGTTGAAGCATCAATTTTCATATCTCCGGTATGATAAACGGTTGTATGCTGTGAAAAGAGCAAAAATCCAAAACTATCAAAACAGGTATGAGAAGCCGCAACTGTTTCAATTTTAAGCGAACCAATCTGAATAACATCTCCATCGCTAATAATATGATATTCAGGCCAGTCTTCACGATTAATGGCAAATTGTAGAAGCAAATCTTCTAAAATCATTTTTGTGTATTTGCCGCCATAGAGAGGAGGAAGCTTATATCCGGCTTTTAAGTAGTGAGGAATGGCATTCAAGTGGTCGGGATGAGAATGGGTTAAAAAAATGGCTTTAGCCGCAATTTTGCTTCGTCCGAGCAAATTCCGAATATCTGGAACAGCCGCACTAGCAAGAGGAACGCCTAAAGCCTGATAATTATCAAATTTACCAATATCAATAATGACAGTGGTAGGAGAAAGTATTTTTTTTTCGTCATAAATTATATCTGTATATTGATAGCAATGACCACTAATTTGGTCAATGTTATTCCCCCCTAAAGCTTGCCAATAAAAACCGGCTTTTTTCCAATATTCAGACATAAGTATGCCTTAATTAATTATGACGAGCTCTCCACTCTGAGAGCTTAGCTTCACGCCACTGAGCGGCTGCAGATTTTTCAGAAACCGGAGTGTCTGTTTGAGCTAATTTAATAGTATTATTCTTAGATTTAATATTTTGTTCGCCAAACAAAGCTTTTTCAAGTTTAAGCTGAGCTTGTTTAACAATTTCATAAGTGCTGACAATTTTCTTTTTATAGCGTTGAGCTTTTGTCGGTACTTTAGAGTGATAAGCCATTGCAGCTTTAATCCAATCTTTATCATTATTTTCATATAAAGACTTTAAGAATTTAGCTGCGTATTGAGCATTTTTTTGTGGGTCAAAAGCATCTTCAATAGATTCGAAAGCATCAGCATGATAAACCAGATTAATCTGCATACAGCCAACATCAATGCTTTTCACGCCTTGAGCTTGAAGTTTCTTAACAGCGTCCACAGCCTCTTCTTTAGAATCAAAAAACATTCCTTTACCTTGAGCATTAACTGTCCACGGCCAAGCAGTTTTTTGTTTTTTCTCAGCATCCCAACGTCCAGTTTCCACGTTGGCAATAGTCGTCAACAAATGTCTTTTGATTTGATAAACTTTTTCCATTTTTTGAGTAGCATAAGTACAAACCATGGCATCATCAACTCTATCATTATATACTTTGGCCTGTACCGGCTGAATCAACATCAGCAATACTAAAAAAAACATAAAATCTTTAGATACGCTAAAACGCATTCCTCTATTCCCTCAAAGTGCCACAAATATCCCTTATGCAAAACAAATGCCAATTTCAATTTGCCTAACGGCTAACGGTAAACAAAATACCAACTTTGAGGTTTGTTAACCTAAACAATATCAAAAATACATCTGATATTGAAAACGCTTTGACTTAAATTATTAACAAAATATAAACGCCAAAACGAAAGCTTTATAGCATAGTTATTTCTGAAAATCTAGTAAAAATTTACCAAGAGCAATGATAGACTCGCAAAGATTGTTGCTAATAGATTGAAAATTATTATTTTTTTTATACAGATTTTCGTTCATATAAAGGCTTCGATTTATCTCAATTTGCAACGTATAAGAGTTTTTTCTTGGCTGACAATAATTAAAAGTTATATAAGCGCCGGCATAAGGACGATTAAATTCCACACGATAGTTTTTTTGAGTAAGAATTTGAGCTAAATATTGAGAAATTTGAGTAGGGCAACTTTCATCAAAAAGATTGCTGAGGCAAAATTCCACAGGTTTTGTTTCATTCATGATATTGCAAATTTTAGAAGGCATAGAATGACAATCAATGAGCAAACAAAAACCAAATTTTTTCTGACATTTATCAATAAGTTGTTTTAAGCGTTTATGATAAGGTTCATAAACAAATTTAATTCTTTCTTGAGCTTCTTGAAAAGAAATAAGTCCATCGTATATAGGTTTATTTTGAGCTACGATTCTATGAATAACCCCAAGACCGACGCGACATCTTCTGCTGCCAATAGAATCAGAAGAAGGAGCTTTGTCAAAATACATAGTATCATCAATTTCAATTTTATCTCGATTGACATCAACAAAAGTTCTTGGAATATTCATTGAAATCATAGGAATACCGGCATTACTGGCACCCAGAATAATATCGTCAACGAAACAATCTTCAGAGGAACGGAGTTCATTTTCACTCAGGCAAGAATTTTGCAAAAATTCTTGAGGAAACTCTCTTCCGCTGTGAGGAGAAGATAAAACAATCGGATATTGAAAATCTTTAGTGTTGAATTCATTAAAAATCTTCAATTTTTTATAATTGATGCGGAAATTAATATGTTTATCGACCAATTTAGACTCCGATTTGTTAAAAACAACACCAGTATAGGGGCAATTCCTTAAATATTTGATAACTGAAGATAGATTTTTTTGAAAAAATGAAAAAAACTCTTGCCAAAGCCAAGATGATAATATATAGAAAAAGCGTTGGCAAAAATTGCTAAATAAAAAGAGTATAATGGGTGTGTAGCTCAGCGGGAGAGCACTACGTTGACATCGTAGGGGTCACAAGTTCGATCCTTGTCATACCCACCAATAAAAAAAACAGCCTACCATGAGTGGGCTGTTTTTTTTATTAGTTGCCTTACAGAAAACCCCGAGTTTACTCGGGGCTGAATGCCGAGGTGTTGGAACAACACCGCTCCACGCCAACGAGCGTGGTCAAACCGTAAGGTTTGTAGCTGTTATAGAACCCCCAGTTTACTGGGGGATATCTATTGATAACATAAGTTATAAAATCGAACTTGTGAACATTTGGCATAAAGATTATTTCTTCTTAAAAATATGCAGATAAAAAGCTAGACAGTGCAGTTGTCTTGTGTTAGATAAAAGATTTAAAATTACTTATTAATAATATTATTAACCTAAAAAAATCAAAGCGTATGACAACACAAGAAAAATTGCAAGTTGCACTGAGTTTGATTCGCTCTTTGCAATTCCAACAAGACGAAAAAATGTCATTGGTTCAAAGTATTGTTGAAGAATTAGGTTTGTCAGCATCAGATTTGTTGCGCCAATATGACACACAAATCAAAGAGATAGTCCATAATTCCGTCCGTTCCGTTCTTGAAGCTTTTTCTAAATTTGAGCCTCAAACACTTGAAGCAAGAAATGATTTTCAAAAAGAAATCGGAAGAAAAACGCAAAATGAAACAAATTCAAAAGAAAAGCCGATAAAATTGAACAAGAATGGCTTGCCACGCAAACCATACACGCGTCGAAAGTTGTCTTCCTCTGTTTCAAAGCCCAAATCTGAAGAAAATTTAGGTAAGAAAGATAGGCAAGAAACTAAGGAAAAGGTGAATGAGAGTTCAACTCAATCAGAAATATCGGAACAAAAAGCTGATGAAGCCAATAAATCCCCAGATACTTGCGCCGAGCCAGTTTGTTCAGCTCAGCCGGCATCTAAAGAGATGAATGTTTCGTTAGGCAAATTGTTGTTATTATATCAAAATCCTAACAACAATAGGGCCTTAATTATTTCTGAGAAAATTTTACCGGAAAGTAGAATAATGGGAGTTGTTGTCCCTTATTTAAATAGTAAGGAAACATTTGGTGTGTCGTTATTTGAAGAAAAAAGCATTATGATTCTGAAAAAAGCGCAAGCTAAAGCCAAATCTTTTCCTAAATTTTTTGGTAATGAGTGGGAAATTTTGAATGAGCGACAAAAGAAATCATTAATTGCCATAAAAACGCAATTAAACAAAGTTTTGCAAATGTTACACGGAGACCCAATTCATGAACACTATTTAATGAATTCCTATATGGGAAAAAATACGACCAATACACGGATTCGTTATACCATAGCGCTTCCTGATGTTACATTAGAAAAATAAAAGATACAAAGAAAGCCGTTTTCTGAAAAGAATAACGGTTTTCTTTGAAACTTTACACTTTTTATAGAATGTGCTAAAGCATTAATATGTTTAACCATTAAAATATGTTTGAAATGAAGCAAGAAGACAGAAAAGCAAAAGTTCTTTCCAGCCGTTATTTAAGCCACAAACCATGGCTGACCATAAGGGAAGATAAAATTCAGTTACCCAACGGAGCCACAATTCCGGAATATTTTGTTTTGGAATATCCTGATTGGGTTAATGTTTTAGCCATAACCAAAGACAAAAAGTTTTTGATGATTCGCCAATATCGTCATGGCACAGAAACAACAAATTATGAATTTTGTGGAGGTTGTGTCGATAAAGAAGATGCATCGCCTTTGGCTGCTGCTCAAAGAGAATTGTTGGAAGAAACGGGTTATGGTAATGGTAAATGGCGCTTCAATTTAAAAATGTCAGCCAATCCAAGCACAACAAATAATTGGACATATAATTTCATTGCCGAAGATGTTGAAAAAATAGGCGAACAGCACTTAGACGGAGGTGAAGATATATCCTATCATTTACTTTCTTTAGATGAGATAAAAGAGTTATTGAACAATAATGAGATTATCCAATCTGTACATGCTTGTGCTTTATGGAAGTATCTGGCCGAAAATAAATTATTGTAAAAAAAAGAGCCTTATTAAAGGCTCTTTTTTTTTAATGTTGTTCTTTATGAAGCAAATGATATTGCCACATAATGATTAAGGCAACAATAGGCAAGAAAATCTCACTGCTTTCTTCCAAAAGAGACCACATATCAATTTGTTCACGTGGTAAAGAAACACCATCGTGAGCGTGGCGCCAGTTTCCCGGAAATCTATCAGCAAATTTAGCAAAAACCAAATCACAGCACAAAACAGCAGTAGACCATGTAACCGTATTCATCTTAAAGAAAGATGTAACCAAATGTTTGGTATATTTGATGGCAATGTAAGCCAGCATGCCAAAAACAATCAATAAGACCAACCCAAAAATAATTTTTTCAGAAAGAGGGTTATTGGGATTTAAGAAAAACCTTGATTTGAAAGGGGTTGTATCTGTTGAAGAAAGGTGATGTTGAATACCGGCTTCGCGCAAAAGAGCACAAATAGCGAGTAAGAAAAATACCACCCAATCAAGTTTTGCTTTCCCTTTATAATCACGAAAGAAATAAAGCATACCACATAAGAGCAAAGCATAACCGGTATATGTGGCAATATCAATAATAGCCCCATCAACGGTAATAGCAAATTTTTGCTCTGGAAAGAAAATCAGGACAACGGCTAAAAGAGCCCCCCAAGCAATCAAAAAGAAAAGAGGGGTAAAAAAAGGAGATAAAAACATTTTTTTCATTTTGACAAATCCTCATAAATACAAATGTAAAAAATTTATATTCCAAAAAGAAAAGGCTTTCCAGAAATAAAGTATTTTAAAGTGGATAAAAAGGAAGGTTTATTAAATATTTGTTATGGCTTTTAAAATAAAGTTACTTAAAGAGAGTATGAAATAAGGATAAGTAAATGCGTAAGGATTTTTATATCTTCAGGCATGGAGAGACCGATTATAACAAAGAAAAACGCTGGCAAGGCAGCGGAATTGATGCTGAGCTGAATGAAAACGGCATGAAACAAGCTGAAAATTTGATAGAGAGTTTAGTCGGAAAAGATGTACAAATAATATATAGCAGTGGTTTAAGAAGAGCGATAAAAACAGCAGAAATAGTTGCGGCAGAGTTAGGTGTAGAAACCAAAATTATTACCGATTTACATGAAGGAAATTTAGGACAAACCGAAGGCATGCTCAAAACAGAAGTTGCGAAAAAATATCCTGAAATATATAATTTGTGGTATGATGAAAAAGTTGATCATTGGGATATTGCTTTTCCGGGAGGAGAGACTAAACGCCAGATTTTTAATCGTATGCTTAAGGTATTGGACGGATTGCTTCATACAAAAGAAAACGTCATCGGCATAGCCTCTCATGGTGCGGCCATTCGGTATTTGCTTTTAGGATTAGGTTATCGCATCGGTAAAATGGAAAATTGCCAAATGTTTCATTTGGTATATGAAGACGGCAATTGGCGCATAGAAGATTAATATACATCAGATTCCTAAATTAGATTCTTTATCTTTCTAATGAAGAATCTTTAATATAATTTTGCTCATTTATTTTTTGAATAGAAACAGTTTTTTCTTTGCTTAAATTTTCCATATTTTCTCGTCTGTCTTGAACAAATTTCATAAAATAAGGATAATCTTCGTTTGAAAGTTTTTGCATAGCAGTTATTTTTATTTTTTTCATACAATTATCATTGTGCTTTTTGACTTCATCTGGAGAATATTGCACCTGTTGTCCATCTTGAGAGTGATATGTAATATGAGAAGAAATAAAACCTCCAGAAAATAATCCGCTACAATCAACCATACGATTATCGGGAGTTTTAAGCTGTAAATTTTCTTTTAAAGAATGTTCAGCCTCAGATTTTGTTGAGTTAGAAAATTCTTCATTATAAGAAGAAACCATTTCATAACCATCTCCTAATAAATATCTCTTTGTAGATGATGTAGAGTTGTTTTCTGTTAAGCCTTCTGCAGAATAATGTTGAGACATTTTTTTCTGCGTTTCTGTGAAGATACTATCTCCTTGATTAACAAAAATATCCTGTTTTGCTTCAATAGATTCATGATGAACATTTTTCTTTTCAAAATTTTCGTTATCTTTAATCTCAGAAGCAGACACATTCTCTAAAGCCAAACTCATTAAACCGAGTGTCAAAGCTTTGTTTTTAACTTTTTCAATTAGTCTATTTTTACTCATGCTTTTTCTCCGGTTAATTTTCTTATAATAATTATTCTATCATAAATTTTAAGAGAATAAAATATAAAAATTTTTAGGAGAAAATAGCTAAGCAATATGTTCAAATTCTTGTTTAAGGTCGCGGTTAAACATATTTCGGATAGTAGATTTTATGTTAGCTTTTTCATAAATCACTTTATAAAGAGCCTGACAAATAGGCATATCAATATTTTCTTTATCAGCAATAAGTTTAACGGCCTTGAGTGTAGGAACACCTTCAGCCAATTTTCCAAAATCTTCACCGCGAGCAAATTTTTCACCAAACATGCGGTTATGGCTATGTTGAGAAAAGAGAGTCGCTTCATAATCACCTAAGTGTGATAAACCATAAGCAGTATGCGGATTTCCGTTAAAATGTTTGATGAAACGACCAACTTCAACCGGTGCACGAGCCATTAATGCACCTTTCAAGCCATACCATTCCAAACCATCTAAAATACCAGCGGCCAAGCCAATAACATTTTTGAGAGCGGCACCGATTTGGTTGCCGATAAGATCATTTCCATAGTAAAAACGGATAAGTTCACTTTGTAACAATTTTATCAAATAATCTTTAGTGGCAAATTCATCGCTGTCAATAACAGCACAAGACGGAACACCTTTCATATAATCTTGAACATGTCCGGGGCCGGCCAAAATAGCAATATGAATATCTTGTTTAATTTCGTCACGCATAATGTCAAACATGGTCTCTGCGGTAGATTCCTCTAAGCCTTTCATGGCCAAGAGAAAAGTTTTGCCTGCTAAATCATAGCCGTTAAGCTGTTTGCACAAACCTCGAAAATATTGGCAGCCGATTGAAACGATAATAGTATCATTTTTCAAAATATCGGCAATATTGTCATGCAGAATCATATTATCAGAAAGATGAAGATATGGATTTTTGCGCGTATCACGTAGTTCAATAAAATTAGGAGAGGTGGGAATATCATATAAATCGGCACCGCTGATTTTATCTTTACAATAATTTGCAGCATACCAAGCCAAAAAAGTTCCCCAACGACCACATCCGATTAATGAAATATTTTTCATACCTGTTTCCTTATAAGATTCTTCATAAAATATATATAGCAATAAAACATAAGCAAAGAAAATTCAATCTTAAAAAATTGAACCTTGCATAAGAGAAAATGTTAGAAAAAAAGAAAAATCAAGAGAGGCCTTTTTTGGCTCTTTGACGGGTAACAATGGCGCTGATATGATCAAACTCTTGAAATGATTGATAAGCGTAATCATGACTTTTTTTGTCGCAATCATAAAAGACCTTGTTTGCCAGAGTATCAATAGCGTTATCAATGCGACGAAAAGCGGCATTATAGTCAGCGCTAAAATTGTTTTTGACTTTTCTTTTGACAAGCTGGTGATATGCCGTAATGACTTTTGCGGTTTCATCGGCAGAATTGGCGTATCCTTTTTCTTCAAAGTCACGCATGATTTGTGCAGTTGTTTGGTAAAAGCACTTATTTGTTAAAATACTTTTTTGCTTCCTATTGTTACTATCAATTATCATCGATATAACACCCTACATTAAATCTTGACGAAAGTCTTATCATACAAAATTTCAATTTGCAATATCAAAAGCAATATCTTTAACGCTAATAATATTAGCAAAAGAAAGTTAAGAGAAGTTTAACTAAAAAAAGAGCCTTACCTCAAAGAGGTAAAGCTCTTTAAAAAGTTAACCGACATTACCAAAAGGATTAACGTCTTTTTCTTTGTTTTCGATGGTCTTTCTCAAATCAAACCAATTGAGGATAATGGTAGATACATAAATTGAAGAATATGTACCGATTAAAATACCCCAAACCAGGGTGAAAGAGAAGCTGAGCAACGTATCGCCGCCCCAAATCAAAAGAGAAATAGAGGCAAGCAATGTGGTCAAACCGGTGAGCAAAGTACGAGAGAAAATATCATTCACACTTTTGTTCAAAAGCTGAATTTGCGGCATAGTTTTATATTTGCGCAAGTTTTCCCTGATTCTGTCGTATGTCACAACGGTATCGTTAACTGAATAACCGGCAAGGGTCAAAATAGCGGCCACGGTTGTCAAGCTGAAGTCAATTTGGAAGATAGACAACAAACCGACAGTTACCAAAATATCGTGAACCAAACCGAGCATGGCACCGAGTGCAAATTGCCATTCAAAACGGAACCAAATGTAAAGAGAAATTCCTAAAACGGCAATGATGGAAGCCAAGATACCATCTTTTTTGAGCTCATCACCGACTTGCGGACCAACAAGTTCAACACGACGAATTTCCACATCGTTACCAAGAATTTTTTTGATTTCGTTCACGGCTTTCATTTGTTCTTTTTCATCAAGCATTTGCGCCTGAGCTCTAATCATAACCTCGGTACCGGTTTCACCGATGGTTTGCAGATTAACTTCACCGATATCCAAATTATCTAGTTCTGAACGTAACTTATCCAAGTTGATAACTTGTTCATCTTTAATTTCCATTAAGATACCGCCGGAAAAATCAATTCCGTAGTTAAAACTTTTGGTAGCTATAAAGAATATTGCCACAACAATACTCAGACCTGAAATAAAATAGGTCAATTTACGAGCGCCCAAAAAGTCAATATTTGTATCTTTAGTAATCCAACTAAAAAGTTTCATTTTTATATTCCTTATCCTTAGATTGGCAATCTGGTTGGCTTATAGCGCTCAATCCAAGTCGCAATAATCACACGTGTAACCGTAACCGAAGTGAACATTGAGGTCAAAATACCAATGGTCAATGTTACGGCAAAACCTCTGACCGGACCTGTTCCGAAATAGAAGAGAACAAAGGCGGCAACAAGAGTTGTGAGGTTAGAGTCCAAAATGGTTGCCCAT
This sequence comes from uncultured Alphaproteobacteria bacterium, assembly GCA_944392255.1. Classification (GTDB taxonomy): domain Bacteria; phylum Pseudomonadota; class Alphaproteobacteria; order RF32; family CAG-239; genus CAJLXD01. Next base: position 9,312 of record CALXVY010000028.1, on the reverse strand, counting down.
GCCTCGCGGAAACCAGCTTCAGCGGCATCACGAGTAGAGCGACCGAGTTTAACTTCTTCGCGCATACGTTCAAAAATAAGTACGTTGGCATCAACAGCCATACCCACAGTTAAGATAACACCGGCAATACCGGGGAGGGTAAGTGTTGCACCCATAAGGCTCAAAACGCCGAGCATCAAGAACAAGTTCATGAAAACGGCAACGGTGGTAAAAATACCAAATAAGCCATAAGCGGCAATCATGAAAATGATAACGGCAATCAAACCGATAACGCAAGCAATAGCTCCTGCCTGAATGGAATCAGCGCCCAAACCAGCACCAACAGTACGTTCTTCCAAAACTTCCAAAGGAGCGGGCAAAGCACCGGAACGCAAGAGCAAAGCCAAATCATTGGCAGATTTAACAGTAAAACTACCGGTAATTACACCGCTACCGCCAAGAATAGCACCTTGAATGGTCGGAGCAGAAATCACTTCATTATCCAAAACAATAGCCAATCTTTCACCGACATTGTTTTTGGTTGCTTCGCCGAATTTTTTACCGCCGATAGAGTCAAATTTGAAGCTGACGACGGCTTCTCCTTCTTGGAAAGCAGGTTGGGCATCAATCAAATTTTCACCGCTAACAACAGGTTTGCGGCTGATAACATAAGACCCGCCATCAGATCCCGGAACAATGCGAGAAGCATTAGAGAGTTTGCCACGACGAGCATCGGCAGAAGTGGTATTAGAATCAACCATATGGAAAGAAAGCTTTGCGGTTTTGCCGAGCAAAGTTTTAACATATTCGGGGTTTTGTAAACCAGGGAGTTGAACCACGATTCTATCCACGCCTTGACGTTGGATAACCGGTTCTTTTGTACCGAGCTCATCAATACGACGACGAACAATCTCAATAGATTGGTCAACAATTTTGAGTTTGAGCTGGTTTAATGCCACATCGGTATAAGCAATGCGAACTGTTCCGTCAGACAATTCTTCAACATTCAAGCCATCTTCAATTTTGCGGAAAGCGGACATAGCTTTGTTACGAGAATTGAGGTTTTCAATTTTGACGGTAACATCATTTTCGCCGGCACGCAAATTCTGGTAGCGGATTTTGTTTTCACGCAAAACCTGACGAACAGAATCTTCAATTGTACCCATTCTTTCTTTAATCACATCATCGACCTGAACTTGGAGCAGCAAGTTGGAACCGCCTTGCAAGTCAAGACCGAGATTCACCGGTTGCCACCATTTCGGTAAACTGTCTTTGTTAGGTAAAAAGTTCGGAATAGTAAAGAAAATACCCAACAAGCAGATGGCAATGATGATAAGTATTCTTGATTTTGATAATTTATACATTATTCATGCCTTATATTATTTTTTGTTTGAGTTGGCAGCTTTGCCCTTAGCTTTGCTTTTTTCTTGGGAGGGGAGTTTTACCTCATCGGTAATAACTTCGCGAACCATGGAGCGAACCATCTTAACGCGTACACCTTCGGCAATTTCAATAGTCAAATCGAAAGGTTCAGCCTCAACAACTTTACCATAAACACCGCCATTGGTAATAATTTCATCACCTTTTTTAATAGCAGCGAGCATAGCTTCTTGTTGTTTGATTTTCTTTTGCTGCGGACGAATGAGCAAAATGTAAAAAATCAAAAAGATGAGTGCAAGTTGAATAAACATACCGGTAACAGAGCCTTGAGAAGCGGCAGCATCGGTAGTTTGAGCAAGAGCATCACTGATAAACATACTTTTCTCCTTAATAAATTAACTTTTGCAGAGTATAAAATAAAATTATTCAAATATATAGGTGAAAAACAACATTTTCACAAGTATTTTAAAGTTTTTGTTGAACAAATTGGTTTGTATCAAGCAATCAAACTTTGCGGACATAGTCTTTCATCAGCTTTTTCAAGCCATAGTTATCAAAGATAATGCCGAGTTTGTTGCCTTCCACGGCAATTACTTTGCCATAGCCGAAAGTTTCATGATAAACTTTTGTGCCGACAGGTGTTGAAGACATTAAGTTCTTGGCGTTTTGCTTAGCTTTATACATGCTTCCGCCCCAAGAAGATGAAAATTCATCGTCGGAAACATAGCTATAGCGGTCATCATCGTCATAAGAAACGGTTTGTCTTTTTTTAGCACCCCAAGATGGTACGGCAGAGTTAGATTTATAACTACTGTAATTGTTTCCGGAAAAATAGTTGGCGGTATTATTGACAATTTCAATATTTTGCGGCGGCAGTTCGTTAATAAAGCGAGAAGGCAGATTATTTTGCCATTGACCATAAACACGGCGGTTGTGTGCCATGAGAATAAACAATTTTTTGCGCGCACGAGTAATGGCTACATAAGCCAAACGGCGTTCTTCTTCCAAAGCTTGTGTTCCGCCTTCATCTAGGCAACGTTGATGCGGAAACAGACCTTCCTCCCAACCGGGGAGAAAGACCACATCAAATTCCAAACCTTTAGCCGAGTGTAGTGTCATCAATGTAATCACATCTTCATTGGCTTGAGTGTCATTATCCATAACCAAACTGACGTGCTCCATAAATTCGGAAAGCGTTGGATAATTTTCAATATCACTCATAACGTTGACAAGTTCTTTGAGGTTTTCTAAGCGGCCCGGAGCTTCTACCGAAGTATCGGCTTTGAGCATGTCGATATAACCGGAATCTTCCAAAATTTGCGAAGCCAACTCATCAGGAGTAACGGCTTGCATGGTGCGGCGCCAATCTTCAAATTTGTTCATCAAATCGACAAGAGCGGTTTTAGCTTTGCCGGAGATTTGCCCTTCGGCCAGCATTTGTTGAATGGCTTGATAAAGAGAAAGATGCTGATCTCGAGCAAAGGCTTCAAACTTTTCTAAAGACTTAGCTCCGATTCCTCGAGCCGGCTTATTGATGATTCTCTCTAAAGCCAAATCATCGCTGGGTTGCAAAACCACGCGGAAATAAGCCAAGGCATCTCTGATTTCGGCACGTTCATAGAACTTTAAGCCCCCAATAACTTGGTAAGGCAAAGCTTCGGAAATAAATTTTTCTTCAAATTCGCGGGTTTGTGCGGCGGTACGTACTAAAACCGCCATATCGGCATAAGCAAATCCCTGACGGCGCAACGATTCGATATTTTCAGCGACAAACTGAGCCTCTTCTTCGCCGTTGTAAGTGCTGACAACTTTAATCTTGCTGTTTTCAGCTTGCTTGGCTGGAGAATTTTCGGCAACTTTTAAGGTTTTACCCAAGCGACCTTGGTTGTGGCTAATGAGGTTGGAAGCGGCAGCTAAAATATTGGCAGTCGAACGATAGTTGCGTTCCAAACGAATAATTTTGGCATCGGCAAAGTCTTTATTGAAACGCAAAATATTTTCAATTTCAGCTCCGCGCCAAGAATAAATAGATTGGTCATCATCACCCACGCAGCAGAGATTGCGATATTTTTGTGAAAGGATTCGGATGAGTAAATATTGCGTAACGTTTGTGTCTTGATACTCATCAACCATAATATATTTAAAACGCTCTTGATATTTTGCCAGCACATCGGCATCACTCATCAAAATATTAAGCGCATAGAGAATAATATCGCCAAAATCAACGCAGTTGAGTTCGAGTAAGCGTTCTTGATATTTTTTGTAAAGATAAGTCACAACGTTTTCTTTGAAGTCTTGAGCAATTTTATCAATGCTCAAACCGCGGTCTTTCCAACGTCCGATTTTATCTAAAACATCTTGCGGCTGATATTTTTTAGTATCAATGGATTCGGCTTCTTCAATCTGCTTCATCAAACGTTTTTGGTCATCTTCGCCCAAAATGGTAAAGTTAGATTTGAGGCCGACAATCTCTGCATGATTGCGCAAAATTTTCACACAGATGCTGTGAAAAGTACCGAGCCAAACGGAATCAGCCATAGGTCCGATAAGGCTTTGCACGCGCTCTTTCATTTCTTTAGCCGCACGATTGGTAAAAGTAACCACCAAACAGTTCCAAGGATTGGCTTTGTGTTGAGCCAACAAATAAGCCAAACGCGTAGTTAAAACCTTGGTTTTACCGGTCCCTGCACCGGAAAGCACCAAAAGCGGTCCTTCGGTTGTTTCCACGGCTTGTCTTTGCTCAGGATTAAGGGCTTCGAGCCAAGGATAAGTCGGAGCCAAAAGGCTGGTGTTATCATAAGTTTGCGGGTTTTCGGGTTCGGCTAAATCAAATATATCTTCCATTGCTGATACTTCATTCAAACGTCTTGTAATTTTTTCAAACAAACCATATATATATTAATATTGGCAGAAAGGAAAGGAGTTTTTACATGACCGGAATAACTCAAGAAAAATATAAGACCAAAGCCGCCCAAACCTTTCAAGACGGCGATGAAAATTGGAAAAAAGGCGAATATGATTCTGCGCGCCAGTCTTATGAAAAAGCCGCATTTTTATATCATGAACAAGACGATTCGGAAGGCGAAGCCATTGTTTTGGCGCGTTTAGGTGAGCTTGAATTAAGTTTGGATAATTTTGACCGAGCCGAAAGAAGTTTGAAATCCGCTGCCGAATTAGTTAAAAATCTTCCCGAAGGTCAAAATACTTATGCCGAAGCTTTGATAAAACTTTCCAAATTGGAAGCATCTAGGGGAAATTTAGGCAAAGCTATGGAAATTGTGCGCTTGGCACAACATGCAGCCGAAGAAAATAATAATTTTGATTTGCAGGGCGATGCTTTTGACCACGAGGCTTATATCTTTTTAATGAAAAATCAGGAAAAAGATGCTTTAGATGCTTATAAAAAAGCCGCTGAGATGTTTCATCGTGATGGAACGGGGCTAAAAGAAGCTTCTGTTCTACGCGCCATGGCTCGTATTGAAATGAAAAATCGCAACTATGATGTGGCTCATGATATTTTGGAACAATGCCGTGAACTTTATCGTGAAAATGGCGATTTGCTTGGTGAAGCCAGTGCATTATCCGCTATTGGTAGTTTGCGTTATGTGATAAAAGATATTTCTAATGCCCGCAAGGCTTTGATGAAATCTGTTTATCTATATGGTAAAGCCGCTCACCATTTTGCCGAAGCTGAGGCCTTGCTCTATTTGGCTCGTGTAGAAGCTTATAATCGTGAACAAGGGGATTATGATTTAGCTAAAGCCCACTACAAACGCTCAATAGAATTATATGATTTTCTTGAAAATGAAACCATGAAAAAAGCTGTTTTGGAAGAATATCACAACTTTTTAAACCGCGCTGCATGTGAAAAATAGTAAGGAAAAATAAATGTCAGAAATCAGAAATAAAATCATTTCTTTGCAAAAATATCTGGAAACCAAAATCTTAGGCCAAGAAGATTTGGTTAAAAAGTTGCTGATAACTTTGTTAGCAGATGGTCACGCTTTGGTCGAAGGCGCCCCCGGTTTAGCTAAAACCAAGGCTATTAAAACCTTGTCAGAGTGCATTAACAGCAAATTTAACCGTATTCAGTTTACACCGGACTTATTGCCTTCAGATATAACCGGAAGCGAAATTTATGTAGCGGCCAAAGGCGAGTTTGAATTTAGAAAAGGTCCGATTTTTGCCAATTTGGTTTTGGCAGATGAAATTAACCGTGCACCGGCAAAAGTGCAATCTGCTTTGCTCGAGGCTATGGCTGAACGTCAGGTTAGTATTGGCGGTAAACGCTATATTTTGCCCGAGCTTTTTATGGTTATGGCCACCCAAAACCCAATCGAGCATGAAGGCACTTACAATCTTCCCGAAGCCCAATTAGACCGTTTCTTAATGTATATCAAAATTGACCAACCCAATGCTGAGACTGAAAAGAAAATTTTGCATTTGGTTAGAGGAGAGGTTGCCAAAGAACATCAAGCGCAATTCAACCGTTTAGCAGTGGAAGATATCTTAGCGGCTCGAAATGAAGTTTTGAACGTTCATACCAGCGATTCGGTTGAAGAATATTTGGTTCAATTGATTATGGCAACGCGGCACCCAGAAAAATATGATAACAAATTGCACGGCTATGTTTTGTTTGGAGCAAGTCCTCGTGCTACAATCGCTCTGGATAGATGTGCCAAGATTAACGCATGGCTGTCGGGGCGCGATTTTGTAACACCGGAGGATATTCAAGCGGTAGTCTATGATGTATTGCGCCATCGTATTATCTTGAGTTTTGAGGCTCAAGCCGAAGGTGTAACCACAGATGACATTATCAAAAATCTGATATCAATGGTTCCGCTGCCCTAAAGAAAGGCTTTAATCATGAAAAGATTGGCAAGCTTGGCAAAAATTTTTTCTCGCGCTGAAGAGTCGGATAATTCAGGTTTGTTTGTCAGTTTAGATGAACTGATTGAACAGCGCCGTTATGTCGGCTATCTGCGGCATATCACCCCAAAGCTGAGTGTGTCGAACCAAGCCGGAGATGTAAAATCAGCGTTTAAGGGGAGAGGAATCGAGCTGGAAGAAATCCGCAATTACACTTTTGGCGATGATGTTCGTGATATGGATTGGCGAGTGACAGCCAAAAAAGGCACGCCTTATGTCAAACTTTATGCCGAGGAAAAGGATAGAGAGATATATGTTGCCGCTGATATGTCGCCCTATATGGTTTTTGGTACCAAAAAGCAGCTGAAATCGGTATCTGTTGCCAAAATTGCCGGCTTGTTCGGCTGGATGGCGCTGGAAAACAAAGATAGATTTGGTTGTTTGATATATGATGGAAATCAAAATTATATTTTTAAGCCTAAAAATCATCAGGCAAATTTAATTGCCATATTCAAAAAGTTGGCGGAGGTGAGCCAAAAAATTTTATCTCCGCACGAGGTTAGCGGTAGCTTTGCCGGACATTTACGCATTTTGCAACAAAGCATCAAAACCGGAGCAAGTGTGTTTATTGTCAGCGATTTTAACTTTATGACGGAAGAATTGCAAAGAACCATCGCCGCTCTGGCTAAAAAGGCAAAGGTGTATTTGATTAATGTTTTTGATGTTTTGGAAGATTTTGCCCCTAAAGCCGGAGAATATATGGCTGCAGACGGAAAAGAAAAATTTGTTTTTAACAGTTCCAGCAAACTCTTTCAAAAAGCCTATAAGAGCCATTTTGAATTGAAGCGAGTGGCCGTAAAGAACTTTGCTCTGAAATTTGGTTGTCGCTACATTGAAGTCAGGGGAGATATTGAGCTCTATAAGCAGCTCAAATTGTTCTGATTGATTCCTTGACATATGAAAGACTTAATGCTACGATAAGCACGATTAATTATTTTGTAACCAATATAATTCGGAAGAGAAAATATTATGGTAAAGTCAAACGAGAACAATGCCTATAAAAGAGGGCAAGAACTATTAGATCAAGGGCTCTATAAAGAAGCCATTGAACAATTTGATGCGGCCATTGCCGAACAGCCGCAATCTTGGAAAGCTTTGAACAGTAAGGGCTTCGCTTTTCAAAAAATGAGCCGCTATACCGAAGCTGTAGAATGTTTTGATAAGGCCTTAGCCTTAAATCCACAATCCGTAGAAGTTTTGAATAATAAAGGTGTGACATTGAGTATGCGCGGTCTTTATAAAGATGCCATTGCTTGTTTTAATGAAGCTGTGGCCATAGATAAAACTTCATTGGAAGCTTTGAACGGCAAAGCAATTGCGTTGCAACACATGTTTTCTTACAAAGAAGCTTTGGATGTGTTGGAACAAGCCATGAAAATTGATAGCAAACATGCGCAAACCTTATTGAGCGTGGCTGTTACTTTGCAAAAACTAAAACAATATGAAAGAGCCATTTCTTTCTTCAAAAAGGTTTTAGCAAATGATAAAAACAACATCAAAGCATGGAACGGTGTTGGCGTAACCTATCAGTTGATGGGAGACAATGCTTCGGCAATTAAATGCTTTACCAAAATTTTGAATATTGACAGCCGAGAGATTCAAGCATGGATTAGTATTGGTTTTGTTTATCAAAAAATGCTTAAATTCAACGATGCTTTGAAATGCTATAAAAAAGCGCAAATGATTATTGGTCCCGGTAGATATCATCATAAATTGTATGATGGTTTGGCTAGTTGTTTGACCAAACTTTCCGAGTTTGACCAAGCCATAGAAGTTTATCAACAAATCTTCCAAAAAGAAGAAGGTAAAAAGAAGTGGGATGCGCAACGTTCCATGAAGTTTGTAAATAAACTCAAACGCAAAAAAGCCGTTGGAACATTACAAAGTATCATTCCGGCAGATGCTCCGGCAGCCCCAAGCGATGAAAGCGCTGAATAATATTGGTTATAATAAGAAAAAACTCCGTATTGCAAAATACGGAGTTTTTTTTTGCTAGATAAATTTGTGCTCAATACAATTTTGAGAATTCACCTGCTCAAAATCATAAGGTTCAGACATATCCGGAAAAATTGTATCATTAGGAAACATTTCCGGATTGGTGTATATCATATACAGAATCAAAGAATTTATTTCTTGTTGCTGTTCTTCAATACACCTCTGCTGCGCACGATTTTGCCAAAAAAAGCAAATAATAGCAGTAATAAAAAAAACATAAACAGAAGTGTTTATATTAAACTTGGGTTTTGAATATTCAGATAAAAAATATTTCATCCTTTCTTTTTTATTGCTATCATTTATTTCATCAATTTCTTTTTCCAGCAGTTTTTTTGCATCGTCTAATTTATTTTTATCCATAGACATAAGGTTAAATTATACAATAAAATAATATCACAAACGGCGGCAAAACTAGCACCATTGAGAAAAATAAGCAAGTAAAAATATAAAAAAGGCTCCAGAATGGAGCCTTTTTTATTAATATGCTTTTATCATAGGTTTACATGCTCTGGGTATAGATTCACATGTGCTGACATATGCATTTGTACAACAATAAGAGACAGAACCAGAACAACTAATTTTAGGCTTTCCTGTACAATTTAGGTAGTTATCTGAGCCGCAATAAATTGGGGCTTGAGCATAACCAGTTCCATGTACATCTCGGCAATCGCATTGATATAAAAGTTGTCCATCTAAATTACGACAAGATCCAGCGGCCCATCCTGATTGGCAAGATGTCGAACCAAAACAAGTTTCTACTTTTTTGATACAAGTACCATTAGAACATTTCTGTCCGCTAGGACAACCACCGCAACATTCTGAAGTAGCAATACAAGAGCCGTTACAATCTTTTTTGCCTTGTTCGGCACAAGTTTTGGCACGACAAGCATAGCAAGTACCCGAAGTAGCACCGCAAGAGCATTTCTTAGAGGTTGTTCCGGTTTGTACTTGCGAAGAAGAACAAGCAGAGGCTTGGTAACCACTCGGACAAGTATAAGAGTGGGCAACGCAAGAGTTACCACTCTGGTG
>CALXVY010000027.1 GCA_944392255.1 uncultured Alphaproteobacteria bacterium | reverse complement strand
ATCGCGGCGACAAACCGGTTTATATCCTCCCCTCTTCCTAAAGTCAATAACTTTTTTTATATTTTTTTCACTTTTTTTCACTTTTTTTTGAAAATTCATAAAAAACAATAAGATAAAAAATTATTTTATTTATAAAATAAATGGAATTCAATTTTTTATAAGAAAATCTCAGCTTTTCTAACTAATTGTTTTTACAAAATTGCTACGATTCTCAATAAAAAAAGACTCAGCAAAAAAATATTTTACTGAGTCTTTTTTTATGATTCTTACTTAATATTTAATCGCGACACCGGTAATAAATGCATATCCCTTATTATTATCATTAGATTCGCGTTTATCACCTTTGGAATTAATATAAGCATTAATAGCATATAGATTGAAATATTCATTCAATTCAAAGACGTTAGATTGAATAATCAAATCATCGCTATGACGAGTATTTTCAGCTTCGGTATGCAAATAAGCAATATTGGTTTTAATTCTTCCAAAATCATATCCCATACTAAAATCCCAAGCCTCGCCTTCGCGATAGTTATCAAAATAAGCCGGAAGATTACCCACGGGCTCAGTTGAAATTGGATTCTTATTGCCATCTATATAAGCTTTCTTATAAGAAGCACCGATATTAAACTTATTATAGACCCAACGTGTACCAAAAGCCCATTCTTTATCATCACCATTAAATTGGCCATAAGAGACTGAAGTATATAAATTATTATTTTCACCCAGATTCCATGTATTTTTCATACCAGCGCTATAACCATCTTGCGGACCATCATAATTAACATAACGGCTGACCATACCACGACGGTTAGCATTGTCCGGCGTATAGCTGAAGCCAAATACGGTGTTATAAATTTGCGGTGTAAAATAAGAAAACTTAACGGCACGACCATCATCCATAATACTGGTTGATTTAGGTGTAGCAAAACCAACACTTTTCAAACCATTTGTCCAGTTAGCACTTGGCAAGAAATAAGGTAAATTACTATCTTGAATACCTAACCAAGTAATTTCTTGCGCCCCTTGATGCAACTGAAATGCTGCGCCATAAGTATAACCAATACTCAAGCGTCCCAATTGTTTCGATTCGCCTTGCAAATAAGGATAGAAACGCCAATCACCATCATTATAATCTTTATCGTGCTGACGATAAACAAAAGTATAATTAGCATAAGCACCCAATGTTGAATCATCGGCAAAACGATATAAACCGGAAACAGCACCATCAACACGAGTCACCAACCTGTTTGGCATATTTGTAAGATTATCGTGTTTTTTAGTTTCCATAATTCCATAATATTGGCCGGCTAAACCCGATTGAGAAAATTCAAACCCTTCAGCTTGAGCCAGTGTTGGCAAAGCCGTAGAAATTCCGAGCAGGAACAAAAACTTTTTCATGGCAAGTTTCCTCTTTGCTGTTAAACTTTGAATAAATGCAGTATATAGTATGTATCTTTCTAAATTATTAATAGCTAAGAATTGGAAATGCCTTAAATAAATCGCAAAAAATTAAACAAGTAAAAACAATGTGCTAACACAATATTTTAAATTTTTTTAATCCCTTAAGCGTTCCTTAAGTTTACTTTGTTGAAGTATAGATATCAGTTAACAAACTTCCTTTATAAAGCTGATAACCTAAAAAAATAAAAATAGAATATTAAATATATTAGATGTAAAGTTTAACCTAACTACAGGAGAAAAAAGATGAAAAAAATATTAGCCGTATCTGCTTTGGCATTGACAGTAGCTTTTTCTGGCGCTGCTTGTGCAAAACAAAATTTGGGTGGTGGATTTACCGGTCCGGCAGCTTCTAACTTAAACGTAACTGCTGCAGAAGCCTCTAAACTTTCTGATGACACACCAGTAATTTTAACTGGAAAAATTGAACAAAGCTTGGGCGATGAAAAATATATGTTCCGCGATGCAAGCGGCACCATCATCGTTGAAATTGACAATGAAGATTGGAGAGGTGTCACCGTTGGTCCGAATGATACTGTTGAACTTCAAGGCGAAGTTGATACCGACATGTTCCAACCCAACAAAGTTGACGTTGACTCCGTTATCAAAAAATAATTTTTAAGGAACCTTAACCATGCGCATTCTTTTAATAGAAGATGACCAGCTAATAGGAGACGGACTAAATATTGGACTTGGAAAGCTTGGCTTCAATGTTGATTGGTTTCAAAATGGCTTAGATGGCCGAGAAGCCTTGCTTCAAGCTCCTTATGATGCCGTAGTGCTCGATTTAGGTCTCCCCGGACTTGATGGTCTGAGTATATTAAAAGAATGGCGCATGCAAGGTAAGAAAGAACCGGTATTAATTTTAACCGCCAAAGGCGACGTTGACCAAAGAATTATTGGTTTAGAAAGCGGTGCTGATGACTATTTGGCAAAGCCTTTTGCTTTAGCTGAAGTTGCCGCCCGCATCAAAGCCTTGATTAGAAGACATAACGACACCGTCACACCAATTATCACACACGGAAACATCTCCTTTAATCCTTATACAAGAACAGTACAACTTGAAGGCAAAGATGTAGTCCTTTCCCCGAAAGAGCTGACGGTTTTAGAATTATTATTAAATAATAAAAATAAAGTCTTGTCGAAAGAAACTATTGAAAATAAAATTTATTCATGGGGTGAAGAAGTGTCAAGCAATGCCGTAGAAGTTCACGTTCACCACTTGCGTAAAAAGCTTGGCAAAAATATTATTAAGACCATAAACAAAATTGGCTATATGTTAGGAGATGCATGAAAAAACTCAGCCTTCAACTGCGATTGATTATCTTTTTTATTCTTATCTCCGGCTCGGTTTTTCTAACCGCCGGCATTTTGTCATGGTATGAAGGCAGAGAAAAATTAGATGAATTTTTTGATACTTATCAAATGCTTATGGGCAGAAAACTTTCTTCTCTCGACTGGCAAAACTTTAGCCCAGAAAGCCAAAACAAAATTGACAAACTCATCAAAGATTTGGATGATGATGGTGAAGAAGATGATGATGCTTTGGGCTTTGCCGTATTCAATTTACAAGGGAAAATGCTGTTTCATGACGGCAATGAAGGAAAATTTTTTCAATACAATGGCTATAAATCCGGCTTTAACAAACAAAAAATCGGCGAAGATAATGAACCTTGGCGCATTTTTTGGATAGAAAGCATAGACAAACAATATATCATAGCCATTGGTCAAGAGCTAGATTTCAGAGAAGATGCAGCTTTTGATTTAGTGGAAGATACCTTATTTCCATGGGCAGCAGGACTCACTATTTTATTATTGGCTGCAGTATATATGGTCAGCAGAGAGTTTCGTCCCTTAAAAAAAATTGCTCAAGATTTACGAGAACGCAATTCTAACGATTTATCGCCTTTAGAGCATGAAAACATGCCCCCCGAAATCCGCCCTTTGATTGATTCTCTGAATAACCTATTTATAAAAATAAAAGAAACGCTAAAAAGAGAACGTAGCTTTATTTCAGATTCGGCACATGAATTGCGTAGCCCGCTCACTGCCTTAAAAGTTCAGTTAGAAGTTGCTGAACTGGCCGGAGATGATGCTAAAATGCGTCAAGAAACCTTGCAAAAATTATCCCTTGGTATTGAAAGAGCTTCTCGTTTGGTAGAACAACTCTTGGAACTCAGCCGTTTAGAAGCTTATAAAGAGAGCAGCAATCACAATTTCAAAACGCTCAATTGGCAAGAAATCATTGAAAGCGCAATTAAAGAACAAGAAATTGCCGCCAAAAATCAAAACATCAACATTGAATATAATCACCAGACAGATTTTGCCGTTAAAGAAGGTGCTCCGTTATTATGGTCATTGTTGTTACGCAATTTATTAGATAATGCCATTCGTTATAGTCCATTTGGTGCAAAAATAAAAATCACCATGAAGCAAGATGAATTAAGTGTTTATAATAGTGGTGTTATGGTGGAAGAAACGTTAATTCCACGTCTTAAAGAACGCTTTTTCCGTCCTCCAGGACAAGCGCAAAACGGTAGCGGATTAGGATTATCCATAGTAGAGCGCATAGCTCGTTTACATCATTGCCAAATCAAACTGCAAAATCAAGATAATGGATTTTGTGTTTCTATCATACATTTATAATAAAGACAATTTTATAAGTATTTACAAATAAAAATGAACAAGATAAACTAAGTTTAGTTTAAATTTTATGGGACTTAAAAAGAATGCAAAAACTTTTCAATTATATTATTAAAGGACAAGGTTTAGGCGTAAAATATATTTTGCTTGCCTCTGTGATCATCTCTTTTATTTTTTCCGCATATATACGCATAAACGGAGCAGAATTGGTTCCTTATGCCAATGACATAATCAACCAAATGCTTCCCTTAAAAATAGAAAACGGCGTTGTGGTTGAACCCAAGAACACCATTCGCGTTGCTCAATTAAAATCTGGAGATGTTTCTGTTCCTTTGCCGATTGTTTTAGATACAACAATTGACACTTTGAATACAGACCACGCCGCTCAAGGTTTTTATCTGACCAGAACTGCATTTTATGTAATCAATGACAATGAAGTAAGAATGCATAGTCTGGATGAAGATGTTGATCTCGTTCAAGATGATTACAGCAATGACATAAAATCAGCTTTAACCTGGACGGCAGTCAGCCTATTTTTCCTCGGTATTTTATTCATTTTTGTCACCTATTTTATTGCCGCTATCTTCTATGCTCTCTGTGCGCAATTATTAGGTCTCCTTTTCCGTAAAAAATATAGTTTTGACTTGAGAATGCGCCTCAGCGTATTGTGCTTTTTGGCCGTATACATTCTCTATTTTATTTTAAGCTTATGTGGCCTAAGCTCAGGTAGATTGGTTTTCTTTATCACAACATTAGTTCTTCAAGCTCTTGTGATTTATAAATTACCGGTAGTGCAAAACGAAGTTATTGTCGAAAATGAAAAAGAAAATATTTGGCCGGCTGAAATTTCAGAAGAAAAAACAACAGACAAAGCAGAACCTCAAAAAGAAGTCACAACTAAAGTTGTCAAAAAATCAGTAAAGAAAATCAGCAAAGCCAAAAGCACCAAAACAACCTCGGCCAAAACCGAAAAGAAAAAAAGCAGTGCTAAGAAAGCCGTTGCTAAGAAAAAAACTGATAAGTAATCAATAACCACTCTCAAACAACCTTTCTTTCAAGAAAGGTTGTTTCTTTTTTTAAATAAAAATTGTTACAAAAAATGGATATTTTATTTTAGCCAATTCTAATAAAATTCAAATCAGAGCCGACCTGTATTTACGCAGAAAAATATCCACAAGTCCTACAAAAAAAATTGAGTGCTTTAATATTTATGATATTAATGATAGGCGATTACATAAAAAAAATAGCGAATAGAAAAATGACCGGTAATATTAACTTAACCGCCTCGATGCGCACCAATTTGCTGAGCTTGCAACAAATCTCCAAGTTGCAAGACAGAACCCAATTGCGCCTTTCTACCGGTCTGAAAGTTAACTCCGCTATTGATAATCCCAGTTCTTATTACACCGCACAATCCTTAAATAATCGTGCTGATGATTTAAGTGCTCTCCTTGATTCCATGGGACAAGGCATACAGACAATTAAAGCCGCCTCGGAAGGCATTGAAACCGCTGAAGATTTAGTCACGCAAATGAAAGCAATTGCCGAACAAGTTAACACTTCGGGAACTTATGTTCCGGATAAGGAATATTTTATCAAAGAAGTTGGAGAAAATGGTGCTGTGGTTTCCACGGCAGAAGAATTGCGCCAAGCCATTGCTGACAATAAAGAAACAATTTGTGTTTATGGCAAAATAGATTTAGGCGATATCTCCACCACTGGCGGTCTTTCCTTACAAGAAAATCAAAAACTCGTCGGTGTCGAATACTTCGGCAACTTCAAAGACGGCAAAGGTTTTTCCAGCATTTCTGCTCATTCATCAAAAAATAAAACATTTATAAATATCACTCAAAATAATTGTTTGGTCAGCGACTTAAATTTAAATTATGAAGATACAGGAAATACTGGAGGATATCATATTCTTTCAATTAGCGGAAATGGAATCACTGCGCAAATACAAAATTTGGACATTATTGGCAATCTCGCAAATACGACAGATAAGGGAGCTATAGCTGTTTCTAATAATGCAATTTGTAATATTTCTAAAAATATTAATATAAATTTATCTGGAAATAGAGCCCATGGTATTTTTATACGTAATAATGGAACCGTAAATATAAAATCTAAATC
This sequence comes from uncultured Alphaproteobacteria bacterium, assembly GCA_944392255.1. Taxonomy (GTDB): domain Bacteria; phylum Pseudomonadota; class Alphaproteobacteria; order RF32; family CAG-239; genus CAJLXD01. The sequence continues at coordinate 21,295 of CALXVY010000027.1, read as the reverse complement.
TATTACCAATATATATACTAACAATACAATAGGTATGGGCATCAAAACAAATAATTCAAATTTAAATATTGCTAAAGATTCTTATGTTAATATTAAAGCTCTTGGAATAGCTGCGTTAGGTATAGACAATGTAGGACAGATTAAAATAAATATTGAAGGCAAATTACAAATTGAAACAAAAAATCAACCAGGCATAGCTTCATATCAGTCCACGACAAATAACAGTTATATTTTTCTCGCATCAACAGCTTCAATATATTTAGAGAATACGACTGGTATTTACAATGGAAAAAGCGATGGAACGACATCGAATATTATTGAAATCGCTTCTGGAGCAAAATTGGCATTTGAAAAGAATGGAAGTACGAAGTGGTATGAAGTAAAAGAAAATTATAAAGATGAGAATACGTCTGCAACTTATCATGGTATTACTGCCGATAATGTAGAAACAACATTAAACGTCGCGCAGACATCCTCATGGCAGACACCGGCGGATATTATTGCTGAACAAGAAAAAGAAGAAGCAGATAAAGCTGAGGCGGAAAAGAAAAGTTATGAGACCTATCAAAAGCAATTTAATAATGCCTTGTCGCAATATGATATGCTGATTAATGATAGTGCCTATAAAGGAATTAATCTCTTAAAAGAAGATACTTTGAAAGTGAACTTTAATGAAGACAAATCCGCGCATCTTTTGATTCAAGGTGTGGATATGACCTCGGAAGGAATTGGTTTGCTTTCTGCCGTTTGGAACACCAACAAAGACGTGCAGACCAGTTTGGAGCAAGTTTTATCAGCACAAAAGAAACTTCGTTCTGCAGCCACTAAACTTGGCAATTGCTATTCAATTGTTTCAGAACGTCAGAACTTTACAGAAAATCTGATTAATGTTCTTACCGAGGGAGCGGACAAGCTCACCCTCGCTGATATGAACGAAGAAGCTGCTAATATGCTCGTCTTACAAACCCAACAACAATTGGCTATTAATTCCCTATCCTTAGCTTCACAAGCATCTCAAAAAGTTCTCCGCTTATTTTGATTATTCATTTCATACAATACAAAAAAATCCTCCAATTATGGAGGATTTTTTTACACCTTTAAGAACTTTATTTTCTTCTGAGGAACGATGGGATTTCCAAATTCAAACGTTCATCTCCGCTATAATCCGTTCCTGTTGAAGAAAAGCTTGGAGAAATAGGCTCTTGCAAACGCTCATTTTCTTTTTTCTTTTTATTACGTCGCGCAATTGAAAAACCGGTAACACGTTCAATTAATGTCGGTGTACGATTTTCATCATCAACAATCAATTGTTCTTGTTCTTCTATTCTGCGAGCGGTAAAGGGTTGCGGATTATGATTGGGAAACAACTCCGGTTCTTCTTCCACTTCACGAATATTGGTCTTGGGAGCAAAACTATGCTCTGTGTTAGCCAATATGCTATCATATTGAGAATTATCATTCAAATCTTCTGACTTATTGATAATTGCTTTAAATAAAGCTGTTGCTTTAGGCATATCATCAAAAGTTCCGGAATTTTCAGAAACTTCATAATCATTAAATTGATTATTCTCGTTTAAAGAAGGAGCAGAAACTTGAACTATTGTTGGTTCCGGCATTTCTTCTTTTATCTCATTTTCATTAGAAATTTCAGATTCTTTTTCTACAATTGTTTCAACAATTTGCATTGTTTCGACTTCAGGTTCAGCCTTATTTGCAGCAAATTTCTCTAAATTTGAATCCAATTCGGCTGAAGGTACCACCGGAATACTAACTTCTTCCATAAAAGTTGTTTCCGGCATGGTTGGTCTTTGCGGAGCTGGTTTGCTTGAAACTTTGGCATCACCAATTCCGGTTGCCACAATAGATACTCTTATTTTTCCGGCCAATGTATCATCAAAGCTGGAACCAAAAATAATATTGGCATCTTCATCAACTTCTTCTTTAATACGGCTGGCTGCTTCATCAATTTCAAACAATGTGATATCTGAACCACCGGTAATATTGATAAGTACACCTTTGGCTCCGTGCATAGAACAATCATCTAGGAGAGGATTAGACAAAGCTTGTTCAGCAGCTTTAATTGCTCTATTTTCGCCTTCAGCCTCACCTGTACCCATAATGGCTTTACCCTTATCTTGCATAATGGATTTAATATCAGCAAAATCAAGGTTAATCAAACCCGGCATCATCATCAAGTCTGTAATAGAGCGCACACCGGCATACAAAACATTATCAGCCATAACAAAAGCATCAGCCAAAGTGGTATTTTTATCGGCAATTCTAAATAAATTTTGGTTAGGAATGATAATGATACTATCTACTTCTTTAGTAAAAGTTTCAACTGCTGCCTCAGCTGTTTCATAGCGTTTACGACCTTCAAACTGGAAAGGCTTGGTAACCACACCAACAGTCAAAATACCTTTTTCTTTAGCTAGTTTTGCCACCACGGGAGCGGCACCGCTACCTGTACCACCGCCCATACCGGCAGTAATGAAAACCATATTTGCCCCTTCAAGCTCGCGCTCAATTTCCTCTTTAGCTTCTTCAGCCGCCATTTTACCCACTTCAGGACGAGCACCGGCACCCAAACCTTGAGTTGTTTCCAAGCCGAGTTGAATTTTGCGGCTGGCGGTAGAGTGGGCCAAAGCTTGAGCATCTGTGTTGGCAACAATAAAATCAACCCCTTCCAAATTTTGGGCAATCATATTATTAACGGCATTACCGCCGCCACCACCGACACCGATAACAGAGATTCTTGGTTTCAAATGAGCAATAGTTTTTTCTGGTACAGCTAATTTAATTGACATTTTTCTTCCTAACTAAAAAAATTCTTTTTAATAAAAAAAGTTTCCTTATTTAGGAACATAACACATAATAAATTAAGGTTTGGTTACCAAAGAAAAATTTTTAGAAATTTTGTTTAAACCAAGAAACCAAAGAACCAAACATTCCGCCATCATTTCTCACCGGTTTATTAATGATTTTATTTGGTTTTTTCTCGGTATAATTAAGAGCAAATAACAACAAGCCAATACAAGTTGAAAAAGCCGGATTATAAAGATTTTCAGGCAAATTAGCCACATTTTTAGGTTTGCCGAGACGCACTTGTTTATCCAAAACCATGGATGCAACTTCGCGGATTCCTGAAAGCTGACTTCCACCACCTGTCAAAACCACACGATGGCTGGAAATATCTCCAAGACCTTGTTCTTGAAATTTGCGATTAACCAACTCGAACATTTCTTCGATTCGTGGCGTAATAATGCTGATTAAATCAGATTTTGGCACCTGTTTAATTAAACTATCGTCTTCTTCCCCCACTGGATAAACATTGATAAGTTCAGAATTATCTTGAGAACTTAAAAACGCACATCCGTGCAGAGTTTTTAATCTTTCGGCATGAGCAAAAGAAGTTGTCAAACCATAGGCAATATCATTAGTAACATTATTTCCGCCAACGGCCAAAGATGAAAAATAAACCGGATATCCATGACGAAAAGTTGCAATACTGGTAGTACCGCCGCCAATATCAATCACCGTTGCACCAATTTCTTTTTCATCATCAACCAAGCAAGAAAGCCCTGACGCATAAGAAGAAAAAGCTTTTCCGGCAATTTCCAAATGTGCATTTTCAATCACGGTAGAAAGGTTACGATACATAATGTCCGGCATCAGCCCCAATAAAATATCAACCGATAGATTTTCGCCAAAAATATTGCGTGGGTCTTTGACCTCTTCCCCCATATCCAAGCGATAACAAGTAGGCAAACAATGGATAAGTTCATGCCCCTCTACATTGATTTTATTAATACCACGCTCAATCACCTTATTAATATCCGCTTCATTAACCGGACGATTTTTATTTACGGCAATTGAGGCACTTTTAATGGTACTTTTTATTTTATCTCCAGAAACATTTACAATGACTCTGTCGATTCTTTCATTAGCCATTTGTTCAGCCGCCTCTACGGCATTACAAACCGATAAAGTTGCTTGATTTATATCAACAACCACCCCGTTTTTAATTCCCTTTGAGGCATTATATCCATAACCGACAACGTTAATTCTTCTGTCTCGACTAATTTTGGCAATAACGCAACAAACCTTGGAAGAACCAATATCCAAGGCGGCAATTGATGTTAGTCGATTAAAAGAATGTGTCAACTTTTACTCCATATAAAATAGCATTCGGCAAAACTTTTCAAAGAAACTCAAACTCGATGTTCTTTTAATTTATTCAATGAAACCGGAGCTTTGCCGTCAATTTTTTTCAATTTTACGGTTACCTTACCTTTTAATCTTAAATCAATTATGGTTAATTTACGTTTAAGAATCCCATTCACGGCATCTAACTTTAACAATTTTTTCCATGCCTGCTCTATATTTTCTTCAGGCAATTTAATCGTAATACCGTTTTCAATATCATCAAGTACCAAATTCCAACGTCGATTAGAAATATAGTTAGCAACTTTGACACGTTCAAAAACCTTCTTATTGCCATCAATAGCGCTTAATAACTTATTGATATTTTGTGGAGCACCTTCGCCAACAATCAGCAAAATTGGTTTTTGCGGTTTAAACGGAGCATCAATCACATTACCATCATCATCAATCGGATGGAATTTTTCATTAATTTGCCATATTGAACGGACATTTCTTTCTTGTAAATTTACCTCTAAAACATTCGGAAAAAATTTGCGTTTTATCACGGCTTCTTTAACCCAAGGCAATGCTTCCACTCTGTTTTTCAGCTCATGAATATCAATTTTTAAGAAATTATCTCCTCGTTGCAATTGTAAAGCATCTAATAAATCTTTTTTAGCAGTTTTTTCTCGACCGATAATCACAACATCATCAAGCGTCAACCCCTGTTCTGCCGCAAATTCATAAGCATCATGCGACCAAGATTCTATTTTTTCCTCTACCATATCCGTGTTTAAGAGCAAAGCAACAAAAGCCGAGAAAAAAATAACCGCTAAAATCATCAAATTTCCGATAAGACGAATAACAAACTCTTTCGGTTCATAAACAACATTTGATTTTTGCGGAGTTTCCGTTTTGGTAACTTCAATATTTTGAGGAGCGTCGACCATAGATTATTTCGCAATACCCATACGTTTAACTTCCCATTCCAAAGTAATGGAAGTTTTTTCTTTAACTTTTTGAATAATGGTTTCTCCGAGTTTTTCAATATCGGCGGCAGTTGCCGTACCGGTATTAATTAAAAAATTACAATGTTTTTCAGAAACCTTAGCCCCATTAATTTGCAAATCGGCACAACCTGATTTTTTTATCAATTCCCAAGCTTTCAAACCTTCGGGATTTTTAAAAGTTGAACCGGCTGTTCTCTCATTATAAGGTTGAGATTTTGCTCTTTTTGCCTTATTTTCACATATAATTTTGGCAATATTTTCCGGCTTTTCGGGATGTGTCTTAAATGTAATTGAAGTCACAATCCAATCATCAGGAAACAAGCTGCTTCGATAAGAAAGCTTCAAATCATCAACCCCGATAGTTTTTTGCTCACCTTCACCATTAACAATGGTCGCTTTTTCTATCACATCTTTAACTTCTGTTCCATAACAACCGGCATTGGTTTTAACCGAACCGCCGATAACCCCAGGAATGGAACATAAAAATTCCAAACCGCCAATGCCTTTTTCAATTAAAGTTTTTTCCAAACTTCCGTTTCTAAAACCGGCTCCTAATGTCAATGTATTTTCTCCGACACTGACTTTTTTAAAATTTTTATTATCCAGTTTTATCACCACACCGGGAATACCACCATCTCTAACCAACAAATTAGAACCAGCACCAATGATAAATGTCGGTAAATTATAGGGACGATTTTTCATAAAGAAAGCCAAATCATCTTCATCTTCGGGAAAGAACATTACCTCAGCCGGTCCACCGACGCCAAACCAAGTATATTTTGACAAAGGCACATTTTTCTTATAAGTACCGCGAACATTCGGCAAAAGTTTAAGCAAATTATCTGCCGGAGAATTGGACCAAAACATGACTATCTCTCCCCTATAAAATTTTACTTACGTTTATTCACAATTTCATTTTCAATAGCATCAGCCAAACGCACGGCAGCATCGGTAATTGCCACTTTTTTAGCATTATGAGCCATTTTTTCCAAGCTGCTGGAAACTTCATCTTGTTCAGATTCTTGCAAAAATTCTTGCAATAAATTCTTTAATTTTTCCGCTGTAAATGCCGCTTGCGGAATAAGCTCTGCACCACGAGCATCAGCCAACCAAGCCGCATTCGAAGTTTGGTGGTCATCAGCCGCCGTTGGTAGCGGAACCAATATAGAAGGAACACCCATAACCGCTATTTCTGAAACCGAAGACGCACCGGCGCGAGAAATAACAACTTGCGAATGACTATAAAGCTCCGGCATATTATCAAAAAAATGAGAAACTTTTGCTTGCACCGATAAACTTTGATAAGCTTGCTCAATAGCAGCCACATCATCTTGGCGACATTGTTGCACAATTTTCAAACGTTGCTGCTGTTTTTTATCCAAAGCTTGAATAGCCGAAGGCACAACTTCAGCAAAAACTTTTGCGCCTTGACTTCCTCCCAAAACCAGAACCTGCATTGCTTCATTAGCTTTCAATTTATGATAAGGCTGAGAGGCCGCTTCAATAATACCAGCTCTAACCGGCATTCCGGTTAAAACAGTTTTTACATTTTGTGGAGCATACTTCACTTTTTTAAAGCTTTGAGCAATCAAAGTGGCATACTTGCTCAAAAAACGGTTTGTTCGGCTCATCACCGAATTTTGTTCATGCAAAACCAAATCCGTACCTGTCAAAATTGCAGCAACACAGCAAGGAAAAGAAGCATAACCACCAAAACCGACAACACATATCGGTTTTTTCTTTAAGATAATATGCAAAGCTTGCAACACACCGAAACTTAATTTAAACAAACTCTTAATCTTAAAAAAGATTGATTTTCCGACCAAACTTCCGGCCGCAACCGCAACATTTGGAATTTCTCCCAGCTTGCCTTTATAATTATCTTTACCACGATTATCGGTAACTAACATTAACCGATATCCACGTTTAGAAAGTTCTTCGGCTAACGCCTCTGCCGGATAAACATGCCCACCGGTTCCCCCTGCGGTTAAAATAACTAAAGGTGTCTTTTTCTTAGTTTTAATCCGTTTCATCTTTATCCTCCGCATGAACATTTTTACGCGTAATTGCCAGAAGCATTCCCAATCCAAAAGCCGTTGCCAATAATGAAGACCCGCCATAAGAAATAAAAGGCAACGTCATTCCTTTAGTTGGCATCAGATGTAGAGATGATGCCATATTAATAATGGCTTGTAAACCAAAAGAAGCAGCCAGAGCCGCCGCCGATAAAATAATAAACAAATTACTGTCTTTGGCAGAAATAATCATTGTTCTAACCACAATAGCGGCATAGATGCCAACAATAAGCAAACACAACAACATACCATATTCTTCTGCCGCCACTGCAAAAATAAAATCAGTATGTGCATCAGGAATATTCATTTTAACCACGCCTTCTCCGGGACCTCTTCCAAAAAAGCCACCATTTTCAAAAGCTTCCAAAGATTTTTTAATCTGATATCCCATATTGTTTTCAGAAGCTAAAAATTGGTCGACACGAGCCTGAACGTGAGGAAAAATAAAATATGCGCTGATAATACCAATAATACCCAAAAGACCTAAAACGGCTACAATCCATAATGGTAAACCAGCCAAAAAGAACTGGAAACACCAAATGGCGGTAACAACAATTGTCATACCCAAATCCGGCTGCAAAAGAAGCAAAGCTGCCGTTAAGGCAAATAAGGAAGTAGAAAGAAGATTCCCTGGAAAATCACGATACTTTTTTTGCCCTTCAAAAAGCCATGCCGCCACCACGGCAAAACTTGGTTTTACAAACTCGGAAGGTTGCAAAGAAAATCCGGCAAAATTAATCCAACGTGAAGCACCTTTGGTTTCTTCCCCCCAAAATAAGGTCAAAACCATCAAACCCAAAGTCACAACAAAAGCAACAATGGCTGTTCTGCGAATGGTTTTCAGATTTTGCATAGATAAAAAAATCATCAAAGTATAAGCAATCGGCACAAAAAAGAGCTGTCTTTTAATAAAGTGAAAACTCCCGACGCCAATTCGATTAGCCACAGATGGGCTCGCTGAAAAATTAAGAAAGATTCCGATTAATAAAAGAAAAGTAATAAGTCCTAAAAGAGTCTTGTCAACGGTCCACCACCAGTTGGCAATTACACTTTTACTGTTTCTTGCAAATGAAACCACTCTTCTTTCCCCTATTTACCAATTAAAGCAAGTAAACCAATAACGGCTAAAAGCAATGCCACAATCCAAAAACGCAAAACAACCGTAGTTTCTTTCCATCCTAACTGTTCAAAATGGTGATGAATAGGAGCCATTTTAAAAAATCTCTTACCAGTACGTCTGTACCAAAATACTTGAATCATCACAGAAATTGCTTCAATAACAAAAATTCCGCCGACAATTGCCAGTAAAATCTCTTGTTTGACCATAATGGCAACGGTTCCAAGCAAAGCACCCAATGATAAAGAGCCAGTATCCCCCATAAAAACTTTTGCCGGAGGTGCATTAAACCACAAAAAGCCAACGCAGCCACCAATAATAGCTGCACAGACAACAGCAACTTCAGACGCACCGGCAATTGGAGTAATATAAAAATATTGCGCCAAGTTGCCACCACAAATATAGGCCACAACCATAAAGAAGGCAAAAGCAACAACCAACAAACCGCCGGCTAAACCATCAAGTCCGTCACTTAAATTTACGGCATTTGAAGCTCCAACAATCACAACCATTGCCAACGGAACATAAAAGTACCATAAATTAATCGCCAAAGATTTAAAATAAGGAATAGATAATGTAAAACGGGTTTCTTCAGAGGTAAAATATGAAGTCACGCCAACAGCAACCAGCGCAGTTGTAAACTGCAAAAAAAGTTTCATTTTTGCGCTCATGGCATTTGAGGTTTCTTTTGTTACTTTAACATAATCATCAACAAAACCGACAAAACCATAAACCAGCAAAACCAAGACACAAATCCACACCAATGGATTGGTCAAATTAGCATAAAGCAAAGTAGATAAAATGCCTGTTCCCAAAATGAGCAATCCACCCATGGTTGGGGTTCCTTTTTTAGCCAAGTGAGTTTGCGGTCCATCTTCACGGATAGGTTGACCATGAGCTTGATGGCGATGGAGCAAGGCAACCATTTTATCACCAAACAACAAAGATACAACAACAGCTGTCATAAAAGCTAAAAATACACGTAAATAAACGGCTGTAAGAGCAGAAGACGCCGAAAACAAATCAGATAAATAGTACAGCATTTTAAATTCCTAAAATAGTCAAGACTTTGCACGGATTTTACAAAACAAAGTCTAACTTTTTATTAATATTTATAAAAAAACAGCACCGAAATAGTGCTGTTTTAATAAATAGAATTTCAATCTTCAAGATATAACGAACTATGTTTATAATTTTCAATGGCATGTCGCACCAAGACCCCGATTATGGCAGCCATTGGCACAGCTATCAACAATCCTAAAAAGCCAAGCAACACACCTCCGGCAAGCAAAGCAAACATCACCCAAACCGGATGCAAACCGACACTTTCACCAACCAATTTCGGGGTTAAGAAGTTGCCTTCCAAGAATTGACCAACAGCAAAAACTGCTACCACGGAAAGGATATGTGTAATATCATCAAACTGAGCAAAAGCAATACACATACTAACTACAAAACCGGAAATACTGCCGACATAAGGAATAAAAGAGATAACACCGGCCAGAAAACCAATCATAATCCCCAAGTCCAAACCGACAATATACAAGCCTATGGCATAGAAACACCCCAAAAGCACGCATACACTAAGTTGCCCACGGATAAAATTAGCCATAATTTGGTTAATTTCTCTTGCTTGCTGTTCAATAGATGCTTTAGAACGACGAGGTAACAATCCATTGACTTTTCCGATAAAGGTATCCCAATCGCGCAACATATAAAAAGCCACCACAGGGGTAATCAACAATAAAGAAATCACGTTTACAAAAGCAAATCCTCCACTAATAACGCTTCCGACGACTTTAGCCGTAACTTTCAACGCATTAGCCATATTTGCTCGAATATAACCCTTAACTTTTTCTGCATCGACATCAGGAAATTTACTTTGCAATTCATAAAAAATAGGTTCAATTTTTTTCATCAAGGCTGAGATATAATTTGGCAAAACCGAAAGAAAATCGGTAATTTGTCCTTGAATAACCCCCAAAAGTAAAAATAGTAACGGCAAGAAAATTAAAATGAGCAAAAGCATCACAACAACTGTGGCCCAAGTTCTGTTCATGCCCATTTTTTGAAATTTATCGGCAATTGGATCAAGAACATATCCGATGATAATACCGGCAACAAAGGGAAGCAAAACCGAGCGTAAGACATAAACGGCCGCACAAAAGACCACAAATACACTAAGCCATATCAGCCAATTATGAGAAGTTCTTTTTGCTTCAAACATTTTTCACCTCAATATTCCAAAAGATAGAAATCATCAAATTGTTTCAAATTAAAACCCTTATTGCGCAAAGCTGCCCAGATTCGCTCATCACTACCGACAAATTCAATTTTCATCTGAACTTTACCTGAACCAATAGCATCAAGTTGCACTTTTCGAACATAAGGAATAGACTTCAATTGCTTTTCCACATTAATCCAATCAGACAACTTTTCATAATTATAGATAGCGGCTATTGATGATTGCATTTTATTTTGCGCAATATTTGCATTTTTAACTTTATTTTCAATTTTTTTGCTCACTTCATCAACACCACGCATCAACAAATGATCCGCCATTTTTCTGTCTCCAGAAATACGAATAACATCTGCGGCTTGCCCTGATTTCAACGAAGTTAAGGTAATTTTCAACCCTTCAATACCGTCAAAAACAGCATCAGCAACATACACGTCATTAGCATTATTATTTAAAGCCACTTCTTGCAAAGCAGCTCTATCGTAAACTTGAGCCTGTTCGGCAGAAATTTCGGCTTGGCTAACGGGTGTATTAGCAATTGGCACAATTTCAATTAAACTTTCATAAATTGGTTTTTGTTGCCAAGCTGCATACCATAAATTTTGGTTTTCCCACAACAAAGGACGATCTGATTCAAATTCTCTAAATATCGGAATAATGACAATTTTTGATTTATCCACGACTGCGGTTTGAATCTCTTTTTCTTGCAAATAAGCTTTTAATATTTGCTCATTAAGCGTCACTTGCAAATCGGCAATATAACGCACATTTGAAGATTTTTCAGAGACGACTGAAATTTCTTTAATAAAATTAACGAGTTGAGCATCTGTCATGGCGCTAAGCTTAGCCGCATCTTGAGCTGTTGTAAGTTTACGCACAACAATATCAAAAGCTTGTCGATAAGCGGAAGTCATAGCTTTTTCGCGAGCAGCGGCCGCATTAACATCCGTAACATCAACCTTAAGATTAACCGTATAGATAGAATTCTGTGCTTTTGCCGGAGAAACGAGCAAAAAAAGCATCAAAATCGGCAAACACCAAAATTTTAATTTTAACAAGAGGCTCTCCTAGCAAAAAATTTCCAATTTATTAAAGAAGAATGAAACTTCACGAGCTGCACTTTCCGGACTATCAGATCCATGCACGCTGTTATGAGTAATAGATTCGCCATAAGTTCTGCGAATTGTTCCTTCTTCAGCAATAGCCGGATTTGTAGCCCCCATAATCTTGCGATAATCTTCAATGACATTTTCACCTTCCAAGACTTGAACCACAACCGGAGCCGAAATCATATATTCGACCAAACCGGTAAAGAAAGCTTTTTCCTTGTGTTCAGCATAAAATTCTTCAGCTTGTTCTTTTGTCAAATGAATACGTTTTTGCGCAACGATTCGCAAACCGGCATCTTCAATCATGGTATTAATTTTTCCGGTAATATTACGAATAACAGCATCTGGTTTGATAATAGATAAAGTTCTTTGCATTTTTCCCTCTCATAAGACAAATTATCAAAAATTTGCTTTCATGCTAAAACAAAAACTCAAAATAATCAAAAGTTTTTATTACACAATGAATACTTTTTAATAGACTTTTATGTTCCGGAATAGTAAACAAGAGAAAACACAATCTAAAAGAGGTATAAATATGTTGGAAAGTACATTTATCAAAAATGTTTTGGCCGAAGCCAAAAAACATTACAAAACCATTGTCTTGCCTGAAGGTGAAGACTTACGTGTATTAAAAGCAGCTCACTTAATTAATAAAGACAAAATCTGCAAAATCATTTTACTCGGTAATGAAGCTCAAATCAAATCCGATTTTGCTAAAAATGGTTGGGATATTGAAGGCATTGACATCATCAATCCTGCTACTTCTGAAAAATTGGAAGCTTATACCAACTTGCTTTATGAATTGCGCAAAGCCAAAGGTATGACTGAAGAAGAAGCTAAAAAAACTGCTTTAATTCCAAACTATTTCGGTACTTTGATGATTAAGTCCGGAGATGCCGATGGTATGGTTTCAGGTGCCAACCACTCTACGGCAGATACGGTTCGTCCGGCTTTGCAAATTATCAAATCTGCACACAAAGACAGAGGCGTTTCTTCTTTCTTGGTTATGGTTTCAAACGACCAGCCTTATGTCTTTTCTGATTGTGCCATTACAATCAATCCAACAGCAAAAGAACTCGCTGATATTGCTTTAGAGTCTTCTTTATCTGCCCTTAAATTTGGTTTTGAACCACGCGTTGCCATGATGACATTTTCTACTTATGGTTCCGGCAAGGGAGAACAAGTAGACAAAGTTGTTGAAGCAACAAAATTGGCTAAAGAAGCTTTGAAAACAGATGAATTTAAAAATTTGCATATTGAACTTGATGGTGAACTCCAAGCCGATGCGGCTTTAGATGCCGTTGTTGCTAAGAAAAAAGCACCGGAAAGCCATGTTGCAGGATCTGCCAATGTTTTAATTTTCCCGAATTTGGAAGCCGGAAACATTGGTTATAAATTATTGCAACGTCTGGGTGGTTGTGAAGCTTACGGACCGGTTTTACAAGGTTTGAATGCCCCTGTTAATGACTTGTCACGCGGTGCTTTTGCCGAAGATATTGTCGGAGTAATCGCCATGACTGCTCTCCAAGCTGTTAAATAATAATAAGGAAAAAATAGATATGAAAAAAATTCTCGTATTAAATGCTGGTTCATCTACTTTAAAATATCAACTTTTTAATGTTGATGGAGAAAATTATGAAGTTGTTGCCAAAGGTAATGCCGAACGCATCGGTCGTGATGCTTCTTTTGTCGGCATCAAATATGCAGATGGTAGCAAAAAAGAAGTTCAAGTAGATTTACCTAACCACGATGTTGCTTTCAAAGAAGTTATGAAATTGTTGATGGATGGCGTTATCTCTGATTTAAACGAAATTTCAGCTATTGGTCACCGCATCGTTCAAGGTGGTTCAATCTTCAAAAAATCCACTCTTGTTAATGATGAAGTGATTGAACAAATTGCTGAACTCGGCACTTTGGCTCCGTTGCACAATCCTGCAGCCGTATTGGTTATCAAAGCCGTAAAAAAACAATTACCGAATGTTAAACAAGTAACTGTTTTTGACACCGCTTTCCACCAAACCATGCCTTATGAAGCATACACCTATGCTTTGCCAACCGAGCAAATTGAAAAATACAAAATCCGTCGCTACGGTGCTCATGGTACTTCTCACAAATTTGTTGCCGAAGAAGCTGCTAAAATTATTGGTAAAAATAGCCGCATCATCACTTGTCACATTGGTAGCGGTGCTTCCATTACCGCCGTTAAAAACGGTGAATGCGTTGATACCTCTATGGGTATGACACCTCTTGCCGGTATTGTTATGGATACCCGTTGCGGTGATATTGACCCATACATTCCGCTTTACATCATGAAAACTCAAGGCTTGAGCGTTGACCAAGTCAACGATATGTTAAACCGTCAATCCGGTAAAGCCGGTTTAACCGGTTATAGCGATTCGCGCGACTTTGAAGCCGCATACAATCGTGGTGAACCTGCCGTTATTGATGCCATGAAATGCTATATTTACAACATTGCCAAATTCATTGGTGCCTACACCATGGCTATGGGCGGTGTAGATGCTCTTGTTTTCACCGCCGGTGTTGGTGAAAACTCTGCTTTGGTCAGAAAATTGATTATCGAAAGAGTATCTGCTTTGGGTATTGAATTGGATGAAGAAAAGAACCAAATCCGCGGTGAAATTGTAGAAATCAGCAAACCGGGTTCTAAAGTCAGAGCTTTTGTCATTCCAACCAACGAAGAATTGGCTATTGCTAAAGATACAGTTGAATTGACCAAATAGATTTTGATAAAAAAACAAAAAAAGCGGGGATGATTTTCATCCTCGCTTTTTTTATAAAAATAGAACACCTATCGAAGTTTCGACAGCAAGCGGTCAATTTCCTTCCAATCTTCTTGTTCTTTTTTGCGTTTTTCTTCCTCTTTGGTGGCAAGCTCCTCTAATTTTTGAGTAAATTCCACGCAATCAAAAACGCAAGCATATTCAGGCAACTGCATTTTTAAAACTTGCAAAGAACGAATTTGCTCATCATTGGCAATTGGCAACAATTTCAAAAAGCCACGTTTAATATAAGATGCCGTTGTTTCAGCATAAGGCATATCGGCAAAAACATCAAAAAAGCTTTTGATTTCTTGTCCTTCAATATTCCAACTCTTTGTCAAAATAGATGACACCAACTGTTCAAAATCATCAAATAACCAAGGATTTTCTTTATTCATTCGAACAAGAGCAAAATAAGTGTTAGCCAAAAATTTCTCTGACAATTTTTGCGAAGAATACACCATCACCATTGTCTTTTGCCAAGCCAACGGATATTGAGCAAAATTTTTCCACCAACGCTCGCGCCCAAATATTGGACCGGAAGCCATAGTATTTACAATATTCAACACATCACTTCCGTCAACTTTTTTCTTTTTCAATCCAGTTTTAATTGCTTTAAGATAAGCTTCATCCACATCTTCAATTTGATAACCATAAATTGCTTTAAGATTATCAAGCAAATATATGACAATTCCTCTATTGTCTGCCTGATTAAGCATCTTCTGAACAATTTTCATCTTCCAAGCAATGGAAAAATGTAAATTACAAGAAATTAAATGTTCGGTCATTTCTTGATAATATTTCATTGGTTGTCGAAAATCATAAGGATTTAACTTCCAAAAATATCTATCAAAATTTTTGAACAAATAGCTTTCAAGAGACTTATAGAATATTGGATAGCACACACAAAAATCACTCAAATCTCTCACAGCCTCCCCCATATAACCTCTAAAATTTCCGATAATATATAGAGAAACATCAAAGAGTTGTTTAGCGAGCCGAGGTTTTTGTTTAGCTTTTTCATATAGTACCTGAACAATCTCAAAATCCAACAAACTTTCCTTTTCTTGTTTTTGCAACCAAAAAGAAAAAGCTTTCAAACTAGATGTAGAAACGGCATAAACAGAAAACAAATGTTTCCATGGCGCAACATCCTCAATGAGAGCAAGAATATTTTGCATCTTTTCTACCAATAACTTTTTTGACACTGGCTTAATACCGGCATAAGGATAAGTATCCAAATTAAGAAGCGCTGCATATGCAACGTCAAAATAAAACTTCATCCCCAACACCGGGTTCCATTTGTACTTCAACACCATTTCAATTTTGGTAAAATTAACGCTTTTGGTACGTGCAATCAATCTGGGCAAAAAGTCAACTATTTTGCGCTGAACAAACAATAACAAATTCTCTGGTAAGAAATTTTGAATTTCGATGACTTGTTCCCAATTCTGTGGACCATAACTTTTAGATGTTAGCCACTTTTCCAAGACATAAGACAAATAGGCCTCTTGCACTTCAGGATACGGACAAGTCAGTCCAATGAGCAAATCTGAATTAGAAATTCTTTTCATAATTATAATTTTTATAAAAATAACATTAATACTTTTTTTATCCTCTTGATATATACCTATATATTGAAAGAAAAGCAATCAAAAATTTAAATAAAAAAATAAAAAAGCACTTGATTTTTTTGTGAAAGTCAATATACATACATTCGAAAATGTATATTTACTTTAATGAGGAAACTATGGCTAGAAGAACAAAAGAAGAAGCAGAACAAACCCGCCAAGCCATTCTTTTGGCTGCGCTTGATTTATTTTGCGAAAAAGGTTATTCCAAAACCACCTTTGATGAAATTGCCAAACATATCAACTTCACCAAAGGTGCTGTTTATTGGCATTTTCGCAACAAACCGGATTTATTGATTGCTCTGATAAGAGAAGTTATCATTCGCATTGAGAACCACTTAAAAAAAGAAGTTCCGCAAGTAAGCTCGGTAGAAGACCTAAAAAAATATTTTATCTGCATGGCAAAATTAATAAAAAGCAATGCACAGCTCAATAAATTCATGTTCTTTGCACTTTATCAAATGGAATGGTCTGAAACTATTTATAAAAAGGTTAAACATGGTCTTGATGATATATTAGATTTACCATTTAAATTGCTAAAAGAAACATTGACAAATTTACAAAAAAGTGGAGAAATAAGCGCGAATGTAAATGTAAACCTAATCTCCGAAATATTTATATGTTTTTGGAAAGGCGCAATTGGTCAAGAGATAACAAACTCGACCAACGTGGATTTTATTGACTTTGTTGATATCGGCTTTGATAGACTTATCAGCAACGCCATTGAAGGAGGAAAATAAAAAAAATGCGAGTTACAAAAATAGAAAAAAGCACAATCATAAGAAAAGTTTTAATAATGTTATTATGTGTTGCTGCCGGATGGTTCATAAAAGGCAGATTAACGCCACAAATGGGCGGCATGGCTGGCATGGGTGGTGGAACCCCATATGTTCTCACACAACAGGTTAAAACCGCTGATGTCTCTCCTAAAAGAAGTTATATTGCCAGAGTTGAAGCAATAAAAAGCGTAGACTTAAAGCCGCAAATTACCGGTTATGTTGAAAAAGTTTTGTTCAAAGAAGGTAGCCTCGTAAATGAAGGCGATATTTTGTTTATCATTGAACAAAAACGCTATCTGGCTAATGTAGAATTACGTCAAGCAGAATTGGACAGTGCTAAAGCCAACTTGGTTAAAACGGAAAGAGATTACAAACGCCAAAAATCTTTGAGCAAACAAAATTATGCCTCTAAAGCAACTTTGGATACATCTGAGAGCAACTACCTCCAAGCCAAAGCAGCAGTAGCTCAAGCCGAAGCAAACTTAGAATTGGCAAAAATTGATTTAGATTATACCGAAATCAAAGCTCCTTTCACGGGCTACATCGGTAAAGCAAACATCACCGAAGGCAACTATGTCACCTCCTCCAGTGACAACTTGGCTCGCATTGTTCAAATCAGCCCAATCAGAGTTGCTTTTTCAGTTACCGATAAAGATGTTTTAAATGCTCGTATGCGCAATGATGGCAATCAAAACATTCGTACTGAATTAGTTTTGCCAAACGGAAAAACAATCAGTGAGCCGCTTTTGGCAACATTTAGCAGCAACGAAATTGATTCGTCATCAGCCACTATCAATATCTATACAGAATATGAAAACAAAAACAACCTATTAATCCCTGGCAACTATGTGGACATCAATGTCAGCGACATTGAAGCTCAAATGGCAGTATTGGTTCCGCAAGCTGCCCTAGCCCAAGATGAAAACGGCAACTATGTAATGACGGTCAATGAAGACAACATTGCCGAGCAACGCCGCGTTGTTTTGGGAGATCCGGTTGAAGATTATCAAATTGTTCTTGAAGGCTTAAAACCTGAAGACAAAGTCATCATTCAAGGCTTGCAAAAGGTTAAAAACGGACAAGAAGTCAAAGCACAATTGATTACAGAGACCGTGGAGGCAAAATAACCCATGTTTTCCAGAATATTTATTGAAAGACCTCGTTTTGCGATGGTAATTTCCATCGTTTTAACCTTGGCGGGAGCCATTGCAGTCTTTTCATTACCAATTTCCTTATATCCGGAAATCACCCCTCCTGAGGTTGTGGTTTCAGCCTCATATCCGGGAGCAAGCGCAGAAGTTATTGCCAAAACCGTCGGTATTCCGTTGGAAGAAGAAATCAACGGTGTTGAAGACATGTTATACATGAGTTCTTCATCAGAAGATTCTCGCTATTCTTTAACGGTTACATTTAAGGTTGGTGTAGATCCGGATATGGCACAAGTAAAGGTGCAAAACCGCATTCAACAAGCCACCTCAAAATTACCGTCAGATGTAACACGTCAAGGTTTGACTGTTAAACGTCGTTCATCAGACATGTTAGGCTTTATCACGATTCTGTCCCCCAACAGAACTTTTAATACCCAACAATTGAGTGACTATGTTGAAAACAACATCAAAAACAGCTTAAGCCGTGTAAATGGTGTAGGTGAAGTTAACATTTATGCTTCCGCATCATCAATGCGTGTTTGGTTAGATGCCGATAAAATTGCCGCCTTAAATTTACCTCTTGATACAATCACTGCCGCAATTGAAAGCCAAAACTATCAACCTTCATTAGGTAAAGTAGGAGCCATGCCCGGTGACGGCAATCAACAAATGGTATACTCATTGCAAACACAAGGTCGTTTAAATGAGGTGAAAGACTTTGAAAACATTGTTGTCAGAACGGCAGAACAAGGCGGCTTAGTCTACTTAAAAGACATTGCTCGAGTTGAAATTGGTCAAGAAAGTTATAGCATCACCTCTCAATTCAACAATGCGCCATCAGTAACCATTGCCATGAACTTGTTATCCGGTGCTAATGCTTTGGATACCATGGAAGGCGTAAAAAAAGAACTGGCAAGACTAGCAACCTTCTTCCCTGATGATTTAACCTACCTCATTGGTTATGATGCAACCAACTATATTAGTGCATCCATTGAAGAAGTGGTCTTCACCCTTATCTTGACCTTTGCATTGGTTATTGGTGTATGTTACCTTTTCTTACAAGATTGGCGAGCAACTTTGGTTCCGTCTTTAACCATTCCGGTATCATTATTTGCAACCTTTGCCGTTATGTCCGCTTTAGGATACAGTATCAACATGTTAACCTTGTTTGGTTTGGTACTGGCTATTGGTTTGGTGGTAGATGATGCTATTGTGGTGGTAGAACGTGTCTTGTATTTGATGGAAGACGAAGGTTTAACTCCAAAAGAAGCTACCATTAAGGCCATGGAACAAGTTTCCGGTGCGGTTATCGCCACCACTCTCGTACTGTTGGCCATCTTTGTACCGGTAGGCTTCATGGGAGGTATTACCGGAAGAATTTATCAACAATTTGCTGTTGCTATTTCCACGGCAGTATTCTTCTCATCCGTCAACGCCTTAACTTTGTCCCCTGCTCTTTGCGCCACATTGTTAAGACCATTAAAACCCTATACCAGTGGTCCGTTATACGTTTTCAACAAATATTTGAACTTTGCACGTGACCGTTACACCGGTATTGTAGCTTTAATCGGACGTAAAGTTGGTGTTATTGCCATTTTACTTGGACTTTTGGTTTTAGGAAACTATGCTTTCTTAAAAATCAGCCATACATCATTTATTCCGAGTGAAGACCAAGGTGTTATCATGATGAACATTCAGCTTCCTGAAGGTGCTTCACGCGAACGCACACAAAAGTTCATTGATAAAATCTACCCGATTTTGAAAAACGAACCTGGTGTAAGTGATGTCATGAACGTGGTTGGTACATCAATGATTGGTGGTAGTGGTGAAAACGTTGGTATGGGTATCATCATCTTAAAACCATGGAATGAACGTACAGATGATGAACTTTATTCAACCAATATTTTGAATAAAATCCGTGCTAAATTGATTAATATGCCGGAAGCCAATATTCAACTTTTTGAAGTTCCTGCGATTCCAGGACTTGGTAACAGTGGTGGTATGGATTATCGTCTGCAATCCATGGATACCGATAACCCACAAAAAATTGATGCCGCATTGCAAGGCATGTTGGCAAAATTAAACCAAATGCCGGAAATTCAATATGCTTATTCAACTTATACGGCTCAAACCCCGAATATCTATGTTGATATTAATCGTGAAAAAGCCGAAGCCATGAAAGTTCCGGTCGGAAACATTTTCTCAACCTTGCAAAATTATTTGGGTTCCAGCTACATCAACGATGTAAACTTTGGAACACAAGTAAACCAAGTTGTAATTCAAGCTGATTGGGCAAACCGTAAAGATATTGAAAGCATCAAAAAGCTTTATGTACAAAGTACAACCGGACAAATGGTTCCACTAGGTTCTCTGGTAAAATTAACCAAGATTTTATCACCGCGTGTTGTAACTCGTTATAACCAATATCCAAGTGCAACCATCACGGCTGTTCAGAACGATTCGGTAAGTACCGGTCAAGCCATGACTGCTGTTGAAAATATATCCAAGACCTTGCCGACAGGCTTTAGTTATGACTGGTCTGGTATGAGCTATCAAGAAAAATCCAACCAAGGTCAAATTGGCTATTTGTTAGCCTTAGCCATTACCTTTGGTTACTTGTTCTTGGTTGCCCAATACGAAAGTTGGTCAACGCCGCTGCCGGTATTAACTTCAGTAACCGTGGCCATGCTTGGCGCGTTAGCCGGATTATTCGTTTGCAACTTACCTTTGAGTATTTATGCTCAATTAGGTTTGATATTGCTGGTTGGTTTGGCTAGTAAGAACGCTATTTTGATTGTAGAGTTCTCTAAAGAAGAAAGAGAACGTGGTTCAGGCATTGTCAAAGCAGCCATGGTTGGCACCAAAGAACGTTTCCGCGCCGTATTAATGACCGCCTTCACCTTTATTTTGGGTGTATGGCCGATGATTGTGGCCACAGGTGCCGGTGCCGCCAGCCGTGTTGCTATCGGTGTTCCGGTATTCTATGGAATGTTGGTTGGTACAGCTGCTGGTTTGATTGTCATTCCGTTGCTTTATATCTTATTCCAAACCATGCGTGAAAAAACTTATGAATTAACACGTGGAAAGCCGGAATATAAACCGAGTGAAACAAAGAAAAACTAGCTTCACCATATAAAAAGAAAAAACCTTCTCTAAAAAGAAGGTTTTTTCTTTTTAAAAACAACTTCTTACTCTTACAAATTTATCGCCTTCTTTAATTTTCGGTTGCAAAAAAAAAAAATGGATTATCATGGATAGTATAGG
>CALXVY010000026.1 GCA_944392255.1 uncultured Alphaproteobacteria bacterium | reverse complement strand
CAACCGAAAATTAAAGAAGGCGATAAATTTGTAAGAGTAAGGGATTGTATTTAAAAGAAAATAAGGCACATAAGCCCCGCCAAGAATTATGTTTGTTCTCGGCATGGACAGTTCGGCCATCTAACTTTTGCCGTCAAACACGCCGTGTTTGTGGCTTGCTATTTATATAAATCAGGCAATAATTTATCTGTTTTTTTAGAACTTTTGACTTTTTTATCAATTTTTTCAAAAACTGAGCAAAACTCTTTAATATCCCAAGACACATTGTTTTCCGTATAAAGAAGTGCATTGAGTTTATCAAGTTCTTCTGCAAAACTTTTGTCATAAACAAGTTCTTTCAACTCGGTAAAATTGTTGAGTTTCGCGCAATTAAATTTTTCAGCACCCCAAGTGAGCAAGGCATCGCGCAAACCGCGAAAATCACGACTTTTAGCCATAAACAAAACTTGTTTATGCCAATATTTAAGGCCATGTTCTTGAGGTGAGTTTGTTTTTTTCATCA
Organism: uncultured Alphaproteobacteria bacterium; assembly: GCA_944392255.1. Lineage (GTDB taxonomy): Bacteria > Pseudomonadota > Alphaproteobacteria > RF32 > CAG-239 > CAJLXD01. Next base: position 28,495 of record CALXVY010000026.1, on the reverse strand, counting down.
ACAATATAGTCATCAAAATTCCCAAAACAAAAGCGCCGCCGCCAATAAGCAAAATATGCCATGGCGAGACTTTTGTGTGTTCTTCATTCAACTCTTTTACTGCCGCAGTATCTGTCTGGGTTGATATATCTTGAGATTTTGAAATGGAAGTATCAGCCGCATTTTCAGCTTCAATGGGGGCATTAGTTCCGATAATATCAATTTCTTTGGCGGGGAGTGTAGCAGTTTTAATCTCTTGCGAGTTCACATCAAACCAATTGATTTTCATTTCCGGAATAGTCATTTTTCCGTTGCGAGACGGAATATAAACATTAGACATTTTCATAATAGAAACCACACGACCTTTGTCTACAGACATTTCTGTTGCCGGTTTTTCCGGATATTGTTTAATTCCGTTAATAGAAGCAAATTGCAATTCCGGAAGTTGATTATCTAACACGCCGTCGGCTTTTAGATAAACTGTGCGATGGATAGCTTCTCCGACATTAAATTTGCTTGTATCCGGCTCCCATTTATCGGCAAGCATTACATCTTGTGCCGGCAACCACCAATTGCCATCGTTGGCGGCAGGAATGGGTTTTACGTCTACATCAATCGGTTTAGAGCGAAGAATAACCGGATTTTGCTCGGCAAAAGTAAAACCAAGCGAGGCACTTAAATCATCTCCGAACAAATCGGCAAATGGGTCAATTCTCTTTTTGGGGCGTGAAAGAGTATAGCCCTCAAAACGAGCGGCAGGAATAGTCAGCTTACCGCTTCTTTGCGGAAACATGGCATATTTAAACGTAATCTCACGCATTTTTTTGCCTTTAACCACCAAGGGATTAATCTCCGGAGTGCCAATGGCGCGAATAACCCAATCTTTATTATTAAGTTCAAATACAGGCTCTCTTCCTTGTAAACCGCCGCTGTCCAATAAAGAAAGCGTGTAAATAATTTCTTGCTGAACATAAGGGTTATTGTTATTAATCCGTCCACGCATGGAAAAGTTAGATTCATTTTGCACCGGGGCTGATGCATTAGAATTTGCAGGGGTTGAAACCACGGTGCCCGCAGGCAAAACTTTAATGTTAATCGGAGCGGATTGATTTCCCTGAGCATCACTGAATGGCGGAATAGTCAAATCGCCTTCACGCTTTGGAATAATTTTGAACTTGCGGATATATTCCATATTGTGCTGACCATTGATGATATTGATGTTTGTGCTTTCCATAACACCGACCACATCAAAATCTTGGCGCAGTTCAGAAAGGTTAGCTTGCGGAGGCTGAGAATTGCTGTAATTAATTTCCAAATTCAGGCTTTGTCCGAGAGGCACTTGTGTCTTGTCAACACTTGTAGAAATAGATGGTGTTTGCGCTTGAACAATAGAACAGTTCAAGCCCCAAACAAAAGATAATAAAGCAATAATTTTTTTCATCTTATTCCTCTCCATAACGATTGAGACGATATTCTTTAGCAATGAAAGCTTTGAGCAAACCTCCCGGATTTTCAGGAATCTGTCTAAGTTGTTGAACTTTTGCCTGACGTTTTTCATCATATTTTTCTTGCTTTTCGCCTTGTTTATTTATGCTTCCGCCATTTTGACGCTCTTGTTTATTTTCATCATTTTGTTGCTCATTAGAAAGAGCATCTTGCTCGGAGGTATCTTGTTGTTTTTCTTGGTTTTGTTCCGAGTTCTCTTGAGAATCTTGATTTTGCGCCGAAGCTTTATCCTCATTGCCCTCATTGTTCTGTTCGGGCTTAGAACTTTGATTATTTTCACTTTGCGGATTTTGATTTTCTCCGGCATTGTTGTCAGATTGATTATCATCAGCTTGCGAAGGATTTTCTTGCTGTTGATTCTCTTTATTTTGGTTTTGATTCTGTTGCTGCTGTTGATTGTCTTGATTTTGCTGATTCTGCTGTTGTTTCTGTTGTTCTTGCTGTTGCTTCAAATATTCTAAATTGAACTTGGCATCTTCATGATTAGGATTTTGTTTCAAGACCTCTTCATATTTTTTTATGGCTTCATCAATTTTTCCGCCTTTGGCAAGGGCATTGCCCAGATTATAAAGCGAGGTTTCATCTTGTTTTTTTGCATAGGCTTTTGCAGCTTGTTCATAGTTTCCCAAGCGATATTCAGCCGCGCCTTTCCACGAAGTGTCTTCAAATTTTTCAGCGGCGGTTTGAAAATCTTGCTGATTAAAAGCTTGCAAGCCTTCTTGATTGTTATTTAAAAACCAACCGGCATGAGCAGAAGAGGTAAAGAAAAAAGCCGGAATCAAAATAAAAATACCGCGACGGAAAAAGAATAAACAACAAACAAGCGGAACAAAACAGAGATAATATCCCATATCAAGCCATGTAGATTGTTCGTTTTCGCTTTGCTTAAGTTCAGAAATATTTTGATTGATAAACTTGTCCAAACCGGCAATATCTTGATCATTATTGGTAAGAAGATGATAATATCCTTGTCCGTAACGCGCAATCAGTTTGAGTTTTTCATTAGCTTCGGCAGAGGTTTGTACCACACTGACTTTATATTTTTGAGCGGCCGCATTTTTTGCCGTTTCTAAAGCTTTATCAAAGCGCTCACCGACATCAGCCGAGAAGATGACTATGTTGCCTTCAAGATAGCCGCCGTTTTTAAGTTTTTCAATAGCCAGTTCAATGGCACGGTCTAATCTGTCTCCATTTGTCGGCATAATGTCAAAATTAACTGCCGGCAACAGATTTTTAATAAGGTCGACATCATCACTGATAGGTGTGATGAGGAAAGGTTCTTGTGTATATACAATCAATCCGTTTTGAGCTGAAGCCAAAGAATTAAGTAAATCCATAATTTTAAATTTGGCACGATTGAGACGATTGGGTTGTAAATCAGAAATTTTCATCTCAGAAGATAAATTAAGCAAAATCATAATCGGATTTTCAGGTACGAGGGTCGGTACCGGACGTTTTTGCCAAGTTGGACCGGCAGAAGCCAAAATTGCAAAAGTCAAGCCGATAAGAAAAAGCCAACCAAACAATTTGCGATTGGAAGATGAACCTTTGATGAGCAAAAAGTTCAATAGCTTTTTATCACAAACATTTTCCCAAGAAGAAGCATTGTGCATACTCTTAAAAAAGCGCCAGAAAAACAAAACCGGCAACAAGAGAAGCAGCAAAAACCACGGACGTAAAAAATGAAAATTATGCAAAAATTCTTCTACCATTTTTTCGGTCCTCTTAAAAACATGATAAAGGCAAGGGTTATGGCAAGCAACAAAGGAATATAGAAAAGTTCTTTGGTTTCAACGCTGAATTGCTCGTTGTTTTCGGTAGGTTCCAGCTTATCAATGGCGTTGTAAATTTCTTGCAAAGATTGTGTATCTTTAGCCCGAAAATATCTGCCCTGCGTATCTTGTGCCAGTTGTTTCAAGCTTTCTTCATCAAGACCGGCATTTCCGATACCAATTTGCATGCCAAAGAATGAGTCAATAAAAGCGGTTTCAGCTCCAACACCGATGGTATAAACTTTTATATTTTCATTTTTAGCCAAATTAATGGCATCAGGCATAGATAAGGAACCATCATTATTTTCACCATCGGTTAAAAGGACTAAAATTTTTTCTTTTTTATCATCATCTTTAATGTTTTTAAGTGCCAAACCGATGGCATCGCCGATAGAAGTGGAATTTCCGGCCATGCCGGCATCCATAGACCAGAGAATATCTTGTACAGATTTTTTATCATAAGTTAAAGGTGCTTGCAAATAGGCACGAGTACCAAACAGTATCAAGCCGATACGGTCGTCTGTTCGTTTATCAATAAAATCAGACGCTGTTTTTTTAACGGCGGAAAGACGATTAATACGCTGTTTCCCAATGGCAAAATCCGGTTCAAGCATTGAGTTTGAAATATCCATAATCAGCATAATATCGCGACTTTGTGAACGCATGGGTATTGGCTCACCAACCCATTGCGGACGAGCGGCAGCAATAACCAAAAGAATATAAATCAGATAAAGTCCCCATAAAGCAAAGGAAGAAGATTTTTTACCAAGTTGTGTTCCCCAAATGCCACCGGATTTAACGGCAATTTTTTGCAAGTCATCAATAAAGGGAATTTTTAAGGCATCGCCATGCAAGCCCTTAACCATCGGTAAAAGATAGCGAAAGATAAGCGGTAAAATAAGCAAAAATACAGCGGAAGGAAAAGCAAAATGGTTCACAGATTTTCTCCTATCCATTTTTGGCAGAAGCTGCGCAAATCTTCCAGATTGTTGATTGAATAAGTACTGCTTTCTTTAGGAATATAGGGCGCATTGATTAAGAGTTCGGCGGTTTTACCATTGATTGGTGTTTTGCTTTTTTGGTTAAGAAAATCAATCCAATCGGCACCGAGAAGAACGGAAGCCTCTTTATATTTCAAAACGCAGATTCGTCGCAAGATTTCCGACATTTCTTTAGCGGCTTCAACCACATTTTCTTGAGATATATTTTGTAACAATTTCAGAGCATAACGTGCCTTGCTATAACGCCTGAGATAAAGAATAAATTGTACAAGTAAAAATAAAAGGACGATTCCGGCAAGTGTGAACCACCAACCATTGGCTATTGGAAAGGCAGACACCCCGTCGGGAAGATGAATATCGCGCAATTCGGGCAAATTATCTTGCATTATTCAATCCTTTCATAAAAATCACTTCTATAAATTTAAGAGTGTTGAAACAAAATATCAAGCATTTTGACAACAAAAAATCCTTTTCTCAAAAAAAGAGAAAAGGATTTTTGAATAAGCTTAAATTCCGGCAATGGTAGCCAAATCAATAACACGCGCCTCTTCACCGATAATATTGGCGACTTTTAAAACGCGCGAGGTTAAAATATGAGCTTTTACCGAAGCCTCATCTTCGGGATTTATACCCAAAGCAGTATCTTTAAGCAATGCGTTTGTCAGTAAAAAAACACTCTGCCTTGTTACTTTATCCAGCTTTGTATAATCAGGATAAAGCTGAGACAATACATTGACACTGAGTAACGTGTACTTATTTAACAATTCTTGCTCTTTTAAGGCAAAATAAATGTTCTGTAAAGCTTCTGCCGCTTTAAGTTCTTTGAGCCAATCTTTGGGCTGCATAAAGCTTTTGTTATTGGCTAACAAGACGTTGATTCTAGTCTTGAATAGCGGTAACAGCTTTTTCAACCGCCGAGAAGATTCCAGATTAATTTCTGTCCGTTTCTCATCCTCAACTTCAATGGTTAAAGCTTTGCGTAAATATTCCATTTCCGATAAAAGTTCTTCTTTTTTCTTAGAAAAAATAACTTTTCCGTTAATGGTAAGTTTCAACAATAGGGTTTGGCAAAACTCAGCCTCAATCGGCATGCCGGAAGCCACTTCTTTAGGGCCGATAGAAGATAGCTCAATTTCAAAACCGTTGGGCAAAAATAAAACAGCACATTTGCCACGAACCGCAATGCGGTCGATAAAATCTCTTACTTTCATGATATAATAATTTTAATATTTATAATTTTCTTGAGAAAGAATATACCCTAAAATCAGTTTGATGTAAACACAAAAAAAGGCCGGATTATTTCCGACCTTTTCAGAAAAATATAAAATTATGCCGATTTAAGCAAACCGTGTTTCTTTTTGCCTTGAGAGAGCTTAACTTCTCCGTTGACATAATCAGTTGCTTTAATGACATAATTTTCATCGGTGATTGTGGCATCATTGAGCTTCAAGCCACCTTGTTTAATCAAACGACGCGCTTCACCTTTGCTGGCAACAAAACCAATCTGCAAAAAGGCATCAAGGACGGAAATATCGCCGTTAACGGAAATGCTCGGCAATTCACCGCCGGCAGAGCCCTGTTCAAAAAGCTTAACGGCAGTTTCTTGAGCAGCATTGGCTTCATCAATTCCGCGGCAAATTTTGGTTGCTTCATAAGCCAAAATCTTTTTAGCTTCATTAATTTCTTTGTCTTTGAGAGCTTCCAAGCGTCTGATTTCATCCATTGGTAAATCGGTATAGATTCGCAAGCATTTACCCACTTCGGCATCACCGATATTACGAAAATATTGATAATAGTCGTAAGAGGGGAGTTTTTCTTCATTAATCCAAACCGCATTACCTTCGGATTTGCCCATTTTTTTACCATTTGAGTCAGTGATAATCGGGCTTGTGAAACCAAAGAGTTCCACATCATATTTACGGCGGCCAAGTTCTGTACCGGAAGTAATGTTACCCCATTGGTCAGAGCCGGCGATTTGCGCACGGCAACCATATTTTTGGTAGAGTTCGCAGAAATCATAACCTTGGAGGAGCATATAGTTAAACTCCAAGAAAGACATGGGCTGCTCTCTTTCTAAGCGGGTTTTAACACTATCCATGGTCAACATACGGTTTACAGAGTAGTAAGTACCAATATCGCGCAAGAAAGCAAGATAGTTAATATCTTTGAACCAATCCCAGTTATCAACCATTACGGCATCATTTTTGCCGCTGCCGAATTTCAAAAACTTGGAGAAAGATTTTTTCAAACCTTCAATATTATGAGCCAAAGTTTCTTCGGAAAGAAACGGACGTAATTTATCCTTACCGGAAGGGTCGCCGATTCGCGCAGTGGCTCCGCCGACCAAGGTTAAAGGCTTATGACCGCATTTTTGGAACCAACGCATCATCATGAGAGGCACAATATGCCCAACGTGCAAGCTATCTCCGGTTGGATCTGATCCCAGATAACCTACGGCTGGCGTTCCGCTTTTTTCGCATTCGTACAAATATTCATCAAAGCCGGATTCGTTTGTGCATTGATTGTAAAAGCCGCGTTCAACCATCAGGTTAACAAATTGAGATTTGAATTGTGTCATTTTTCCTTTCCTTATTTATAATAGATTTTTAACGCATATTAGCATATAATTATTATAGTGCAACAGATTCGGTAATTTTATGGATACAATAAAGAAAATAAGAGCATTGGGTTTAATGAGCAGTCCGTCTTTGGACGGTATTGCCGCCGCATTGATAGTAACTGATGGCGTAGATGTATATGATGTTGAGCGCTCCATAGTTGAACCATATGATGATGACATAAGAGAACGCTTACAAAATCTGTTTAGTAAACGTCCGGAGACATCACAATTAGCCGCAGAGTTTCAAAGCTTGGAAGAAAAGCTGACCAAAGCGCATGCCGAAGTTGCAAAAGAGATGATAGATTTTGCCGATGGCAAAGTAGATGTTATTGGTTTTCACGGACATACATTATACCATAACCCCAAACAGCATTTTACCTATCAAATGGGGGATGGGGAGTTGTTGGCAAATTTAACAGGAATAAAGGTCGTTAATCATTTCGTACAAGCAGATTTGCTTTCGGGAGGGCAAGGAGGCCCTTTAGTTCCGGTTTACTATGCCTCACTGGTAAATAATTTGCGAAAACCGATAGGTATTGCGCATATAGGTGCAGTTTCCAATTTAACTTGGGTTGGAGATAACGGTGAGTTAATGGCTTTTGATGCCGGCCCCGGCAATGCTCAAATCAACGATTGGGTTTTTTACCACGCTGGCTTGCATATGGATTATGACGGAAAATTAGCAATAAGCGGAAAGGTTAATGATAAAGTTTTGGTCAATTTAATGCGGCATAAATATTTTGCCCAATATCCTCCAAAATCATTAGATAGAAATTTATTTAAAGACAAATTGGAACATCTGGAAGGTTTAAGCTTGGCCGATGGTGCCGCCACCGTAACCGAATTTGTGGTGGAAGCCATAGCATATTCCATGGCTTTATATTTTCCGAGCCGCCCATCTCAGCTGATAGTATGTGGCGGTGGCGCTAAAAATCCGACCCTTATGAGATTTTTACGAGCAAAGATACCAGATATAGAAGTTATTTCTGCCGGACAATTAGGGTGGAGAGCAGACACAATGGAAGCACAAGCAATGGCTTTTTTAGCCGCGCGTCGTTTATATTGTTTACCGATAAGTTTTCCCTCGACGACAGGCGTGTCCGAACCTTTAGTCGGTGGAGAAATTTGGACTCCTCATAAAATTTAGACAATTTTTTACAAAAAAAAGTTGACAATCATAAAAACTGTGTTATATAAGGCACGATTTATGATTTTTATGTGGAGATTTTTATAGAAATTTTTTTGTTTTTCCATATATTTATTTTTTTAGAGGGAAATGCGGTTCGGTTCGTCAAACTTTTCTTTTCCATAGCTTAAATTTGTGTATGCTCAGTGGACACTGTTTTGTGAAAAACGGTTAAATTGTATGGTATACATATAGTATGACAATCAGCAAGCATTCTCCCTCTTTTTTTTAGATAAATCTATGCTATACTTATATATAACACAGTTTCGTTACCTAACTTCAGCCACAATATGATAGAAATATTCTCAAGGTAACGAAACATAAAGAGCCACTTGTGAAAGTCGCTCTTTTCTGTAGAAAACAACTTCTTAACCATATACGTTGCTTGCGAAAGTAGCTTTTAGCTTGCCAAATTACCCATCTGGTGATTTGCTAAAGCAAAATAATTTTTAGGTATAGGTAATTTTGAGAGGAGTGCTCGTGAGAGTATTCCTCTTTTTTCTCGACAAATAAAAATAAATCCTATGAAAACATTTTATTATTATTTTCTGTTGCTACTCTTTGCTGTAGCATTTGGTTTGGCATGTTAAGTTCATTGTGAACACAATCAAGTACAAAAAAAGCAGGTTAAAAACAACCTGCTTTTTTGTGTTTATAAACTCTTGACTCGCAAGGATTCCTGTTCTAAATTAGCCCGCAGAAAAAACAAAATTTTGAAAGATTCTTTATATAATGTGCAAATTTAATATACATATTCCGTTCATTATTATCCCTTAGGGGATATACTTTCTTGCACATATTCAAAAAACGTTCAATCAAAACAAAATCCGTTAATTTAAATTTTTAAGGTATAGGTAAATGACAAAATTCTATGCTGATGTAAAGGCAAGGCCTGACTTTGTAGAAGTCGAAAAAGAAATTTTAAAATTCTGGGAAGAAGATAACACCTTTGAAAAATCAGTGCACAATCGCGATGGTGCCGCTGAGTTTGTATTTTATGATGGTCCTCCGTTTGCTAACGGTACACCGCACTATGGTCACATTATGGTATCTTACGTTAAAGACGTGGTCGCACGCTACCAAACCATGAACGGCAAAAAGGTAGAACGCCGTTTGGGTTGGGACTGTCACGGTTTGCCGGCTGAAATGTCTGCTGAAAAACAATTGGGTGTTTCGGGTAGAAAACAAATTGAACAATTCGGTGTTGAAAAATTTAACGATTTTTGCCGTTCCGATGTTTTGAAATACTCAGGCATTTGGGTTGAAATGTTCAAACGTATCGGTCGTTGGGTTGACTTTAACCATGATTACAAAACCATGGATTTGCCGTTTATGGAAAGCGTTATCAATAACTTCAAACAACTTTATGAAAAAGGCTTGGTTTATGAAGATTATCGCGTTTTGCCATATTCTTGGGCCGCTGAAACCCCATTGTCTAACTTCGAAGTAAACCAAGGTTATCAAGATAAAACCGATAACGCCATTACTGTTATGTTCAAGTTGGAAAACGGTATGAACATTTTGGTTTGGACAACCACCCCGTGGACCTTGCCTTCAAACTTGATGTTGGCCGTTGGCTTGGATATTGACTATGCCGTTATGGAAGAAGATGGTCAAAAATACATTTTGGCAGAAGCTTTGCTCGGTAGATATAAAAAACAATTAGAGCACGCAACCAAAGTTGGCTCCATGAAAGGTAAAGACTTGGTTGGCATGAGCTATGAGCCGATGTTCCCATATTTCAAACATTTGAAAGACAAGGGTGCATTCAAAGTTTTGAGCGGTGAGTTTGTATCTACCGAAGACGGTACCGGTATTGTTCACATCGCTCCGGGTTTTGGTCAAGACGACTTTGATGCTTGCCGTGCTTATGATGAAAACTTCCCGGTTGTTTGTCCGGTTGATGAAGCTGGTAAATTCACTTCCGAAGTTCCTGATTATGAAGGTAAACAAGTCTTTGAAACCAATGAGCCGATTATGCAGTTGTTAAAAGAAAAAGGTATCTTGGTTAAAAAAGAACAATATACCCACTCTTATCCGTTCTGCTGGAGAACAGATACGCCGTTGATTTACAAAGCTATGTCTTCTTGGTTTGTTCGTGTAACCGATTTCAGAGATGAAATGGTTAAAAACAACCAACAAATTAACTGGGTTCCGGAACACATTAAAGACGGCCGTTTCGGTAAATGGCTGGAAGGCGCCCGAGATTGGTCCATTTCTCGTAACCGTTTCTGGGGTACACCGATTCCTGTATGGAAATCTGACAATCCTAAGTTCCCGAGAGTAGATGTTTTCGGTTCCGTTGCAGAGATTAAGGAAAAAACCGGTATTGAAGTTAAAAACTTGCATAAACCCTACATTGATGATGTGGTTTATCCAAACCCCGATGACCCATCAGGAAAAACCATGATGCATCGTGTATCCGACGTGTTTGACTGTTGGTTTGAATCCGGCTCAATGCCTTATGCGCAAGTACACTATCCATTTGAAAATAAAGAATGGTTTGAAAGACATTTCCCAGCCGATTTCATTGTTGAAGCTATGGACCAAACCCGTGGTTGGTTCTATACCTTGACCGTATTGTCTACCGCTTTGCATAATCGCCCGGCATTCAAAAACTGCATCTGTACCGGTTTGTTGATGGCAGAAGGCGGACAAAAGCTGTCTAAACGTTTGAAAAACTATCCTGACCCGAACGAGGTTTTGGAAACTATCGGTTCAGACGTTTTGCGCTGGTTCTTAGTATCTTCTCCGGTATTAAAAGGTGGTAACTTAGCCGTCGATAAAGAAGGAAAAGAAATTGCCAAAGCCGCACGCGCAGCCTTGATTCCGTTGTGGAATGCTTTCTATTTCTTCACATTATATGCTAATGCCGAAGGTTATAAAGCAAAAGAGGTTTATTCTTCAAACGAGGCTATTGATAATTATATCTTGTCAAAATTGAAGAGATTAAGCCAAATTGTTAAACAAGGGCTTGATACTTATGATGTAGCAATGGCTACAAATGAAGTAACGTCATTTATGGAAATTTTGAATAACTGGTACATTCGCCGCACCCGTGACCGTTTCTGGGAAGGTGACAGACAAGCCTTTGATGTTTTGTACACAGTTTTAGTAAACTTGAGCAAAATTGTGGCTCCGTTGATGCCGTTTGTATCAGAATATGTCTTCAAGACTTTGACAGGTGAAGAATCCGTACACTTAACCGATTATCCGACTTTGAATGAAGTAAAATTGGATGATGCATTGGTTAAAGAAATGGACTTCTTGCAAGATTTGTGCTCAGCCGCTAAGTTCATTCGTGAAGAAAAGAACTTGCGTAACCGCTTGCCGTTGCAAAGCTTGACCGTGGTTGGTAAAGACTTAGACTTTATCGGTGTTCAATATCAAGACATCATCAAAGATGAGTTGAACGTCAAAGAAGTTAAGTTGGACAACAATTTAGCCAACTATGCTGATAAGAGCGTATATCTTTATACACCATTGTTAGGTAAAGCATTGGGTAAAGATATGGGACCGGTGATGGGCGCATACAAACAAGGCAAATGGGAATTAAATGCTGACGGTACATTAAATATTGCCGGCCAAACTTTGACCACAGATTTGTTTGAAGTTCGTCTGAATATGAAAGAAGGCGTGGCAGGTCAAGCCTTTGCCGATAACAAAGCCGTTGTTACCTTGGATACCAATGTAACCGATGCTTTGCGCCGTGAAGGCATGGCACGCGACTTTGTTCGTTTGGTTCAAACCTTGCGTAAAGATAAAGACTTCAACATCTCTGACCGCATTGAGTTGAGCTACCAAACCGAAGATGCCGAATTGGCTCAAGCTTTGGACGAAAATAAAGCTTACGTAGCAGAACAAGTTTTGGCAGTTAAGTTTGAAAAAGCTCAAAATCAAGGAACTCAAGCCGAGATTGAAGGCAAAAATATTTGCTTTGATGCCAAAGTTGCTTAAATATAAGCAAAAAACAAGAAACGCCGCGATTATGCGGCGTTTTTTTATGTCTTTTTTAATAAATATCAATTATAGTACAACTAAAAAGTTACAGTTTTATGATATTCAATAATTTTAGACAAAAAAGTATTGTAATTGGTCTAAAATTGCGCTATGATAAAACAAAATAACCTATAAACTCGAGGTGTATTATGGCTGATAAAATAACAGTAGCAGAAGCAGTAAGCTTAGCAAATCAAGATACCAAAGATTTAACTAATGAACAATTAACTCAAATGAATGAGGCTTTTGCCGAAAGCTTTTTTAATAGAGAACAGTTTTCTGATGAAGCAAAAATGGCAAATGAAGTAACCCTTGCTGAAATAGATTCCAGATTGGAGACATTGAATCAAAGTCAAAATCCTTATGATGAAAAAGAATTGGACAGCATTATAGCTATGGCTGAATCTGTTGGTATGTTCTCGCAAAAGAGTAATATTGCCAAAGCGGTTTTGGACAAAGCTCAAAAACAAAAAGCCGATTTAGAAGCTACTGCTCAAAATACAACGCAAAACACAGCTCAAAATACAACTCAAGACTCTGATGAAATATCAATTGGTGCTGAAGATACAGTAAAAGTAGCGGAAGAAAATACAGATGCCGAAAGTAATACGACATCTAATGAAGACCAAAATCAAAAAACAGAAAATACCGCTGAAAAAACAGAAGATAATCAAGCAGAAGATACAAATGCTGAAACAGAAGAGTTAACTCAAGAGCAGTTGGAAGCCAATGATAAAATTTTGGATGATTTTCCCCAGCCTTTTACTTTGGGTAAAGATAGTAAATTATTAAACCAAGAATTTGCTACGGAATATACGGCTCTTAAAAATTTGACCATAACCAACGAAACCGGCCGAGATTTAACCGATGAAGAACAAGAAGAGGCTCGTTTAAGTTTGTATGAAGCTGCTCAGTTAGAAGCAGAAACTTATGCTCGAGCTGAAGGAAACGGTAATCCGGAAGATGTTAAAAAGCTATATAATGCACGTTTCAAAGAAGCTTTGCAGAACAATATTGTTGCATCAGTATTTGCAACCGAATTTGCAAAAGGCATGAGTGAAGATCAAATTGCCGATAAATTTATACAAGCCGTAGAAAAACCACAAAAAGCAGATTTAAAAGCAATTAATGCCGTAGCTGCACAAAGTGCTAATAATTCACAAAACGTTGTAAATAAATTAAAAGAAAAATTCAAATCCATTCCTGTCATTGAAAAAATGGATAATAAAATCAAAAATTTTGATAAAAAGATGACAGACCGCTATGGTGATTTATATACCATTTCTCGAGACATAGCTCTGAATGTAGGCAAAGTGGCATTGAATATAGGTAAGTATACGGCCTTGAGTACTTTGGCCGGAGCCAATGCCCCGTTGGTATTTGCCGGAATCGCTGCCAAAGGTGCTTATGATACTCTTGTCACCATGAGAAAAGAAGCCAAAAAAGAAAAGAAAACATTTTACCAATATTTCAAAGAAAATAAATTTAAAGTTAGTACAACCTGTGCAACTTCTGCATTAGCATTAGGCGGTGCGATTATGGGCTTCAGCGGTGGTAGTGAAAATGCAGATACCAGAAGTCAAATGACAACAATATCCAGAAGTTTGGCAGTATTCAAACATGCGGCACCGGCATTTTTGCACACCGCAAGCGGTATGTATAAAAAATACGTTAAAAAAGATGAAAACGGCGCAGCGGAAGACTTTAAAAAGTCGAAAGGAGAATGGAAACAATCAGCCATGGCTTTGGCTGGTGTTTTGACCGGAAAAGAATTTTCGCCATTGGTTTCTGATAGCATTAATGAGGGTATTAATGAAGCCAAAGATTATGTGTCCAATGCTTTTGGTGGGGCAGAATCTCAAGAGGCGGCCGTAGATGGTATTACCGGAGAAAGTCCACGAGTGGCAGAGACAACACAAAGTGCTCAAATGACACCGGAAGAAATGTCTAAAGCGCTTGCAGCTATGGGCTTACATCCGGATGATATTTCTCGTATGGATCCGCAAGCTATGCAAGCTTATATCAATATGCATCCGCAAGATTTTGCTGCCGTAAAAGAGGTTATGCAAGATAACGATAAGGACGGTATTGCCGATGTATATGATACAGACCATGGTCAAGGTTGGGCAACAGCTAATGAAACACAACTTGACCGTTTGATGGACGCTGATCCGGCAAAGATTAATGCCTTATTAAATGATGGGCAGTGGCATTCTTCTACAGAATTGAAAGAAATGATGGAAAATGGCAAATTCAACGATGAGCAATTAAAAGCCATTCATGGATTAGCCAGCAGAGAGTTTGATGAAAATGGTCATATTATTGATGCAAATTTAAAGGACTATTACGATAATCTGGCAAAAGAAGCTGCGGCTAAGGCTGCTCAAGCAGCACAAGAAACCGTAAAAGGACCTGAAAACACTTTACCCGAAGCTCAGGAAGAACAGGTTCAAGCTGAAGTTCGTACGCCGGAACAACAACGTGCTTATGAGGCTGTAATGGATATTATCAGTAAAGGTGAAAACTTAGATGATCCGGAAGTAAAGGCTTCTTTGGAAGGTATGGCCGCATCATATGTAGAGCAACTTCAAACCGCTATCAATAATGGAGATAACGTAACTGCGGCAAATCTTGTTGCCAACTTGCACAATCAAGGAGAAAATCAAGAAATTGCCGAAGCAACACGCGCCGATGAAAATGATAGCCGAAAAATGGCAAATGCCAAAGAAGATGTATTAGAAGCTAAAGCAAAATTAGATGAAGCCCATGCCGCGTTAGCCCAAGATCCAAACAATGAAAAATTACAAAAAGAAGTTGCCAAATTAGAGCAAAAGTTTGATAGAGCAAGCTTAGATTTGGAACAAAGAGCAATTAAAGAAACAGATTCAGAATTAAAAGATCAAATCAAGCACGATGAAAAAGCATATGATAACCGAGATAAAGCTTATGAGACCATAGAAAAGAATTTTGGTTTGAGTGAAGATCAAGTCAATCAAGGTTTGGCTTCAATGGGCATAGATATCAATAATTTGCCGCAAGATATTTCAACCTTGTCTCCAGAAGCACAAAATCTGCTTAATATTCATGGTATGTATGCGCAAGCTCACCAAAATGAAGCAGATTTGCAAAACAGAATCCAGGCAAATGAACAAAATCGCGATGCTTTGAAAGAATTGGAAAAAGAGAGTAAACAAGAAGAAAAGAACGTTAAAAAAGGTTTAGGTTTGAGTATTGATGCCCAAGAACGATTGGCAGGACAAAGCCAGATTGAAAATAGTGAGTTGTTGCATGCCGTTGTTGGAATGCAGAATGAAACGGCTCAAGCGCAAGAAATGAAACCGCAAACAACAGAACAAAATCGTGAAACACAGTCTGATGGACGCAAAGTGAGTGAATTACGCGGAACAGTAGGTCATACACCGAGTGCTCCGGTAAAACAAACAACCATGAATACGCAGACGATGGTTTCTACTAAAGCAAAGGAAATGAGCTGATATCCAAGCTTTAGAAATTAGATAAAAAGGTTAGGCTCTCGGTTTTGAGAGCCTTTCTTTATCAGTTAAATGTTACAGTTTTTTGACAATTGCAAAAAAATATAAAAAATAGTCAAATTTGACAAAAAACGAGTTGTATTTATTGAAAAAATATGCTAAAGTACAGCTAAATTTAAGAAAACAATATTTTTTCGGGGGAAAAAATGGCACAAAATTTTAATGAAATGACTAAAGAAGAGCTTGAAGCAGTATTGAATAGTGACAGTATTATCAAAATGAATGCTGCTGAACTCAATCAACTGCGTAAGGCCGTCAAAGCTGCCGGTCTCCTTTCAGTACAATATGACAATATGTTGGGTATTGCCATCAACAATCGTACCTATGAAGAAATTAAAAACAGCAACGATTATACAGAAGAAGAAAAAGCTTTGGCTTTGGAAACTCGTAATGAATATAACAGAAAACTTCGCGCAACTACCGAAAATAAACTTTATAATATTGACGAGATTATGAGCCGTGCCGTTAAAGTTAATGGTAAATATCATTTTGATGAGCTGACCGCAGGTGAAATGGACTTCTTGATTGATAAGAAAGTCGTTCGTAGAAGCGAATTAGATGTGGGTAAACAATATAATATCGGTCAACAAGAAAACCGCAATTTTGGTAAAGAAGTTAGTAAAGACGATTCAAAAATGAGCGATGATGTTAAAAAGTCAGCTGCTTTTTGGAATAACTTTAATCAAAACGAAAGTAATGTAAAGTTTGTTGTTACCCCCTTACAAGACAATACCATAAAAGTAGATGCTCAAAAAGATAATAAAACTGTTTTTAGCGGAATCGACCAAGGAAATAAAGGTTTTAATGTCATAAAAAAAGAAGAAAATAGTGAACCATATGCTATTTATGATTTGATTGTCAAAAAAGCAAAAACAAGCAATCCTAAAGCCAAAATTCGCATTAAAGATAATGTGAAAGATCCGGTTTTGCGTAATAAAATTTTGATTGCCTGCGCTAAAAACAATATGGAGCCGATTGGCAATTTACCGGAAGGTTTTGACTTTGCCGCATTAAAAGAGATGGTTAAAGATGCTAAAGACATAGCCACCATCAATGCTTTGGCAGAAAATCTCTATGAATTGAGCAATGTTGAAGTAGCTCAAGAGCAAGAAAAAGAAGATAAAAACCGTGTAGCCGGTGCCGTTTTAATCAATCAAGGCGGAAATCAACAGTCTGTAGGCACAAAAGCTCCAGAAGAGAAAAAAGACAGTAAAACAACAGTTGTGCCTTTGGTTGGTTTAGGCGGTAATGGAAATGGTGGAAACAATGGGGCAGTTCCTCCTGTAGCTCCAAGCTCGTCAAATTCAAAACCGGTAGAAGCTCCGAAACGCCCATGGTGGAAAAAAGTTCGCGATGCAGTCGTTGTTGCCGGTATCGCTCTGTTGGGTATGATTGGTGTTCGTAGTTGTCAAAATCAAGAAAGACTCGAAAAGAGAGTCAAAGACTTGCAAGAACAAGTCGATAACAAGAGCATGACCGATTGTGATGAGGTTTCTCGCCTGATTAATGAAAAATATAATGACGGCTATATGGATGGTTTAGCTCAAGGTTTGAAAGATTGTGAAGAAAAAGACAAACCGCAACCTAAACCGGTTGTTAAGAAAAGAACAACTCCGGTTAAGAAAAAAGTTGTTGAAAAGAAGCAAGAAATTATTATTCCCAAAGTTGTCAAAACTATTAAAGTTGATAAATTTCCTGCTGTTGAAGAAGATCATAGATTGCAACCTGTTCCAGAGGCTAATCCTTATGATAATATGCCGGAACTCAACAGATATGTTGACGAAGATGCTTTGAATCGTACCAAAAATACGCCAAAGGTAACTTCAGAATGGACACATGGAGATATGTATACAAACTATAATTTTCATGGTGATTTGCATGAAAATTACGAAAGTCATGAAGTTGTTGAGAACAAAGATAATAAAGAGGTCAAGAAAAAGAATATGCAAACCGCTTGGGTTCTCAGTAGCAAAGGACAAGAAAAACAATAACTCTCACATACTGAAAAAGCTCCTCGAAAGAGGAGCTTTTCTTTTTTTAATCAATATATTTTCTGATGTAACGCGTGTTCTTACCAACGCGGGATAAAATTTCATAAGAAATGGTGCCGGCATCGCGTCCCATATCATCAAGTGTATAGAAATCATCGGCAAAGTAAGCTAAATCGCCAACTCGCAAATTTTCCACATTTGTCACATCGCAGATTACATTATCCATAGACATACGACCGATGATACGAGCTTCAAAGAGCTTACCATCGGGAGATTTAAAGAAAACCTTACCCACATTGGAAAGAGAGCGAGGCAGACCGTCGCCGTAACCAATCGAAACAATGGCAATCTTGCGCGGAGAATTGGCACGGTATGTCGCCGAATAGCCGACAAATTCACCGACCGGTAAGTCTTCAACTTGCAAAACCGGTGCTTTTATGTAGGCAACGTTTTTCATTTGGTTTTCACGATATGGCGCGGTGTTTATACCATACATGGCAGCACCCAAGCGCACAATATCTTGCTGAAAATCACGCCCGAGGAATACACCGTCGGAAGCAGAAAGAGAACCGGGAAGGTTTTGAAAATATTTATTCTTGAGGCGGATGAAGTTGTCCAACTGATGTTTGTTCATAAAGTGGTCTTTTTCATCACCGCAAGCCAAGTGAGACATGACGACTGAAAATTCGGCTCTATCGTCATCACTTAAAGCTGCTAATTCTTTTTCTCTGAAGCCAAGACGATTCAAGCCAGTTTCAATATGAATAACCGGTTTAATCCCCTCAATGCGGTTTTGTTTCCAATAAGCAAACATTTGCGGCGTACTGATAACCGGAATAAGTTTGTTTTTGATAAAATGTTCAATACTATCTTCGCCAATGCCTTGCAAAACATAAATATTTGCCTCAGGTACAAAGGGGCGAATTCTCTCACCTTCTATGCCATGAGCCACAAAAAAGTTGCGGCAATTTGCTTTTTCATAAAGCGTTTTGGCAATTATTTTGGCATCAAGTCCGTAAGCATCATCTTTAACCACAGCGGCAGGGATTGAGTGCTCGGCGAGTTTTTCAAGTTGGTGAAAATTTTCAAGCAAATGCTTGAGATTGATTTCTAAAATTGGTCTTGTCAAAATATGCATAATTTTCTAATATCCTTTCCAGAATGAACCAATTTTTCAATAAGGAAAAATCTTTTTGCAGTTTATCGACACTCATATACATTTGCAAGATTATAAGCAAAAATGTGCAACGGATATTATTGCTGAAATGCCAAAATTCGGTGTGCAAAAGTTACTTTGTGTTTCGGCAACGGAAGAAGATTGGGAAAAAGTAGCAATGTTAGCACAAAACAACCCGCAAAAAGTTGTTCCTGCTTTTGGTTTGCATCCGTGGTATTTGGAAAAAAGAAGTGCAAATTGGCTATCCGCGCTAGAAGATATGTTGCAAGAATTTCCCAATGCATTGGTTGGAGAGTGTGGGCTGGATAGGCGTAAGAATCCGGAAAAAGAGCCGCAAATGGAAGTCTTTATAAAACATATTGAGTTAGCAAAGAAATTTCGCCGTCCGTTGTTGATACATGCCGTTAAAAGTTTTCTCTGGCTAGATGAATTGTGGAATAAGATGCCGCAAAAGTTTGTTTTACATTCTTTCGGTGGTTCAGTAGAGCAAGCCAAAATTGCCGTAAAATATGGTGCATATTTTTCTTTCTCGGGCGGATTGTTAAAAAGTAAAAAAACTTTGGACGCATTAGCAGTTATTCCAAATGATAAAATTTTGCTGGAAACAGATGGCCCTTATCAAGCTCTTGTCAAAGGTAAAGAAAGTGGTATAGATGAGTTGCCGCACATATTGAAAGTGATAGCGGAAGTCAAAAAAGAAGACATGGAAAAATTTGGCGAACAAATTTATCAAAATTCATTGGAGTTTATCAAACCATGGTAAAAGAGCAGTTCTTACGCACTTCATTGTTGTTGGGAGAAGATGGAATAAAGCGCTTGCAACAAGCAACAGTAATGGTTGTGGGAGTTGGGGCTGTCGGCGGATATGTGGTTGAGGCATTGGCGCGTGTCGGTGTTGGACATTTGATTTTGGTGGATTTTGATGTTTTTGATGAAAGCAATATCAATCGTCAAATTTTGGCTTTACACAGCACAGTAGGTCGCAAAAAGGTGGAAGTTGGCAAAGAGCGTATTTTAGACATTAATCCTGATTGTGTGGTCGAAACCAAAGAGATGTTTGTGAATGCCGAAACCTTGCCTGAACTTTTGCAATATAAAGCCGATTTTGTCGTCGATGCCATAGATGCTCTAAATCCCAAATGTTGTTTGATGGAAGCCTTATGGCAGCAAAAAATTCCGTTTATTTCCTCAATGGGCGCCGCTTTGAAAACAGATACTTCTTGTATCAAGTTTGGGCATTTAAGTCAGACCAAAAATTGCAGCTTGTCAAAATTTATCAGAAAGCGTTTGAAAAGAAGAGGGGTGACGATAAGCGAGATAGATTGTGTTTATTCTGATGAACAAATTGATTTACCTGAAAACGCTATGATAGAAACAGATGAGGTCGCCGAGAACACACCGCAAAATGGTCGAAAACGTCATACATTAGGATCTTTACCAACAATTACCGCTATTTTTGGCTTAACCATAGCCAATCAAGTTATTAAAAAATTAAGTCAGGAAAAATAAATGTCAAACACACCCAAAGCTTTAAGATTACATATTGCTCTTATGGGAAGAGTCAATTCGGGAAAATCGAGTTTTTTGAACCTGATAAGCGGACAAGCAGTTTCAATAACTTCATCAAAGGAAGGAACAACCACTGATGTTGTTGAAAAAAATCAAGAGCTTTTGCCGATAGGTCCAGTAACGTGGATTGATACCGCAGGTTTAGGAGATGAAACCGATTTGGGTGCAAAACGTATGGAAAAAACGCACGCAGTATGGGATAGAAGCGATGTCATTTTACTCATCTGTGAAGGTAGTAAGATAGGCGAGTATGAAGAAAAAATTATCAAAGAGGCAGAGAGAAGAAATTTGCCTTTGATAAAAATTTTTAACAAAGCCGATAAATTTTCTTGTGATGGAGAGGGAATAAAGGTAAATGCTCTGGATTTAAGTTTACGCGACGAAGTACTGAGCAAGCTCAAAGCCGAGTTAATAAAAGTTTGTCCTGAAGATTTCATCAATCAACCGACGATTTTGGGCGATTTAGCACCGAAGCAATCACACATCATGCTTTTAGTTCCCATTGATAAAGAAGCACCGAAAGGACGATTGATAATGCCACAAGTTCAGGCTATTCGAGATGCTTTGGATAATGATCAGATTGTAACCGTTGTTAAAGAAAACGAATATAAAATGGCTCTGGCAAATATGAAAATACCTCCGGCATTGGTGGTTTGCGATTCTCAGGTAGTTGATTTTATGGTGAAAAATACACCGTCAAATATAAGCTGTACGACCTTTTCCATTTTGTTTGCCCGATTGAAAGGAGATATTGTCAAATTGGTGGAAGGTGCTGCCGCAATTAAAAATTTACAAGATGGGGATAAGGTTTTGATTGCTGAATCGTGCACTCATCATGCAATTGAAGATGATATCGGACGTGTTAAAATTCCTAATTTATTGAGGAAGAAAACCGGTAAAGATTTGCTAATCAATCATGTTGCCGGACATGATTTTCCGAAAGATTTGGCAGATTATAAGTTAGTTGTTCAATGTGGCGGATGTATGCACAATCGCAGAGAAATGTTATCACGCATCAATAAATGCGAGCAAGCAGGAGTATCCATCACCAACTATGGTGTTTGCATTTCAGAACTCAAAGGGGTTTTAAGGCAAGTATTAAAACCATTTCCGCAGGCTTTACAACAATACGACAAAATTTAAAAAAATAGCTAAAAACTTTGTTTATTTGCTTGAAATTGGTATGTAAATATACTAATTTCAAAGAAAATTTGCTTGAGATGTGTTAAGATTGGGACGATAACAAATGAAAATGATAAAACCCATCGTTAATATTTTGAAAATAATAGACAATTATGAAATTTTTATCGTCGGATTTTCCGGTGTGATAACAGATGGCTCTTCAGTTAAATCGGAAGCCGTCACCACTCTCGTCAATTTAAAAAAATCGGGTAAACATATCATTTTACTGAGTAATACCCCTATGCGCGTAGAGGCCGTAGCAAAGCTTTTGCATGAAAATAAAATTCCTTTGAGTTTATTTGATTCAATAATTACGGCAGGAGAAATTTTGCATTATCACCTTAAATCGAAACAAGGTATTTTTGGTGCGCTCGGCACACATTATTATCAATTAGGTTCTCAAGAAGATGATGGAGTTTTCAGCGGACTGGATTATGAACGCGTAACAGATATTAGTAAAGCAGATTTTATTTATATGAGTTCGGTTGCCTCAATGGAAGATACTCCAGATACATATCGAGCAGAATTGGAACATGCGGCCAGTTTGGCCATTCCTTTTGTTTGTGCCGGAAATGATACATCTACCTATAAAGGAGGAAAAGTTTGTCTAGCTCCCGGTGCAATTGCTGAACAATATGCTGTTTTGGGCGGAAATATCATTACCGTAGGAAAACCAGATATCAAGATTATGGAATATGCCTTGGAAGATTTTGCCGATATGGATAAGGCTAAGATTTTGATGATTGGTGATAATATGTCAACAGACATTAAAGGGGCAAATTTAATGGGAATTCATGCCGCTTTAATCAGCAAAGGCGTTCATGTCAATTTCTTGGGTGAAGGATATATTCCAGATGTTGCCAAAACCAGAGAATTATCTAATAATTTTGATGTTTCGCCCGATTATGTCATCTCCAACTTAAGATGGTAAAGATGAAAAATAAAAGAAATATCTATATAGTTGTTGCTGTTTTGGGTCTTTGTGCCATAGTCATTGCATCAACGGTTTCGCATATGCAATATGAGCGTTACGCTCCGCGCTATTCCCAAGAGCAAATCTCTAATCTGACACAAATTTCAGCAGAAGAGTTAAGAGCCTTTTTAAATACGTGGATAAAATATTGTGAAGAATATGAACATTGTCCTCAACTGCCAGAATTGTCTTTAGATACAACCGATGGCCAAAAACAAGCAGATGCCGATTTATCGCAATGGCTTACCAAACATGGCTGGGATGTTAATCGTTTTCTATATATAGAAAGCCGCTTAAATGTCATTATAGCTACCATTCAGCGCGATAAAGAGATATTAAAAAAACAACAATTGATGGAAGACGGTGTGCAACATGCTGATAATTCAGAAATTGCCGAAACATTGCGTCAAGCTGTTGACTTGCAAAAAAAGAAATTGAATGTTGAAAAAATAAGCCCGAATGAAAGATATATCGTCGAATCTCAATTAGACGAATTAGTAAAATTATTAAAAGGCGAATATAATTAAGCTTCCAGTTCTTCTTTTAATAATTGAAGCTCGAGCCATTGGTTTTCAGATTTTTCAATATCTGCTTTTAGAGAAATAAGTTCAGAACTAAGGCGTTCAAATTCCCCGCGATTAGTAATGTACAAATCAGCATTTCCGAGTTGTTGTTCAATTTCGGCAATTTTCATTTCCATATTTTGAATTTGTTGCGGCAAAATTTCCAACAAACGTTGCTGATTATAACTGAGTTTTGCTGATTTTTTGCTTCGGTTCTCGTTTTGAGAATTTTTTACAGCTTTTTGATTATTATTAGGGAGAGCGGTAGCTTTCTGCTGATTGATTTTTTGCAAAATTTCGGAATAGCTGCCAGCGTTTTCAAAAACGCTTCCATCACCTTTCATATAGATAACGGAGGTAACCACTCTATCTAAAAAGTCACGGTCATGGCTAACAATCAGCATAGTTCCCTCATAGTCGCTTAAAACTTCTTGCAACAAATCAAGGGTATCCATATCCAAATCATTGGTAGGTTCGTCTAAAACCAAAAAGTTAGAAGGTTGGGCAAGGGCAACAGCCAACATCAAACGATTTTTTTCACCACCGGAAAGGGCAGAAACCGGACAGTGAGCCTGATCAGGACGAAATAAAAAATCTTTCAGATAGGCAATAACATGCCGATATTGTCCACGAACTAAAATATGATCACCTTTATCACAAAGTGTTTGCCAAAGAGTCTTTTTAGGGTCCAAGGTGATTCGATTTTGGTCAAAATAAGCTTCTTCCAAATTTTTTCCGATTCTGACAAAGCCGGAATCAGGTTCGAGTCTTTTGGTTAGAAGTTTAATGAGAGTCGTTTTTCCTGCGCCGTTCGGACCGGCAATGCCGATTTTGTTTCCTTTGATAATACGAGTTGAAAAATCTTTAACAATAACGCGGTCACCGAAAGATTTGCAAATATTTTTAGCTTCAATAACCAGTTTAGAGCGAAAATCACCTTCGTCAACGGAAAGATTAATGTTTCCGATTTGTTTAATTTGCTCTTTTCTTTCGAGTCTGAGCTGTTGAAGTCGGCGCAAACGTCCTTGATTTCTGCGCCGGCGCGCCGTAACGCCTTTGTGCAGCCATTCCGTTTCTTCTTCTAGCTTTTTATTTAAATTTTTTTGTTCAATAATTTCTTGTTCAATAACTTGGTCTTGCCATTCTTCAAAAAATTTAAAACCTTTGTTGTTACGACGTAAAATACCGCGGTCCAACCAAAAAGTGGTTTGTGAGATATTATTGAGAAACATGCGGTCATGAGAAATGACAACAACGGCACCGGTAAATTCTTTGATAATATTTTCTAAAATCTCAATGGTCGCAATATCCAAGTGGTTGGTTGGTTCATCAAGGAGCAAAATATCGGGTTCGTTGATTAGTGTTTTAGCCAAGACTGCTTTGCGTTTTTCTCCGCCGGAAGCAAGATTGGGGTTAGCATCAGCAACAATACTTAGTTGTTGGATAAGCATATCTGCTTTATATTCTTGATTTTTTCCGCAATCGGGCAGACCGGAAAGAATCACTTCTTTTAAGCTTGAAAAAGAAGACAAATCAGGTTCTTGTGGCATATAAGCAATTTTAATTCCGGGCTGAATAAAAATTTCTCCGTTATCAGGTTCCAAAACACCGGCAATAACTTTTAAGAGAGTAGATTTTCCAGAACCATTGCGACCAACTAAGGATATTTTATCCCCACGGTTAATATAAAGGTCAACATTAGTAAATAAATGATTGGAGCCAAAAGAAAGCTCAGCTCCTTTAATGGCATAAATAGGTGGTTCTTTAAGCATTACTACAAATCTTCTTCCACGATTCTCATTCCCTCGATTTGCCATTCGACTCCGCGAGCAGCCCAGAGGAAAAAGTCATCAATTTTATCAATGCTGATACCGGCTTTTGTCCCGATTCCATAAATAGTATCCACTTCAGTATCCAAAAGTTCATGTCCGGCGATAGTCAGCATAATCATTTGCAGAAGGATATAGCGTTTAATTGTTATATTGTCAATTTTATTAAGAGCCAAAATAATATCAGAAATTTTATCTTGCGTTTTGAGTTTGATTTTTCGACAGTCATAACCGCAACGTAGAGCTTGAATCTTAAGATAATCAAATTTTTCCGCAGTATTTTTTTTATCTAAAGAAAGCATAAAAGTAAGAGCTTTCATATAGATATTTTTTTCATTATCATCAAAATTTTTAGGTTGAATTGGCATATACAAACTCGCACGATTAAATATCTAAGGGTTATTAAAAATAAAGATTTGCAAAGAAATAAAATAATTATATACTGGTCACAGTTTTATTAAAAAAAAGTAAAATGGAGTAAAAAAATGCCTTTAAAAATAGAATTAAAACCTCATGAAAGTATCATTATTGGAGAAGCCTTAATTACCAATGATGGAGATCGTACTCGTTTTTATATCGAAGGAAATATTCCAATTTTAAGAGAAAAATTTATTTTAAGAGAAAAAGAAGCCAATACTCCAAGTAAAAGAGTTTATTTCATTGTTCAACAAATGTATTTATCTCGTGCTCCAGAAAAATTACACTCTTTGTATTTAGAATATGTAAGAGATTTGCAAAAAGCAGCCCCGAGTCTCATTCCATATATTTCAGTTGTAAATGAGAACATCATAAACGCTGATTATTATGGGGCCATTAAAAGTGCGTCACAATTAATTAAAAAAGAAGACGAACTTTTTGGAAAAATGTTGCGCGGTGAGGAATAAATTGCAGTAATCCTGTGGATAAAAAATACAAAAAAGCTGATATTTAAAAATAAAGAGTGTTGAATATTAACAAAAGGTAAATTTTTTATCCGAGGAAGGAGAATGCAACTATGGCAGATATATCATTAACAGCAAGCATGCGGTCAAACTTGTTGTCATTGCAAAACACTCAAAGTTTGATGGATATGACGCAGGAGCGTTTAGCTACTGGAAAGAAAGTCAATTCTGCAATTGACAACCCATCATCATACTATACAGCTCAGTCTTTAAATAACCGAGCAGACGATTTAAATGCACTGTTGGATAGTATGGGACAGGGAATACAAACAATTAAAGCCGCAAATGAAGGAATAGAAACTATTACCTCATTTGTAGAACAAGCTAAAGCTGTGGCAAATTCAGCACGAGATATTGCAAGTAATTATGATAAATATGCCATCACAACCAAGGAAATTACCGAACCTTTGGACGGAAACATCATTGTGGACAGTCGTACAGATTTAAGTACGTTTGAATTGACATTTACTGATAATGATAATGAAAAAAGCTTTACCATTTATATGGAAGATGGAACACAAAAAACAATAACAACTTGTGCAGATTCAGTCGGTACTGATGATGAAGTTATTGCGACAAATGTATTAACAGATATCCAAGCTATGGGATTAAATGCTACATTGGAAGGTAATGTCATTACCGTGTCTACGGTAGATGGAACGGATGTTTCATGGACAAATGGTGCTGATGGTCTTCAAGATTCTGATGGTGCTGCAGTTATAGTAGAATTAGCTCCAGACGATACAGGATTAAACTCAGCAACCATAGCTGCAGCCATTAATGATGCTGCTAATGCATCTGGAATCAATGCAGTTCCTGATGGAAAAAGAGTTGCTATAACAGCAAGTGACTTGGAATTTCGTTTGTTTGCTGATAATACAGTAGATAAAGATAAAGCAGTATTGGAAGCATTGGGTGGAGAAAAGTCAAGAAAAGCAGGTGATGCATCTGTTGTTAAGGAGGAAAGAATCGCCTATGCTGCACAGTTTAATGAAATTTTAGCGCAAATTGATGATGTTGCTAAAGATTCTGTCTACAAAGGAATTAACTTGTTGCAAGAAAATGATTTAACCGTAATCTTTAACGAAGATCGTTCGTCCAAATTGGAAGTAAAAGGTGTAGATGCAAGTTCAGAAGGCTTGGGCTTGTCTGCCGCAAGAAATGATTGGCAAAAAGATACAGATATAGATTTTGCCATTTCTCAAGTCGAAAGTGCAATTACAGAACTTCGTACCATGGCATCAGATTTTGGTAATAACTACTCTATTGTTCAAACCAGAGAAGACTTTACCGATAATTTGATAAACGTGTTGACAGAAGGTGCAGACAACTTGACATTGGCTGATATGAACGAAGAATCAGCTAACATGTTGGCATTGCAAACCAGACAACAATTAGCAATCAACTCATTGAGTTTGGCGTCGCAAGCAGCACAAGGTGTATTACAACTGTTCTAATACTCAGAGATATGAAAGAAAAAAACACCTGTATCTGCCACAGGTGTTTTTTTTGTGTGTGTATAAAAAATGTTATAAAAAAATTAATAATTGTGAACTTATGATGTTTACAAATTACAAAATTAATTGCATCGTCAAATAATTTGTGATACGATAACCCTTGTAACGAAAGAAAAACGTTTACAAGAAACTTAACCACAGTATATGGGAGAAAAACAATGGCAGATATATCATTAACGGCAAGTATGCGTTCCAACTTGTTGTCTTTGCAATCAACCCAAAGCTTGATGGATATGACACAAGAACGCTTGTCCACCGGAAAGAAGGTAAACTCGGCAATCGATAACCCTTCATCATATTATACGGCACAATCATTAAATAACCGTGCCGATGACTTAAGTGCCTTGTTGGATAGCATGGGGCAGGGAGTTCAAACCATTAAAGCAGCCAACGAAGCCATCGAAACCATCACATCATTTGCAGAACAAGCCAAAGCTATTGCTAATTCGGCTCGTGACGTTGCCTCAAACTATGACAAATATGCAATCACATCTGAAGAAATTACAAAAGGTGTGGACGCAACCATAATTGTTGATGCTCGTGAAAAGATGAATGAGTTTTCAATAGATTTTACAGCTGGTGCAGCCGCAAGCAATAAATTTACCGTCTATGATTCTGAAGGAAAAGGAACGGAAATTGCCTTGACCGGTGCTAATGCAGGAGAAATTGCTAGTAACGCTTTAACCTCAATCCAAGGGCTAGGTTTAAATGCTTCTTTGAAAGGAAATGTTTTAACCGTATCCTCAACCGATGGTTCAGATATTTCTTGGGTAAATGGTGATAAAGCCGGTGGAAATAAGATGACTGGAGCTGCAGCAACAGGGTCAGCTATTGAAGTAACTTTAACAGCTACGGATAAAGGTAAAAACTCTGCAACTATTGCCGCAGCATTGAATGATACTACCACAGGTCCTGGAGCATTGGTAAGTGCTTCTGCCGATGGTAAGAGAGTTTCTATCCAAGCCGCTTCTTCAGCTAATGAATTCCGCATTTTTGCCAAAGATGGTGCAAAAGCAGAAGAATTGGATGAATTAGGTCTAACTGGTTCTAAAAAAGCCGGAAATCCGAGCGAAGTAACGCAAGAACGTATAGACTATGCTAAACAATTTAATGAAATCTTGTCACAAATTGATGACTTG
>CALXVY010000025.1 GCA_944392255.1 uncultured Alphaproteobacteria bacterium | reverse complement strand
TCAATACCGGCAGAGGGCAAGCCCATATAAGCAATCGCTTCACCAACCACACTTGGGTTTGAGGTATTACCACTATCTTCGCCACCGCCCAAATCAGGTGTTGTCGGTGCCGTTGGGAAACCATCCGGTAATTCGGCATCCGCCATTAAATCTTCATCATCTTCCATATTGCCGGTGGTACCATCGCCATAACCATTAATACTATCTTCGGGGATAACATTACTGGTTCCCACATACCAAACCCCGTCTTGATATAAACTGTACCATTTATAGGCACTGGTATAAACGCGGTTGATGATAAAATATGCACCGGTTGAAAGGTCATCATTTAAGGCTTCAACAAATGGAATAATTTTTGTGGTTTCGGCATCTGCACCGACAAATTTTAAGTTCACGGTCGTTGTTCCGGCAACATCACCGTCAATGCGTAATAAGTCGGAAGTGTTTGCTGTCGGGTTAACATCTATTGTCATCTGCGCATTGTTATATGCGGTGTAGTTACCATAAATCGTGGTGATATCATCGGCATCATCGCCGGCATGGGTGAAAGTCATCGAGCCATCATTGCTGACTGAACCGGTGATGGTATAATTGGTAGGAGAGTTTCCGGCTAAATTTAACTCAGAACCATTTTCAATAATCATCTTTTTATTTGGTCCGGTTAAGGTGATATCACCCTCGAGCTTAACTTTAGCATCGTTTTGCAAGGTGAGTAAATCCCAACCATTAACCGCTTGGGCGCCGTCACCGATAACATAGCTACCATCGGTCAAGTGGAGCTTTTTACCTGTTGTGGTGTTGATGAGGGAAGATTCATTTAATACATCATTCAAGCCACCGACCAAGGTGAGGGAGCCTTTGTCAGCTACTTCATCTTTAAAGATTTGGCTATAGTCATATGTTCCGCCCATAGTCGCTCCAGCATGAATAACAATATCACCGGTCAAGATTGAACCGGCATCAATATCCAAATTAGCTCCATCATTAGCAAGCATATTGTTAACCTTGGCTTCATTATCAGCGACAAGCGAACCACCACTATTAATTGTGGTGTTCTCAGCCATTCCGCCAGCAGCCACATGCAATGTACCTTTATCATTAACCACGCTGTCTTCAGCTGTGGCACCGGCATTGATGTTCAACACACCACCATCGTGTGTCACTGTACGATAAATCGTTCCCGCTCCTTCATTCACATCAACATTCGTGCCGGAAATATCTATCGTGCCAATTCCATCAAGTTTATTATTGAAAACAACCTTACTAGAATTATCACCGGTAATGGTCATATTTGTGCTATAAGCGGAATAACCTTCATATCCTGTTACTAAATAAGTACCATCATCTTGTTTTACAAATTCATATTTGTATGATATGCCATCTTCCGTGGCTGTAGCAAAATAGTTTTCTCCTTCTTGAACTACTTCTCCACCCATTTGTTCTATTTGAGAAAGCATCTCTTCAACTTCATCTTTCTCCACAGAATCTTCTTCCTCTGATGCCCAGAGCATACCATTATCTTTTTTCAAATATATTTGTTTTCCATTGTACTCAATAATATATCCACCATTGCCATCATCCGTAATGGTTGCACCTCGTTTTGTATAAGTCCAAATAAAATAATCTATCATTCCGAATGTTGAAATCTTATCGTCAAATTGAATCAAACCATTATTGCGGCTATCTAAAGTTAGATTTAAAAACGTCATATCTGTTTCATTAAAAAGCATCGTAATAGCTGAAGAATCTTCAGAATTTCCCCAAATCACCTTGTTGCCGCGGAAAATAGATTCGCCATTATCAGCGCGGATAGTTAAATCACTTTCTGAAGCAATCGCCCCACCAAAAGTCATTTGTCCTTCGATACTATCTCTCATCGCACTGGTTTGCACATAGTTATCATAAAAGCTACTGTTGGTGAGCGTCATTGTACCATAATTATAAATCGCCCCGCCTGCGGCAGAGGAAGAATCAGATTTTGCATAGTTACCGGAAAAATCACCGCTTATATTACCGATGGTACCTCCTCTACTATAAATCGCCCCGCCTTGTACGTAAGAAGAACCCTGCGCATAGTTGCCGGAAAAATCGCCTGTAATATCGCCGATGGTATCTCCACTACTATAAATCGCACCACCAGCGGTAGAATCAGAAATGGATTGCGCATAGTTACCGGAAAAATCACCGGTAATATTGCCGATAGTACCTCCAATACTATAAATCGCACCACCAGCGGCAGAACCAGAATTAGATTTTGCATAGTTACCGGAAAAATCACCGGTAATATCGCCGATTTTTTCTAAATTATAAATTACCCCGCCAGTTGCATGACCAGAATCTGATTTTGCATAGTTATTGGAAAAATCACCGCTTATATTACCGATGGTACCTCCTCTACTATAAATCGCCCCGCCATAGGAGGTAGCAAAAGAACCACTTTGCACATTTCCAAAACCTTCAATCTTGACATTTTGGATAATCAAATCGGTCTTATCAAAAGAATCAAAATTAATAAACTGTCCGTTAGAAGAACCTTCTTGACCGGTGATGGTATGATTGCCGCCGTCAATGATGATGCCGGAGCTCGCAATTTGCGTTATCGGATTGTCGGCATCAGCTTGAATATCTTTTGTAAGTATAATAACTGTATCTTTACCGGCAGTTTCAACTGCATCCTTAAGTTTTTCCCATGAATCAACGCTAATCTGTGTTTTTCCGGAAATGTCAACATCAGCCCATGCCGGAGCGGTGCCCAGCATCAAACTGAATATAAAAGAACAAAGACCAAATTTTGCATTTATCATCATTGACCCTCCTTATTCTAAGGACAATCACATAACCAATTATATCAA
The DNA here is from genome assembly GCA_944392255.1 of uncultured Alphaproteobacteria bacterium. Lineage (GTDB taxonomy): Bacteria > Pseudomonadota > Alphaproteobacteria > RF32 > CAG-239 > CAJLXD01. The sequence continues at coordinate 26,671 of CALXVY010000025.1, read as the reverse complement.
GTTTAGAGCAAGGATACAATCTTAAAAAGACAATGCTTGATTTTTTAAGCGAATCTGCTCAAACTCCCATTCATTCTATTAATGATACCTCATTTTTTTTTTTTGCAACCAAAATGTGACGTTCCGGCTTAAAAAAATGATATAACCGGTTGTATTTAAAAGAAAGTTGGTTCGTCGTGCCGAACTCATTTCGGAATCTCCTAAGCCCCTGAAACAAGTTCGGTATGACGGTGTGGGATAGGGTGACCGTGAGCAAGGTGCCGGAGATGGCGGAATTAGGGTAAGAATAGGGTGTGACGGAGCGGGGCGGGTGGCTCGTGATGTTTTCAGAAAAAAGTGTTCTCACGCATGTTCATAGCTATAAGCCACGGCTTTGAGGGTTTGTAAAAACTTTTCACCTTGCAACAAGCCAAATTTCCCTTGCTGGTAGGGATGTTCAATCAGTTCGCGGACATTGTTCACAATTTCCACTTCTTCCGGCAAAAAATGGCGGCGGAAAGCATAGGCGGCGGCGATTGCTTCTTCTTTATCATCTGCTTTATAACCGATTTGTTTTAACAACTTGCAGACATCATTTTCTTTGATTTTATCGGCATTTTTCACATCATACCACAAGCCAATTCCGTTTTGTGCCAATTCTTGCCACGGAAAAGTCATTCCGGGGTCCATTTTTCGCATCGGCGCAATATCGGAATGAGCAACCACGTTTTGTGGCAATATGTGATATTTTTTGATAATCTCTTGGCACAAAGGAATAAGCGTGTTTATTTGCGCTTGCGCGTAAGGTGTTTCACCCAAACTCATGTTGCAAATTTCAATGCCGATGGAAGCAGAATTAAAATCTTCTTCTATCTCGCGCCAAGAAGCCACACCGGCATGCCAAGCGCGTTTGTCTTCCGCTACCATTTGCGTTAAACTTCCGTCTTCATCAATGAAGTAGTGGGTACTGACACCAGCCTCATTATAACTTTCATATGCCTCATTTTCATGAAAAGCGGAACAATGCAAAGCCAGAGCGGAAACAGGCTTTTTTCTTTCATTAAAGTTGGGAAGTAGATGCTCTTTGATTTCCATTTTTTAGGCAACCTTTCGGCTTTTCATAATGTTTTGATAAGCGTTATTAATTTCTGCCATTTTCAAAGTGGCTTTTTCCACTTCTTCTGCCGTGGCACCTTTGGCTTGAATTCTGTCAGGGTGATAAATATTAATCAGTTTTTTCCATTTGGCTTTGATTTCGGCATCGGTTGCCGTGCGCAAAACCCCTAAAACATCATAAAAATCGGCAACCGTGCTATCGGTGGCAATTTTGGGTTCATAAGCTTGACGAATGACATCAAAATTACCTTCCGGCAACTCAATCGTCTTAGCAATCTCTTTAATCAATTTCAATTCTTCATTGCCAAATTGTCCGTCGGCGGTGGCAACTTTGAAAAGGTTTTCAATCACACCTTCTTTTAACTCTAAATCATCTTTAGATAAGCGCAAAATTTGCAAAGCATAGGGTTCCCAACCATCAATACTTTCTTTGGCTTTGTTAAAGGTTTTGGATATGCGGTGGTCAGTGGTGTTTTGCAAATTAAACAGCTTTTTAAAAACATGAATTTCATTTTCGCTGACACGTCCGTCGGCTTTGGCAACTTTTGCCGCTAATCCAGCCATGGATTGAACTAAAGAATTGCTTTTGGCCGTGTGCATATCTATTAAAAATTTGAAAGGATTTATCTTAAACCAAAATTTGTTTACAAAGCCAAATAGGGGTCTGAATTGTTTTTCTGAACGATATAAGTCAGCAAAAAAGCCAATGATAATGCCGCAAAAGAGTAAAATCGGACTATGCAAAGAAAAACCGATAATCGCTCCTAAAATTTTGCATAAATGGGTGTTGAAAAAGTTGTCCAATGCCAAACGGAAAGCTTTGGCATGGCGGCTGTTCGGGGTGTCAAAAGTGAAATGCCCGATGATAAAGCAAATAATAAAACCATGAAAACCAAACAGAATGCTGCCTAAAATCAATCCCCAGAGTTTGCCCCAGAAATTGCCGTCTATCACATTATAGTAGCGGTAATATTTGTATGGCAAAAATAAGCGGATGTTGTCATCGACAATACTTAACTGCTTTTCTAAATTTTTGATGACTTTTGTTCTGTCTATTAGGATATGTCCCAAAAACAAGCCCCAGAAAAAACCGCTTGCCCCGAATATGCGTAACCCTAACAGAGCTAAAGTAAATTTACCTAACGGCGACATATATTTCACAAAGTTGTTAACACAATAGTCTCTTTTTAGCACAAAAGATTCTAAAAATAAAGCAACTTATAGTTTTATGGTTGATAATTGGGTCGGAAAATCGGTCGAAACTTCTATCAGCCCAAGTTTGCAATAGCGGCGATAACTGAAAAACTCCCCCTCTGCCTTAAAAGTGTCTATTCCTGAAGCTGAAATACTGCCAAGTTTGAGCTTTTCTAATTTGTGAACAATATATCCTTCCAGATTGAACTGGAAATGTTTGTCATCCGCGCCTTTTTCAAACCAACGGAAATTATCGGCATTATCTTGCAAAAAGGCCTGCCGCATATCGTCCATACATTCAAAAGAAGGTTGTTGCAAACAAGATCCGATGGCGGCATGGATATTTTCTATTTTTGCGCCGTGCTCAATCATGGTTTGCAGCGTGTTTTCAATCACCCCTCGCAAGGCTCCGCGCCAGCCGGCATGGGCGGCACCAATGATACCATCAACCTCATCAAAAAACAAAACCGGAGCACAATCTGCCGTGCGAATGCCCAAAATTAAATCCGGCTTATTTGTTACCATTCCATCTGCGGTGATTTTGGCTAAACTTGGCTCGGTTACAAATTCAACGTGATTGGTCACACCTTGGCGACATAAAATCATGTTTTGTTGCTGAAGCTGATAGTGCTTTGCAATAATATCTAAATTTTGGCTTATATTTTCTTTTTTATCGGTGCTTTTTAAGTTGGTGTTTAAGCTTTGATATAAACCTTGTGAGACTCCGCCATCAGCACCGAAAAAACAATGATGACGAGGCAAAATGTTCGGTGCAAAATATCTCATAAAAAAGACTTTCCATATTTTAAGGGTTCAAGATTTAAGTATTTGGCAATGGTTTGACCAATGTCAGCAAAGGTTTGGCTTTCTCCGGCAAAGCGATTTTGAATCTTTTTACCAAAAAGAAGCATCGGAACTTGCTCTCTGGTGTGGTCGGTGCCTTTGTATGTGGGATCATTGCCATGGTCGGCGGTGATGAAAACAATGTCATCTTCCCTTAACAGAGGTAAAATTTCGGGTAATCTTTTATCAAAATATTCCAGACCATTGGCATAACCTTTTACGTTGCGGCGATGTCCCCAAAGCATGTCAAAATCTACAAAATTGGTAAAAATAATGCTGTTGTCAGGAGAGGTCATGACTTCTTCCAAAGTGACATCCCAAAGTTCTTCTAAGCCGGATGCATGCAGGGCTTTGGTTATGCCGCAGCCGGCATAAATATCATTGATTTTGCCAATGACAATAACGTTTCCGCCGTTGTTTTTCATTTTATCTAAAACCGTATCTGCAAATGGTTTGACCGAATAGTCATGACGATTGGCAGTGCGGGTGAACTCACCAGCCCTTTCTCCGACAAACGGACGCGCAATGATGCGGGCAATGTTGTAGGGTTTGACGTGTTTATATGCCACTTCGCAAAGTTTATATAATCTCTCTAAGCCAAAATATTTTTCATGGGCGGCAATTTGAATGTTGCTATCGGCCGATGTATAAAAAATGGGCTTTCCCGTTTTTATATGTTCTTCACCAAGCTCTTGAATAATCTCGGTTCCAGATGCAGCTTTGTTGCCTAAAATTCCGTCAATTCCGCCTTCTTTGCAGATGTCTTGAATAAGCGAATCGGGAAAAGAGGGATAGTCCGGTTTGAAATAGCCCCAATCAGAGAGAACCGGAACACCAGCCATTTCCCAGTGACCCGACGTGGTGTCTTTGGCAACACTCATTTCACTCATATGCGCTTTGATGCAACCGATGCCATTCATTTTGGCGGTGCTGAGTTTTCCTAAATTATATTCTTTGCCGGTGGCGGCATGAGCTACTTCGATCAAACCCAGCTCTTTGAGATTGGGAATGTTAAGACCGCCATTGCTTTCTACAATATGTCCGAAAGTATCTGCCCCTAAGTTATCAAATTTTGCGGCATCATGAGCGTTACCGATACCAAAAGAATCCATCATTAAAATGATTGCACGAGACATGTTTAACCTCATTTGAAATTGTGTTTTTATAATGAGAGTACTCTATCATAAATAATTAAATTTTTTAATAATATTTTGTTGACGAAAATATCCGAAAAATATATATTGTTGGCAATTTCTCTTATTATTAACATTCTAATTCTTAAATTATGGAAATAACAAAACAAGAAATGGCAAATTGGCTAGTGTCCGAGAATGCTCAAATTGCTTCTTTGGCAATGAAAAATCAGTGGATGGCTATTTTGGAAGAAAATCCATCTCTTTTTTCTGAAGATGAATTATGGCAAAAAAATCCCTCTCAATCGGCTTCCGGTTTATGTTTGGCCGTGAAGAAAAATGAAACTTTGGTTTATCCAATGATTAGATTGCTTGAAGGTCGTTTGATTGCGGGAAAACAACTTCCTTTTTGTGTTTGGGTAGAATTGATGAGTTTGTCCTCTTATCATTTGGATAAAATTGAGGATAAAATTCTTATTCGCAATTTTGTCTCTTCTCAAAAATTTGAAGGGCAGGAATTGTATGAAATTATCGGTTCTGCTTTGCGCTGTATTGATAGAATGCCTGAGTGGCATGATTGTGCCGAACGTTGGATTTCTCAAGTTTCTCCTGATGTTAATTTCTGTATTATCGTGCAGAGATTTTTAACCGAATGGGGACGCTTGGCTGAATGCTCCAATGATTTGATTGTTTCTGCTTTTGATAAGCTTTTACCGGAATGGGCTCCTTTGATGATTGGGGCTTTGAACAATGTTCCCGGTCCATATCGCTACGCAATGTCCTTTGATGTGTTTAAGAAGTATTTTAATCAACAATCAGAGGAAGTGATTAAAGCGATTGTTAAATGCTTTGATGAAGATAGAGATGTTGATCTGCAGCAAAAACTTCTCGATAATATTTTTAATTTCTTCAATTCTGAAGATTGCGAGATTTATTTGTCTTCCGCACTTATATTTGTGGAAGGAATTAAAAACTTCCTTTTGCACCATTGGGGAAATAATTGCTTTAAATTCAGTCTGTTTTGGGAAAAATTCCACTACGCTCCCGAATTTTTTGATATTATTCGCGCGGCTTTGAAAAATGATTTGAACTTTGTTATGTTTGATAAAGGCTCAAATGATAAGTTGGCAAAACTGAAAACTCCTTTGCATATGCTTTGTTATATGCCAGTTGTTGAACGTATTGATTTATGTTTGCTTTTGCTGAAAGCTGTTTCTCGCGGAGATAGCGAAAGTCATAATCTGGCAGCTAGAATTTTAGTCGAAAAAGAAGATTTTTTGCAGTTCGATAAGGCATTGGATTTTAAAACTTATTACAAACAGTTGGAGGAAATTGTGCGTGATAGTTGCCCAATAAGCTATGAAATTAGGCTCTTTGCCTCGGCTATTCTTAATGCCATGGTCAAAAGCGGTGCCAAAATTGAGGATTTTGCTCTTTTGTATGACTTTATAAAAATGCGCGACCTTAGTGTTCCGGCTCTTTATGAACTTTATCCAAAAGAAATTGACGACTTGCTTTACAAACGTCGTTATGAAAGTGAAATTCTTGATTATTTGCTGAAAAACTAAACTTAAAAAAACAGCCCTTGCTTTGATTGCAGCGGCTGTTTTTTTATTTTTAGGAAATTTTTTCAATAATTGGTGAAGAAAGTTTGGTTTTTTCTTCACTTATCTTTATATTCCTTAACAAGTCTTGTGCGGCAGCTTGCCAATCATCTTCCGTTTGAGCATGAATGAAGCACAGTGGTTTTTCATTATCAACCCAATCGCCAATTTGGCAAAACTCGGTATAACCCGTTGCATAATCAAGTTTTTGATCAGAACGAATACGTCCGCCTTTTAAGCCAATAATTGATAAACCGATGTTGCGGGTTTGCATTTGGGTAACATAGCCGGATTTTTGAGCATATAATGGTTTGATAATCTTGGCTTGGGGCAGATATTTTTCAAAATTCTCTACAAAATCCTGAGGTCCGCCTAAAGCAGAAACCATGCGTGCAAAAATTTCCAGAGCTTTACCTGATGATAAAGCTTTTTCGAGTTTTTGTTGGGCTTCATTTAAATTTTGTGCCAATTTTGAAATAACCAAAAGTTCAGAACAAAGTTCTATGGTTACTTGATGCAAACGAGAATCAATATCTTTTCCTTGTAAATATTTAACAGCTTCAGCAACTTCGACCGCATTACCAACATTTTTGCCCAAAACTTGATTCATGTCGGTTAAAACGGCTTTGGTTTTGGTTCCAGCTCCGTTTGCAACATTAACGATGGAATGAGCCAATGCGCGTCCGTCTTCTAAATTGTCCATAAAAGCGCCATTGCCGCATTTCAAATCCATAATCAAGCAATCTAACCCAGCGGCAAGCTTTTTGGATAAAATTGATGCGGTTATTAAATCAACGGATTCAACCGTTCCGCATACATCTCTAATGGCATAAATTTTTTTATCTGCCGGAGCTAAATTTCCGGTTTGCCCGATGATGGCGCACCCCACTTCTTTAACTGTTTTATAAAATAAATCATTATTCGGCATGGTTTGATAGCCAGGGATGGAATCAAATTTATCTAACGTGCCGCCGGTATGACCTAAACCCCGCCCTGAAATCATTGGTACATAGCCTCCGCAGGCGGCTATTAACGGCGCGAGCATTAAGCTGACTTTGTCGCCGACGCCACCGGAGGAATGTTTGTCGACAATTGGTCCGTTAAAACCTTGCCAATGCAATACATCTCCGGAATCGCGCATGGCTAAGGTTAAGTTGACTTTTTCTTCATTGTTCAGCTTGTTTAAAAAAATGGCCATAGTTAATGCTGCCGTTTGCGCATCCATTATACTACCGTCTGTGACGCCTTTGATAAAAAAGTCAATTTCTTCTTTGTTTAAGGCTTCTTTGTTTCTTTTTTTACGAATAATCTCTTGAGGTAACATTTTAATATCCTCTTTTGATGGTTAAAAGCAAATTATCTAACAAGGAACTGGCTCCAATCCGCATATTGTTCGGAGTTATCCATTTATATCCCATGACAGAGCCGGCTAAAATTAAATATTTTTTGGCATCATCAATTGTTCTGATGCCGCCACTGGCTTTGAAACCGACATTATGTGAAGCAGTGGCAATTGTTTCTAAAATGGCATTTGCCGCTTCCGGTGTGGCCGAAATCGGTGTTTTTCCGGTTGAAGTTTTAATAAAGTCAGCTCCGGAATCTATACATATTTGGGTAGCCTGGCTAATTTTTTGCGCGTTTTTTATTTCACCAGTTTCTAAAATGAATTTGAGAGTTTTTCCTTCAGACAGTTCTCGAGCAGATTGAGTGAATTGTTCGCAAGCGGTAAAATTTTTATTTAAAAATTCGTGGTAAGGAAACACAACGTCAATTTCATTGACTCCCGAATCTAAAACTTGATAGATTTCTTTTTTTAATTTGTTTAAATTATATTCTCCTTGCGGAAAATTGACAACAGTGGCTACTTTTATATCGCTACCGTGAAGTAATCGTTTGGCATGGGTTACAAAGCGCGGCCAAACGCAAACTGCCGCGACATTGCCGTAAGGTGTGTGGGCCTTATGACAAAGTTCATCAATACTATATTCCGTGTCATTTTCGTTAAGAGAGGTTAAATCTAATAAACGCAGTAAGTTATAAGCGGCAATGACATCATCCATTTTATATCTCCCGAACAAAACGACGTATAAGTGTGGTCAGATTTTGTGCCGCTTTATCAGCCTGTTGCAATGTTTCTGTATGACCATGAAATTCTTTAACCATACCGGAGCCATAGTTGGTAATAACCGATAAACCCAAAATTTTCATGCCACACCACACTGCGGCTAAAACTTCAGGTACGGTAGACATGCCGACAGCATCAGCCCCTAAAATTTGAAAAGCTTTGATTTCGGCAGCAGTTTCAAAATTTGGACCGAGAACCATTAAGTAAGTTCCTTTATGTAAGTTTATTTTTTCTTCAGCGGCAATTTGGCTCATTTTATCTTGATATTCTTGGGTGTAGGCATCAGACATAACGGGAAAACGAGGGCCGAAATTGTCATCATTTGCTCCGACCAAAGGATTGCGTCCGCTGAAATTGATATGGTCATTTATCAGCATGATAGAACCAGGGGCCATCTCTTTTTTTAAGGAACCGGCGGCATTGGTGACAATTAAATTTTTGATACCGAGGATTTTGAAAACCGACATAACCATTTTAATGCTCTCTGCCGAATGTCCTTCGTATAGATGAAAACGTCCTTGCATGCATAAAACTTCTTTGCCTTCCAACAAACCGGCAATTAAACAGCCTTTGTGTCCACTGACTGTGCTACGCGGCCAAGAAGGAATGTCTTTATAATCTATATATATGGGATTTTGTATCTTTTCGCCTAAACTACCCAATCCGCTGCCCAGAATGATAAGGGTTTGCGGGCGATAGTTGCCGAGATGATTTAATATAAAGGAGGCTGTTTCTTGAATCATTTTTTTAACTCCGAATTGACGAATCCAAATGGTAAAAGCTCGGATAATGAACATCTTTTTTGAATACCTTGCTCATTGGCGAGTAAAATTGTTGTGGAATCGTCGGCAAATTCTTTTATTCTTTGTAAGCAAGCTCCGCAAGGAGCAATAAGTTCTTGACCGGTGGCAAAAATCAAAATCTTGTTTATTATTGTGTCGCCTCCGCATATCATGGCGGCAATGGCGCCGGCTTCGGCACAGGTTCCAACCGGATAGGATAAATTTTCTACATTGCATCCTAAATATATTTTGCCGCTTTTCCCTTCAATTGCCGCTCCCACAGCAAATTTTGAGTATGGTGCATATGCCATTTTATGAGCTTTTTTTGCTTGCTCAAATAAATTTTTTTCAGTTAATGATGCGTTCATTTCTTGCATGTTGACCTTAAAAGTTTTATTAATTAATCTGTAATATAATAAAAGCATAAACTTAGAATCTTTAATATTTATTAATCTGCGGAGTGGACATAAATGTTTCAATCTTTGGCAGCAAAATTGGCTGATTATAAAAATAAGTTCTGTAAAAAAAATTCTGATGAAGCAGTTGATGCTCAGGAAAATGCGCCTTATCAGCCGGAAGAAAATGTTGCTCCGGAAAATGATGTTTTTCAATCCGTTGATAACGGCGAAACACAGACCAGTTCTGAAATGGATCCTGCTTTTGCCGAAAATATGCAAAATTTTGATCAACAGCCGCAGAAAAAAATGAGTTTGGGTAAAATTTTGCTCGTATTGTTTCTTTTATTGGTTTTGGGTGGTGCCGGTGCAGCTTATTATTATATTTCGACGATTGATTGGAACCAGCACAAAGATAAAATTGCTGCGGAATTTTCAAATTTTACCGGAAAAAGAATCGTCTTTAACGGGCCTGTACATCTGACATTTTTACCAGCTCCAAAATTAAAAGCTGAAGATATAAAAATTTATAATCCGGGGGAAGATTTAGATGAGCCTTTGGCACAGATAAAATCTTTGGAAGCGGATTTAACCTTAAAATCTCTGTTGAATGGTGATTTTGATGTTAAAATGATGTCCTTAAAAGAACCGGATATCCGCTTAGAACTTTTAGAAAATAATCAGTTAAATTGGGATACTCCGTTGTCGGATGCACAACGTGCAAACCTTGAAAATATGGAGATTACACTTGATAGTGTTTTGGTGCAAAATGCAACAATTCACTGGATTGATGATATTCGTAAAAAGAATTATACCATTAATAATATCAATGCGGAAGTGATTGCTCAAAGTATCTTCGGACCATATAGAATCGAAGGAACATACGTTAAAAATAATCATCCCGAAGGCTTTGCTTTTTCCATCGGAAAAATGACCAGTGGTTTGTCAACATCCGTAAATGCCGTTATCAATCAACCCAGTACGGAAACTTTTGTGCGTTTTGACGGATCAGTTATGCCGCAAAATAGTGCCATAAACGGTAATTTGATTTTTGAATCTAAAAAATTAATGGATTTTATTAATTCAAATTCCGATAAGTTTAAACTTAAACCCGAATATGATTATCCTTTGGCGATAACCTTGGAGCTGAAAAGCAATAAGCAAAAAATAGAGATTACAAATTTTGCCGTGAAATATGGTGATTCTGCCGGTGCCGGTAATGTTCTTATTCCTTTATCCGCCGGTGATTATGATGTGAGCAAAAATGATAAATCTTTCCGCTCAAAAGTTGAGTTCGGTTTTAATTTCACAACATTGGATTTGCAACCGATAAGTAAAGTATTTCAGGAATTGTGGAATAAATATAAAACGGGGACGGCAGCTTATAATCCGCAAATGGATTTTGATTTGTTGGCCGATGTTAAAGCTATTAAAGCGGTTTATAATAATCAGAATGTTAAAGATTTAAAAGTTAGCTTAGATATTCTTAATAATAAAATCATTATACGCGATTTTCAGGCGGTTTTGCCCGGAGATGCCGATGTCTCTGTTAAAGGAGATATCTTTTCAGATTTGGGTAAACTGAATTTTAATTTGGAACCGACTTTAAAAACAGATGAATTTCGTCAGACATTAAATTGGCTCGGAATCGTTCCCCAATCTACTAAAGATACTTTGTTGCGCCGAATAAATGCTCATGCCAAAGTGATGGGTAATTTTAATAAGACCAGTATTTCCGGAATTAATTTAACTTTGGATAATAGCATCATTTCAGGTGAGCTTGGGATTATTAATGATAAAAAATTTAATATTTATGCCGCATTAAAAACAAATATATTTAATATTGATGATTATTTTCCCGAGATGGTGATAAATCAGGTCGATAAATCTTGGGCTGATAATATTAACGCACGTTTCCAAAAAATAAATATCAGCCCCGATGTCTATGCAGAACTGCGTTTAAATGCTGATACCCTTCTTTATAATTCCTTACCATATAGCGGTGTGTCTCTTAACGGAAACTTGCAACAAGGCGTTTTGCAATTGACTTCTTTTAATATTGAAAATATGGCCGGCTCTAAGTTTGAGTTAAAAGGAAAAATTAAAGGTTTTGGAAAAAAAGCAGAAGCCGAAAATTTGAAATATAGCTTAACTACTCAGAATTTTAATGAGTTGGTTTCTCAGATGAATATTTCTCTGCCAAATATTGATATGAAGAAGTTTAATAACTTTAAGGTGAGCGGTATTGTTACCGGATTTCCTGATTATTTTGCTACCAAAAGTATTGCTAAACTGGAAAATATTGATATTGATTTTGGTGGTAAGGCTGAGCAAAAGAATGGTGTTTGGGAAGTTAATGGTTTATTAGATGTTAGAAGTCCGGATTTTGTTAAAATGGTTAATGATTTTAATTTTCATTATGATCCGAAAACCTATGTACTAGGCATGTTTAATATGCATGCTAATGTATCCGGTAATTGGCAAAAATTTGTCGCTTCTGATTTGATATTTAATATTGGTTCCAATGCCTTTTCCGGTAAGATTGTTTATGATGAAACTCAGGAAAAGCCGAATATTATTGCCGATATTGCGGCAAATCGTTTTGAGTTGGATAAGTTCTTTTACAATAATGCTAAAGTTAAAGCTTCTCAAAATGCTTCTTTTAAACCTCAAAGGCCAGATAAAATAGACTTTTTAGCACGTCCGTTTTTTGATAGCGAAAAATTTAATTTCGAGTTTTTGAATGCTTTTGCTTTAACCGGAAAATTTAATGTTTCGCGTTTGATTTATAAAGATTGGAATTTTGATTATTGCCATTTTGACGTCAATTCAGATGGAAAAAATTTGTCTGTTTCTAATTTTGAAGCAGATTACCAAGGTGGAAAAATTAGAACGGCATTTGATTTGTCTTTGCTTCCCGATAATCCGACAATTCGAGGTAATGTTTCTCTTGAAAATATTGAAATGGCAGAAAAAAATTTTGGAGGAGCTCAATATGGCTTGAAAAATGGGACCTTAACCCTTTCAGCGCGTTTCCTAACTTCGGCTCAGTCTTTTGCCGATATGTATGAAAATCTTAATTCCGAAGGTAAATTTTCTTTTGCCAATGCCATTGTCAAAGGATGGAATATTCAAGATATTTACCAAGATTTGTTAAATCGAAAGACTTCGCAAGGTTTGAATGCTTTTGTTAAAAGCAAATTGGTTTCCGGAGAAGAAAAAATTGCATCAGGTGAAGGGCGCTTCTTTATTAATAATGGTCGTTTTACTATTGATGAAAGTTTGTGGAATGGGGAAGGTTTTACAACAACTTTCAAAACTGATGCTTCATTAAGAAATTGGGAAGGAGAAAGTGTTTTTGATATTGATTTTCTAAATCCCGATTATTTGCCTAATTTTGGAATTTCTTATAGCGGGGCTTTAGATAACCCAGAGCTAAATGTTAATATTGAAAATTTGGCGATTATGTATAATCAGCGACAAAAAGAAATTCAGGAACAAGAAGCAGCTGAACAAGCGGCTATTAAAGCTCAAAGACGAAAAAATTTGGATAACAGTTTGCTTAAAACCAAAGCAATGAATAGTGAAATTGAAACAGTTATCCGTCCGGATTTAGATTTGAAAAAACAAAAAGCGGTTATGCCGGATGCGGAAACATTTTATACCAATTTCGAACAACGTTTGGCAAAAATTGAAGCCGATTTAGCCGAATTGATGCTGATTGCACAAAATCCGGATATTAGTGAAGATATGATTAAAGATGTTGATGAAAGAAATGCCAGAAACCAAAAATATCTTGACGATATGAAAGCCGAAATGCAACGAGTTAGTTTGGAAAATCTGAAGTATTCTTTTACTCAAACATATAATCAAATTCTGCAAAAACAAGATGAAGCGCGTCAATATGATGAAGATTATAAAAAGCAAAAACAAGAATTGGAAAAGAGAATTGCCAATATAGAAACAAGTTATGTTTTGGAAGAAGATGAAAACTTTAAGCGCTTAAAAGATGCTTTGCAAGGACAGATTTTGGCTCTGACCAAAATTGCTGAAAAAGTTGTTTCTGATTATCAAAACGCAGATGCGACCAACGAATTTGAATTGGAAAAATCGGTCAGAACAATTCGTGCTTTGGAACAAGATATAAACAGATATTTGTCTGAAATTAAAAATTCTTATACGCAATTGTTTGATTATGCCAATGAGCGTGTTAAAATTGCGGAAGAAGCATATGATAAGAAAAAACGCGAAGAAGCCTTAAAGAAAAAAGTGGAAGAAAATACCGGTACAATTTCGGTTAAAGGAACAGGGGTTAGTAAGACCTTTGTGCAAAATTTGGATGATATTAAAGCAACTGAAGAAGCTTTGAAACAACAAAGTTTAGAAACATCATCTTCTGCTCAAAAAGTTGAGCCACCTCTTCAGCAAAATAAAGAAGAAAAATCTGATGCTCCGATTGTAAGACGTGAAGGTGGTTTAGTGCGACAATCTGAAAATGCACAAAATAATTTGGTAAAAAAAGCTGACGGTAAAATTTCTAAAGCAACAGGTGTGATAATTCGGAAATAGCTCTTGAGAAATGTCTTTTATGTGTTATATATTAGGCATTAAAAACATTCATTATTTTGGAGAATCCGATGTCAAGAAAACCTGAAGTTTGTATTTTGCCGGTTGCCGGCTTGTCTACGCGCAATTTGCCGGCGACAAAAGTGTTGCATAAAGGCTTTTTAACCTTGAATAGTTTACCAATTATTCAATATGCGGTTAATGCTTGTGTGGAAATTGGTATTAAAGAAATTGTGTTCATTTACAGCGACCAATCTTGCAAACATCTTTTTGAAAAATATTTCGCTCCTTATCCTTGGTTGGAACAACATCTCAAGGAGAAAAATAAGCTCGATTTATTAAAGGTTGTGCAAGACATTATTCCTGCCGGCATGAAGTTTTCTTTTGCCGAACAAAAAGAGCCTCTGGGTAATGGTCATGCCGTTTTGATGGCTAAAGATATTGTCGGAGACAGAGATTTTGTCGTTATGTGGCCTGATGATGTATATATCAATACGCATGGCGATGGCATTTTGAAACAGCTTTTAGATGTGTATGAAGAAGAAGGCGGCATGGTAGAGAATATCATGGAATTTCCACGGGAGCAAATGGTTCGTTACGGTGCTCTTATCGGAGCTGTTCGTGATGGTCGTAAGGTTCATGCCAAAGGTAAAATCGAAAAACCGGCTTTGGAAGATGTTCCTTCTAATTATGCCAGCATGGGACCTTATATTTTGCCAAATGAAATTATGGATATTTTGCCCGAAGTTCGTAAAGGTACCAATGGTGAAATTAACTTGGCTGATGCTATGGGCTTGGCCGCTGAAAGAGGTATGAAGTTGACCGGTGTATTGTGTGATGTTATGCGTCTTGATTGCGGTACCAATAAAGATTTGGAAAAATCTAATTTGAAGCTGACATTGATGACAAAGCCGGAAATGAGAGCTTATTGCCAAGAATTGTTGAATACCATGTTGGTTTAAGCATTATCTAAAAAAAGCGCGTTTGTTAGGAAAGCAAGCGCGCTTTTTTGTGCCTATAAGGCATCAAAGGAAAGGTCAATTTTCATATCAAAAGCCCGGGCAATTTGGTTAAGGTTGCCAAAATTGATTTCAGCGAGCCCAAGCTCTAGTTTTTCAATATAAGCTGAGGGTACGCCGGTTTGGTTGGCAAGCTCAGGTATCGTGATTTTGTGCAAACGCCGTAGGGCGGTCATTTGCTCGGCAAGGGCAAGTTTGGTTTGTTTGAGATTAATTCTGGCTTGTTTTTTATTTAGCATATTTCAACTCCTGTTTGTTAAGGGACAACTTTTGCCGTCAAACACGCTGTGTTTTTGGGGTCAAGCTGCCACCAGCTTGTTAAAACAAACCGCCGAGAGGAGAACCCTCAAGGCGGTGGAGCTGAAAAACTGTAGTAACGCAGTCACTCTTATTCGTCCTGCAAGCAGGCTTATATCAAGCACTCCACCATAGGTGGATTTGTTACCAAGATGTTTTTCAGACACCACAGGCTGTCTCCAACCTGCAAAGAGCATTGTAGAGAGAATAAGAAAAAATGCAAATATTTTTTGAGAAAATATGTTCAGTATGGTCATTAAATTGATTTATACACACCATTGTTTCGTTTGGTTGCATAATCATTACAAAATCCGTATAACTTAAATTAAGTTTATGGAGAATTTATTGATGTTGTTTTCAAAATTTGAAAGATTGGTTGCCAAACGCTATCTGAGAGCTAAACGCAAGGAAGGCTTTATCTCGGTGATTACCGGTTTTGCTTTTACAGGCATTGCATTGGGGGTGGCAACACTTATTATCGTGATGTCAGTGATGAATGGTTTTAGACAGGAACTGTTATCGCGAATCCTCGGAATTAACGGACATATCGGTATTATGTCACCTTCGGGTTTCCCGTTTAATAACTATGAACAAGCCATTAAAGATATTGCTGAATTTGAACATGTGAAAATCGTGATGCCGATGATTGAAAATCAGCTCCTCGTTTCTGCCGGAAAAGCGGCTGAAGGAGGTATGGTCAGAGGCTTGAATAAAGAAGATATTTTGAAAAAAGATGTTTTGCGTAAAGCCGTGTCAAATGTTAATCTTGATGAATTTTACGGAAACTCCGTGATTATGGGATATCGTATGGCGCAAAAAATGGGCGTGATTGTCGGCGATGAAATTACGCTGATTTCTCCAAACGGCAAAGTTACGGCATTTGGAACGGTTCCAAGAATGAAGTCTTATCGCGTGATTGGCACGTTTAATGCCGGTATGTATGAATATGATGCTAATTTTATTTTTATGCCGCTTGATACCGCGCAAACATATTTTGGTATGAAAAACGGCGTATCCCACATTGATGTGACTTTGGACGATGAAAAATATTTGAACCCTGTACGTCGTGCTATTGAAGAAAGTATTGGCGGGGCTGGTTATGTTTATGATTGGAAACAATCCAATTCTGCCTTCTTTAACGCCATAGAAGTTGAACGTAACGTGATGTTTATTATTCTAACGCTGATTATTCTGGTAGCGGCATTTAACATCATTACCGGATTGATTATGCTGGTTAAAGATAAGGGCAGAGATATTGCCGTGTTGCGTACTATGGGTGCGACCAAAGGAATGATTATGCGAATCTTCTTTATGGATGGGGCATTTATCGGTTTTGTTGGTACGGCTTTAGGCTTGGTTTTAGGTTTGCTCTTTTGTGACAATATTGAAGCCATTCGCCAGTTTTTGCAACAACTTGCCGGAAGAGATTTGTTCTCGGCAGAAATTTATTTCCTTTCACAACTGCCGGCAAAGGTCGATTATGTGGAAGTGAGTGTGGTTGTAGGAATCTCTTTGTTACTTTCTTTCTTGGCAACATTATATCCGGCATATCGTGCCGCAAAATTTGATCCGGTGGAGGCTCTGCGTTATGAATAGTCCGACTTTGGAATTAAAAAAGGTTGTTAAAACTTATAAGCAAGGCAGCCAAACTTTGCAGGTCTTGCGTGAGGTGGATTTGGATATTGAAGCCGGAGAAATCGTGGCCTTGGTTGGACCATCGGGTTCCGGTAAATCAACATTGTTGCAAATTGCCGGTTTACTTGACAGACCAACCGCCGGAGATATTTATCTTAATGGGCAAAATTGCAGCAAATTAAATGATGCCATGCGCACCTCTTTGCGCTCGGATTATTTGGGCTTTGTCTACCAATATCATAATTTGCTGGCAGATTTTGATGCTACCGAAAACGTGATGTTGCCGCAGCTGATTGCCGGTGTGAAAACAAAAGAAGCTAAAGAGCGTGCACAATGGCTCTTAAAACGCTTGGGCTTAGAAAAAAGATTTACACATCGTCCGGCAGAACTTTCCGGCGGAGAACAGCAACGTGTGGCAATCGCCAGAGCTTTGGCTAATGCGCCTAAACTTCTTCTTGCCGATGAACCAACCGGAAACCTTGATCCAAAAACTTCGGAAATTGTTTTTGCCGAACTCTTATCTATTGTCAAAGAAACCGGACTTTCTGCTCTTATTGCTACCCATAACTTGGATTTGGCGGAGCGTATGGATAGAAAGGTGAAACTTGAAAACGGCAAGCTTATTGATATGCGGGCTAAAGTTTTTGTGCCCGAAGCTAATTTTTATTGAAAAATGTGCTTGCAATTACAAAAGATTGAGTGTATAAAAGCAAGCGAAATGCGAGTCTTGCGGGCGAAAAGGCATGCCTGAAGACTCATAAAATCCAAGAATATTTAGATTTTTGAAAGGGATTAAAATGCCAAAATTGAAAAATAAAAGTGCCGTTAAAAAACGTTTCGGCGTTACCGGTACCGGCAAACTCAAAAGAAACTTTGCCAATAAGAGACACTTGCTCTTTAACAAAGGTACTAAAATGAAAAGACAAGCTCGCGGAACTACTTTGGTTAACGAGAGCGATGTTAAAATTGTTAAACAATTTTTGCCGTATTTGTAGGAGTGAAGAAAAATGTCTCGTATTAAAAGAGGTGTAACTGCACGTGCTCGTCACAAAAAAATCTTCTCTATGGCTAAAGGTTATAGAGGTCGTTCTCGCAACGTGTTCAGAGTTGCCGTTGAAAAAGTTGAAAAAGCATTACAATATGCATATCGCGATCGTAGAGCTAAAAAGAGAAGCTTCCGCGCTTTGTGGATTCAAAGAATCAATGCTGCTACTCGTTTGAACGATATGACTTACTCTCGATTTATGTGCGGGCTCAACAAAGCCGGCATCGAACTCGACCGAAAAGTACTTGCTGATATTGCTTTGAAAGAGCCTGCTAACTTCGCCAAATTGGTTGAAGCTGCAAAAAACGCTTTGAATAAATAATTTTAGCAATTTCGCAGAATTAGATTTATACAAAGGAGTTGACTGGAGTTTTCGGTCAGCTCCTTTGCATTTTAAAAAAAACAAATTACAGGTGAAATATGGAAAATATCGAAAATCTGAAAAAAGAATTGGTGGCCGAAATTGAAGCCGCTCAAGACTTGAAAGCCCTTGAAGAGGCCAGAGTTGCCATTACCGGTAAAAAAGGTAAGTTGACCGCCATGATGAAGGACTTGTCTTCTTTGTCGGTGGAAGAAAAAAAAGAAATGGGCAAAAACTTGAACTTGCTTAAGACGGAAGTGGAAAAAGCTCTCGACCAACGTAAATCTGTTTTGGAAGAACAAGCTTTGAACGAAAAATTGGCTATTGAAACAATAGATGTTACTTTGCCGGTTCGTCCCGAAACACAAGGCAGAATCCACCCCGTTTCCAAAATTTATGAAGAAGTGGTTGCCATCTTTGGGCAAATGGGTTTCTCCGTTGCCGAAGGTCCGGATATTGAAGACCAATTCCACAACTTTAATGCTTTGAATATGCCGGCAAACCATCCGGCTCGTCAGATGCAGGATACTTTCTATATTCCGAATCCGGATAGTGATGATTTTGATGATAGCTATGTTGTTCGTACCCACACTTCTCCGGTGCAAATCCGCACGATGGAAAATCAACAACCGCCTATCCGCATTATTGCTCCGGGCAGAACTTATCGCTCTGACTATGATGCCACACATACCCCGATGTTCCATCAGGTTGAAGGTTTGGTGATTGATAAAAACATTACCATGGCGCACCTCAAAGGCTGCCTCTATGACTTTGTTAAAGCCTTTTTTGAGTTAGATGAAATTCCGGTACGTTATCGTCCGTCATACTTTCCGTTCACCGAGCCCTCTGCTGAAATGGATATTGGTTGCTTGAAGACCAAAAATGAACTCAAAATCGGTGCCGGTAATGATTGGCTCGAGATTTTGGGTTGCGGTATGGTTCACCCCAATGTTTTGCGTGCCGGCGGTATTGACCCCGATGTTTACCAAGGTTTTGCTTTCGGTATGGGTATTGACCGTTTGGCTATGCTTAAATACGGAATCCCTGACTTGCGTACCTTCTTTGAATCTGACGTACGTTGGTTGAAACATTACGGTTTTAATGCTTTGGATGAAGCTTCCATGACGGGTGGCTTGAGTAATAACGGAGGAGCAAATCGATGAAATTTACATTATCTTGGTTAAAAGAACATTTGGATACAAATGCATCCGTTGATGAAATTTCCGAAACCTTAACCAAAATCGGTTTGGAAGTGGAAGAAGTGATTAATCCGGCAGCTGCTTTGAAAGGCTTTGTTACCGCAGAAATCACCACTTGTGAAATGCACCCAGATTCAGACCACTTGCATTTGTTGACCGTTAATGACGGCTCTAAAAACTATCAAGTTGTTTGCGGTGCGCCGAATGCCAAACTCGGCTTAAAAGGTATTTTTGCACCGGTCGGCGTGATTATTCCGTGCTATGGGGAAGAACTCAAAGTCGGCAAAATCCGTGGCGTTGAAAGTTTTGGTATGATGTGTTCCGAAAAAGAACTTTGCGTCGGTGATGACCACACCGGTATTATCGAATTGCCTTCTGATACTAAAATCGGATTGCCAGCAGCCGAGGTTTTGAATATTGACCCCGTATTTGATATTTCCATCACGCCAAACCGTGCCGAATGTTTGGGTGTTCGCGGTGTGGCTCGTGATTTGGCCGCTGCCGGTTTGGGTACTTTGAAACCTTTGAAAATTGTTAAAACACAAGGCACTTTCACCAGCCCGATTAAAGTAAACAATCAAGCTTTGGAAGCTTGTCCGGTTTATGTCGGTCGTTACATTAAAAATGTGAACAACCATGCTCAAACGCCGAAATGGATGAAAGACAGATTGACCGCTATCGGTTTGCGCTCAATTTCTCCTTTGGTGGATATTACCAACTATATCAACTTTGATATGGCTCGTCCATTGCACGTTTTTGATGCTGATAAACTCAATGGCAATATTACCGTTCGCATGGCAAAACAAGGCGAAAAATTTGTTTCTTTGGAAGAAAAAGAATATAGCCTTGATGATAAATCTTTGGGCATTTGCGATGATGAGGGTGTTCAATGCTTGGGTGGTATTATGGGCGGTTTGTCCAAAGGTTGCTCCGATGATACCAAAAATGTTTTCTTGGAATGTGCTTTGTTCACACCGGAATGCATTTCTCGTACCGGTCGCAAATTCCAAATTGATTCTGACTCTCGCTACCGTTATGAGCGCTGGGTTGACCCGCAATCTAATATTTTGGGTTCAGACTATGCTACCCAACTGATTTTGGAAATTTGCGGTGGTGAAGCCTCCACACAAGAAATTGCCGGTGCCGAGCCGAATGAAAAACGTGTGGCTTATTTGCGCCCCGAGAGAATCAAAACCCTTATCGGTGTTGATGTAGAAAAAGCAAAAATTATTGAAATTTTGAATAATCTCGGTTTTGAAACCAGTGAAGAAAACGGCAAAATTAAGGCTGTTTCTCCAACCTGGCGCGGTGATATTGAAGGCGAGCATGACTTGGTTGAAGAAGTTGTCCGCATGATTGGTTTGGATGAAATTCCGGCCGAAACTATGCCGCATGACAAGTTCCCGAAACAAACTTTGACCCCGCATCAACGTCGTATCGTAACTGTTAAACATGAGCTGGCAAATCGCTCTATGTATGAAACCGTTACTTGGAGCTTTACAGACTCTAATGTCGCTGAAATGTTCAGAAAGCCTGAAGCTGATGCTATTTTGCTCTATAATCCGATTGCGGCTGATTTGAACGAAATGCGTCCGTCTTTGTTGCCAAACTTGATTATGGGCGCCAAAAACAATATTGCTCGCGGTTATGCCAACGCATCTTTATTTGAAGTCGGTCCACAGTTCTTATCTCGTAAGCCGACAGACCAATTGACGGTTGCTGCTGGTGTCAGAACCGGTATGACATCTAAAAAACACTGGGCGGAAGAGCCTCGTGCTTATGATGTTTTTGATGCCAAAGCCGATGCGATTGCCGCCATTGCTGCAGCCAACGGTCCGTGGGAAAATGCTCAAGTGTTTGCCGATGCTCCGAACTATTATCATCCGGGCAGAAGCGGTAGCTTGCGTTTGGGTAAAAACGTGTTGGCTTACTTTGGAGAGTTGCATCCTTCCGTATTGAAAAAAATGGGTGTTAAACAACGCGTCGTTGCTTTTGAGGTTTATCTCGATAATATTCCGGAACCTCGTGCAACAACCGACAAAGCACGCAAGAAATTGGAACTTTCTTCTTTCCAACCGGTAGATAAAGATTTGGCTTTTGTGGTTGATAAGAAAGTGAAAGCTGCCGATATTATTGCGGCTGCTAAAAACGCTGACAGAGAGCATATTACCGATGTACGTATCTTTGATGTGTATGAAGGTGAAAACTTGCCTGAGAACAAAAAATCGGTGGCTATTGCCTTTACAATGCAGCCGAAAGAGAAAACCTTTACCGACCAAGATATTGAAACAATGATGAACAAGGTTCTTGTTGATGTATCTAAAAAAACGGGTGGTGAACTCAGAAAGTAGTTTTATTTTGTCTTACAAAAAAGTCCGGTATTTTTACCGGACTTTTTTGTTGCTTTTATTTGGTAATAATGGTATCAAATTTCTGATTTATTTATTATTTTATTAACCCAAAACAGATTTGTTATGGAAAAGAAAATTTGTTTATTTTTGTGTTTGTTTTTGTTGAGCCTAAATCTTGGTGCTCAGAAGTTTATGCCCTCATTTAAGCAAGACTTTTTAGAAAGGCTTTATGAAAATTGTCCTGACAGTTTGAAATCGGATATTTTTTTGATTGAAACACCCACATCGCAACATCAATTTACTCATGTTAACTCGATGAAAGTGTTGGAAAAATGTTTGAGAGAAAAAAGTTCCGAAACCGGTTTGGTGATGTGTTATCATGCTGAAGAATTCTTGGCAGAAATTCGTTGTACGCAGAATGATTTTTGTTTTGATTTTTATCATGTTAATGCGAAAGGACAAGTAGAAGCTTTAAGGTTGCTTGATAATAGCGGTGTTTATAAAAAAACTTTTGTGACGAAATCCGGCAAGAAATATTATCTTGATTATATTTGGGGATTTTTGAACTTAAAAGAAAATAATTTACCGCTTTTGGATTGTTATTGCGATGCCGAAAAACTGCAAGATGGTGAGCTTGAAGTAACATTAATTCCGTTTGAGGGAACAAATCCTTTTGTATGGGAAAAGCCTTCGGAAGATTCCTTTATTCCGGCTTTTTAAACTCATAAAAAAACGGCTGCCTTATTTTCTTAAGGCAGCCTTTAAAAGGTGTGCTAGCGAAAAGTTATTCGTCTATTGTTGTTTTTTACATAAAATCAAAGGTCTTCTTGCATTGAATTCTGCTGCGGAGTAAAGAATTCTTCTCAATTGTTTTTTGACGTTTCAATTCCTCAATGCGAATCAGATATTTCCACATCGCATTATTTTTATCAGCTCTATTATTGGATGGTAGTCGGACATCCATTTCCAGAGCTTCATAGTTCATAAGATTGTATTCCATTCCCCATCCTCCTTTTTGAAGACAGTTTTATTATAACATAAGTTATATATCTTTTCCAGATAAATTTAACAAAACTTTAACAATTAGGTATGTTTATCTACTGACAATATTTGTTGGATTTCCGGCTAGCCACGAATTGAGGTTGTCAAAGACGATTTGGGCGCGTTTTTCCATGGCCTCGGTGGTAAAGAAACCTAAATGTGGTGTAACTAGGGTGTTTTGGGCATTGAGCAATGGATGTTTTGTATCTAAAGGCGGCTCGTTCTCAAAAACATCTATAACAGCGCCGGCAATTTTTTCATTGTTCAAAGCATCTGCCAAATCTTGTGAGTTTACAACAGCTCCTCGCGCCGTATTGACCAAAACGGCTGATTTTTTCATATATTTCAAATTATCTTTATTGATGAAATTGCGGGTTTGTTCGGTTAACGGGCAGTGCAAACTTAAAATATCGGCTTGTTCCATCAACTCTTTTAGAGGCAGATATTTCATTACATCAGTATCCGGCTTATGAGAAAAACCGTTATAAGCGATGGTCTTGCAGCCAAAGGCGCGGAAAAGTTCTGCCGTTCGCGAACCAATGGCTCCGGTGCCGACCAAGCCGACGGTTTTGCCATTTAATTCAAAGGCTCTTAATCCGGCTTTGGTCTTGCCATTTCGGCACAAAGAATCAGCTTCTCTTAATTGACGATATAAGTCTATCACGCCGCCGATAACAAGCTCGGCGACGGCTTCAGTGGCATAGCCGGAGGCATTGCTGACAATGATATTTTGTTTTTTTGCACTATCCATGGCTACGTGGTCATAACCGGTGAAAGCAATGTCAATGTATTTTAAGTTTGGGCAAGCTTCAATTACTTCTTTTTTGAGAGGCATATTGGCGATAATCAAAGCTTCGGCATTGCCGATTTGTTTGATTTGAGTATCAATATCGTCAGTACGGGAGAAGCATTCTACTTCATGTCCGGCTTTTTTTAATGGTTCAATATAACTTTTTAATACATCATTTGAAACGGATAATGATTCCAAAATTACGATACGCATGGCTTTCTCCTTTATGTTTATTTCTTTAGAGAATAATGAAAAAAGGTTAAAAAAAAGACACCGTTTAAGGTGTCTTTGATTTTAAAACGCGCAAATGCTCATTGAAAATTTGCATCCATTTGCGTTCGAATTCTTCTTCTGAACTGGTATACAAATCGGCTCCACGATATTTGAAATCGTAAATTCGCTCTTCAATCCAAGCTTTTAAAGCCTTTTTTTTGTGCTGACTTAATTTATCCAGAAGTTTTGAAAATTGTTCCATTCTCGGCATGTCATCTTCAATGACACCGACGGCTTCAGGAAGTTTGGCATCTAATTCATCCCAGACAATTTCTCCTAATGCAAGTCTGGCTTTTGTGGAGAAGAAAGATAGAAAATAAAGTACAATCATAGGCATAAAAATTAAAAGTGATGTCTTATGTTTAACAAACGCAACTTAAATAGTCAAATTAATTTTCTTGAAAACTTTTTTCATCAGGGTAGAGAAGGGGTAATCAGAAAGCTTGTCAACAGCGATAAAAAAGCCATCAAAATCGGGGTGCTCATCTTCAATTAAGCCAATTTGTAAATCGAGCTTGATATGGGTGAAAATATGAGTGACACTTTTTCCGGTCTCAATAACTTTTTTATTGGTAAATAATTGTCCTTCATCGCACCACGGAAGTTCATATAAGCCGGAGAGTAAGCCTTTTTCGGTGCGCTTACGAATGAAAATTTCTTGTTTTTTATTTCGAATTATATATACAAAACCAAATTTTTCTTTTTTGCCGATTTTGGTTTTATTGGGGATTTGTTCGATATTTTCTTTTCCTTTGGAAACACAAAAGTTTTGCCAAGGGCAGAGCAAACATTGCGGTCTTTTAGGAGTGCAAACCATAGCGCCTAAATCCATAATTGCAGAGGCATAGTCGGCAGGGTGTTCCAAACTTTGCAGTTCACGCGCTTTTTCTCTTATTTTCGGCATGATTTTTTCAACCGGTTCAAGCAAGCCATACATTCTGCATATGATGCGGATGACATTGCCGTCTATCACCGGCTCGGGTTGATTGAAGGCTAGGGACATAAAACTTGCAACCGTATATTCGCCAATGCCTTTGAGCTTTAAAACATCTTCTTTCTTGTGCGGAAAAATGCCGCCAAAGTCATTCATAATGATTTGTGCAGTTTTGTGTAATGATTTTGCTCTGGTGTAATAGCCCAGCCCTTGCCAATAGGCATAAACTTCTTCTTCTGTTGCTTGGGCTAAAGTTTGAATATTGGGAAAACGCTCCATAAAGCGGGAGAAATAAGGTATGACGGTTTTAACCGTGGTTTGTTGGAGCATAAATTCCGAAACTAAAATAACATAAGGGTCGGGATGGGCGCCGCCTTTCACCCGCCAAGGTAATTCACGTCCGTGAACCCAATACCATTCTAAAAGTAAATCTGATAATTTTGTTTTTGTCATGTCTGTGAGTATAATTTTTTCTAAACAAATGTCTAATGTTTTTACATACCTTTTTACACCAATTTATAAAAAAAATTATTTGCTATTTTGTAAATTAGGACTAAAACATGCCTGTTCTTATAAAAATATGGTGAAAAAGATGAAAGTGAAAAAAAATTCCGCTCAATTTATTTTTATTTTTTTAGGTATGTTGACGGCTTTTGGTCCATTTGTAACGGATATGTATTTGCCAAGCTTGCCATCAATGCAGACTTATTTTAATTGCAGCGTTTCAATGGTACAAATGGGTTTGACTTTCTCTATGCTTGGACTGGCTTTCGGTCAATTGATTTTTGGTCCCTTGAGTGATAAATGCGGACGTAGAAAACCCTTAATCGTTTCTATGATATTGTTTGTATTTTCAACATTGTTATGTATTTTTTCACCAACAATAGAGATTTTTGTGTCTCTACGATTTTTGCAAGGCATAGCGGCCTCCGGAGGAATAGTTATTTCACGTTCAATTGCAACGGATAAATTCAAAACCAAAAATTTAGCAAAAGCTTTGGCTATTATTGGTGCGATTAATGGTATTGCACCGATTGCCGCTCCTGTTTTAGGTGGTATGATGCTTAAAATGCTAGGTTGGCAAGGTATTTTTGTAATTTTATTGATTATTGGTTTGGCTTTGCTTTTTTGTTGTTTTTATTTTCAAGAAAGCCTTTCTACTCAACGTCGCTCTTCCGCTAAATTCAACCAGATTTTTTCTAATTTCAAAAAGGTTCTGAAAAATAAAAAATATTTGTATTTTACTCTAGAACAATCTTTTGCATTGGCTATTTTGTTTGCTTATATTGCTTCATCTCCGTTTATTATTCAAAATCATTATGGATATTCGGCTTTGGCATTTAGTCTGTTTTTTGGAGTTAATGCAATTAGCATTGGTATTGGGGCTGCGTTCTCTGCTAAAATGGCTTCTATGCAAAAAGCCCTTCAAGTTAGTGTTTGGGGAATTAACCTTTGTGCATGGGGTTTGATGTTTGCTTTGCCGCTTGATGCTTCAATTGTCATTTTTGAAGGATTATTGCTCATCTTGTGCTTTATGCTCGGTATGTCTTTCACTGTTGCAACGACAACAGCAATGGATGCAACTCGCGCTCAGGCCGGAACAGCTTCGGCACTTTTAGGGGCTTTGGGCTTTTTGTTTGGCTCTATCGTTTCGCCATTAGTTGGCGTGGGAAATATTATGATTGCAACAGGTTTGGTTTTGGTCGTTTGTGCTGCCTTGACAGCCTTTTCGGCATGCAAAGGATTAGCCTTTTTGAAATGATAATGTTTTACTAAATAAAGTTCGAGAACTTTATTTAAATCACCATAAAAAAACACCCATAAAGGGTGGCTTTTTAGATGTCTAGCTACGTAAGTCTTGCGTTGTATCGCAAGACTAACTTCGCCTCGGTCAAGCGTTTTATAACCTTAGCATCGGTTGCTATCGCTGCCCTCGCTAAGTAACAAAACGTTTCACCATACAAAAAAAGGCTCCGTTGGGAGCTTTTT
>CALXVY010000024.1 GCA_944392255.1 uncultured Alphaproteobacteria bacterium | reverse complement strand
AGTGCTAAAGTTAAGATAAAAGCACGAAAAAACATAACACGCCTCCATGAAATAATAAGAATTAAAGCCTATACTATTCATGATAATCCATTTTTTTTTTTTGCAACCGAAAATTAAAGAAGGCGATAAATTTGTAAGAGTAAGGGATTGATTAAAAATGATTTATATCCAATTAACAATGAACTCCAATCATGAAAGCTCATTGAAGATATTCTATATTATAGAGTTAATCAGAAATATTTAAATTTGAATAGGTTCAATACGTGTGGCCAAACCGGTTGCATCATCAGTTTCAACCAAAACGGCGCAGAGTGTTCCATTTCCTTTAGCTGGAGAGAGGCGTCCGCCGGTATATTTTCGCGCCAGACGATTAATCGGTTCTTGTTTATCAAAGCCCAGAACAGAATCATAATCGCCGCACATGCCGACATCAGTCAGATAAGCGGTTCCATTAGGCCAAATTTTGGCATCGGCAGTTGGAACGTGAGTATGGGAACCGATAACGGCAGAAACACGTCCGTCTAAATAGCATCCAAAAGCCAGTTTTTCTGAAGTTGCTTCAGCATGAATATCAACAAAAATAGCATCAACATTTTTACCAAGAGTATAATTTTTTAAGAGTTTATCAATTGCAGCCACAGGACAATCAACAGCCTCCATAAACAAACGTCCCAAAACTTGAATAATGAGCAGTTTTTTGCCATTTGGTGTTTCCAGTTCGCAAAAACCTTTTCCGGGGAGATTTTCGGGATAGTTTAACGGACGGACGATTCTTTTACATTCATCAAGAAAAGGGATAAGTTCACGTTGTTGCCAAACATGATTTCCGGTAACCAGAGCATCAACACCGCGCTCCAGAAAATCACGACAAATTCCAGGGGTTGCACCAAAACCATGAGCAGCATTTTCAATATTAACGATAACAAAATCAGGTTGATAATTTTGTTTTAAATTTTCTAAATTGTTGAGAACAGCTTCTCTGCCGGCTCGGGCGACAACATCACCGCAATAAATAAACTTCACTTTATAAACTTTCGATAAAAACTTGCAACTAAAAAGCCCCTAAAAAGGGGCTTGAAACTTTATGTGAGGGAGCCATCTTAGCCGTAGGAACATTCTTATCGAACCGCTTCTCACAAGGTGGGCACCATATAAACAGACCACGATCTGTTCAGAGACAGTTCCCTATAAAAATACGTTGGCTCGGAAGATCTGCGGAGATACAAACCAGACAGCCTCCCTCTATGTAAATCAGTTTACAATGATTCTATTTTAGATGCAACAGAATTTATTTGTTTTATTAAAGAATTAATTTTGCCTGTTAACAAGTTGTCAATTTGAGCAATTTGCTTCTCGTCAATCTGAGGCTGAGAGGGTGATTGCAACGGAATACCATTGTTTTTTTTCAACTCAGTTAACTCATCGGCCAGAAGCAAACCGACCATAGCCAGAAGCATATTTTCATTAACTTGTCCGCCGCCTTGAGTGAGAAGACGCGCTTTTTCATCAAGGATTCTGGCCAATTGTAGGATTCGCACTTCTTGACCGTCTTCGCAGGCAACGGCATATTCTCTAGAATTAATTGTTATTGTTACTTGTGCCATCGTTTTCCAATACTTTATCTAATTTTGTAATTACACTATCAATATTAAGAATGATGTTTTGAGAAGAAGTCTTCAACATTTCTAAATTTTCAGCATTTTCTTGAGCTTCGGCGATTAAATTTTTCTTTTCCAAAGACCAGCTATTTTTCTTTTCATCAAAAATTTCCTCAAGTTTAACCAATGCGGCACTGAGCTCGGCGAGAGCGTTTTCAGTTTGAGGCAGTTCAATTTTTTTTGTGTCAGTCACAATTTTTCTCTTTCATTTAACGGATTAATCACCTAAGATGAAATACATCATAATAATATCTTATAGATTTTCAACCAACAAAGAGATTTTATGCCAAAGTTTATTATCAAAATAGAAGAAAAAGACAACGAACTTCTTAACAATGATGACATCTGCTGTTATTTTGCCGATGAAAAATCAAATAAAAAAGTATTAGCTTTAGCCAAAACTTCAGATAAATTGGTTTTTGGGGAAGGTGTCGAATTTTGTTTGGAAGCAGAATTAGATGGTGTACTGATTCGACACCAAGTTGATGAAAAATTTGCTAAATATATCAAACCCATACAAAAACAATTAAAAAAACAATATATGGGCATATATTGCCAGCCCAGCCGACATGAGGCAATGATAGCCTCCGAAGCCGAACCTGATTTTGTTATTTTTGATGTAAATGAAAATAATCAAAAGGAAGCTTTAGAAGTCATGCCATGGTATTCTGAACTATTTTTGATACAGTCAGCGGTGTCGTATTTTGAAAAAATAGATGAAAAATTACTAAATTTTGCCGATTTCATCATTTTAAATGCGTCAACGTATAAGATTCTAGTTGATAAAATTAAAAGATTAGATTAATTTGCCATTAAAATCTTTTTTGAAATTGTAAATATGAAAAAAATAATTGTTTGGAGAAAAAAATGAAACAACAAGCTGGATCAATCAGAATTGGTTGGGTAATTGAATATAAAAACAAACCATGGACCGTTACTAAAACAAACTTTGTAAAACCCGGAAAAGGCGGCGCTTTTATGCAAGTTGAAATGAAGTCTGTTGAAGAAGGAACCAAAACCAACGAACGTTACAGAACAGAAGATATGGTTGAAAAATTGATGGTTGAAACCAAAGATTGCCAATTTTTGTTTGAAGATGCTACCGGCTTGACTTTCATGGATTCTGAAACTTTTGACCAATTTAGCATGCCTTCTGACATTTTGGGCGATTCTCGTCCGTTCTTGACGGATGGTATGGCCGTTATCATCAACTTCATTGATGGAAAACCAATTTCTGTTGAATTGCCTTTGCAAGTTGTCTGCGAAGTAAAAGAAACAGAACCTGTTATCAAAGGACAAACCGCCGCATCATCATACAAACCGGCAATTTTGGATAATGGTGTTCGTACCATGGTTCCGCCATTTGTCGGACAAGGTGAAAAAATTGTTGTTAACACAGCCGATGGTTCTTATGTAGAAAGAGCAAAATAATGTCTTATTTATCAGCAAATTTAAACATGCTCATCAATGCTGTCAAAAAAGCATCAGCTTCTTTGAATCGCGATTTTAGTGAAATTGAAAAATTGCAATCTTCTGTTCGCGGTTATAAAGAATTTGTAGCTTCAGCAATAAAAAAGGTTGAAAATAACCTTCGTGTTGAGCTTTCTAAATCTCGTCCGTCATACGCTTTTGCAGAAGATAATAAGCCGTTGCCAAACGGACCCCATTTTATTGTTTCAGCCTTAGATGGCGTGGTTAATTTTGCCCATGGCATACCTTATTTTGCCGTTTCCGTAGCAACCTACGAAAATGGTCAATTGACAGCAGGAGTAATTTACAATCCGGCAACCGAAGAATGCTATTTTGCCGAAAAAGGAGCCGGAGCCTATAAAGAGGGTTTTCGCAATCATGAACGTTTGCGCGTATCTGCACGCAAAGATTTAAATGAATGCATGGTTGCCGCAAGAAGCTTACCTCTTCATGAAAATGATCATGAAATTGCTTGCTGTCGAAAAATTCAAGCCCATGTCATACCGGCGGTCAATGCCTGCCGCAGTTTTGGTGCCACTTCGTTAGATTTGGCCTGTGTTGCTGCCGGAAAATTAGATGCAGTGATTAGCTCCGGTAATATGGCTTCAGATATTGCCGCTGGTTTGCTTCTGATAAAAGAGGCTGGTGGTTCGGTGTTGGATATAGAGCAAAAAGATATCCGTAGCGAAGATATGGATTTTGTCTTGCGTTCCGGTGATATCATCGCTTGCAATGCTAACATTGGAAAGAAAATATCGGATTTATTAAATAAATAATTAGTTTGAAATTATAAGGGGAGAGGAAATGCGCGCCAAATATTTGTTAACAACAATAAGTGTGCTGTCCTTGGGAATAGCCGGAAATGTTTGTGCCGATGATGTCTATGTAAATTTATCGGTCTTAGATAATTTACAAGAGAGTTCAGCACCGGTAATGCGTCAAAAACCTCTCTTCCCGATAATTTCAGTTTCCGATTCGCAAAAGTCGGTTCAGGCAAAAAAAGTACGTAAAGCCAAAAAGACTTCAGCAAAGTCTTCAAAAGAAAAGTTGGTCATTCCGGCTAAAAAAGAGATAAAGGTTGAAGTTGAAGAAACAGCAAAGAAACCGGAAAATCAGTTGAATAAACGAGAAGATGATAAACTTCAAGTTCAAAAGCCGGTTGCTGATACTGGTCCGTTTAAGGTAGCTCCGGTAGAACCGCAAACCGATAAAGTTCAAGCGGCTCCGAGCATGCCGATAAAAGCAGAAACTTTGCCGATAGAAGACAAAAAAGAAGTCAAGGCAGAGCCGGTTAAAAAAGAAGAAGTAGAGACATTAACTTCTTTGCAAAAAGAACTCAAAGAAGAAACTTCAGAAAATAAGCAACCCAATCTTATAAATGAAGAAATAAAAACACCGGTTGCATCAGAGCAAAGTTTGCAAACAAAACTTCCGCAAATGGAAAATCAAGAAGAAAATCATTCCGTTTCATCAGAAAAAGATGAAAAGCCGGCGTTGTTGATAAGCAATAAGTCAGAAACAGTTTCACCAGCTGAACAAAATGTTTCAGAAATTGTCTTTTCCGAAGGCAATGATGAGCTTTCTGAAGAAAATAAAGTTCAAATAGATAGCATAATAAATCGTTTTGAAAATGCAAAAGAGAACAAGATTGCCATTTATTCTTTCAATTTAGATGATGGCAATGATAGTTTTCGTAAAAAAAGAATTTCTTTGAATCGAGCAATTGCCGTTCGTTCATATCTTTTAGCTAAAGGATATAAAAATTTTAGTATAAAAGTTGTCAATATAACTGAAGCAAATGGCAAAGAACATAGCGTTCGAATAGAAGAATTAAAATAATCTGACAAAAAAACTAAAAAAAAGTAAATTAATGCTTGCCTTATTCAGAATGCTAATGTATAAAGGCTTAAAAATTATGCGTATAAATAAAAGTTTTAGGAGTTTTTAGAATGAAACAAGGTATTCATCCGGATTATCATGAAATTACTTATGTAATGACAGATGGTTCAGAATTCAAAACAAGATCAACAATGGGAAAAGCTGGCGATAAGATTCGTTTGGAAATTGACCCGAAATCTCATCCGGCTTGGACAGGTGTTCAACGCTTGGTAGACACAGGTGGTCAAATTTCTAAATTTAACAGCAAATTTGCTGCTTTCGGTCTTAAAGCAAGCGATTCTGCAAAGTAGTTTAAGCTATTTAGCTTTTATTAACCTGCATTGAGTAATCTGAATGCAGGTTTTTTTTATTCTGGCAGAAATCAATGGTAAAAATAATACATTATGAAGTTTACACGGATAGGGGAGATGGTTGGAAGTTGGAAGATAGATTTTCCAGCGAGCAACGCCATGAAGCAATTAATTTAGCAAAAGAGCGCGAACAAGAGAAAATAAAAGTAAAAATAATTCGTGAGATTTTTGATGTACAAGATAATACATATCAAGAAAGTGTAGAATATGTAAGTGTATTAAATAAAAAGCAAGAAAAAGATGTTCCCACTAAAGTCAACAGTGTATATGAATATAACGGAGATGATGCTGAAACAAATATCTCTAGCAATAATAGCAGTGATCTTTTGGTGGCTATATTAAAACTCATTTCTATCATAGTTTTGAGTTTGATTTTTTCTAATATTGTTGTCACATTATTGTTGCCGATAATAGAAGAATTAGCATCAGAAGAAAACGTTCGTCCGATTTTATTTTCTGTATTTTTTGTTGTCTTTTTATCATTAGCGGTTCCCCTGCTTTTAAACAAAGTTCCCTGGTATATTTTCAGAGTGGCTTCAAGTAACAAAGGTACTCCAGTAAAAGAGAGTAAATTTTATGACAAAGCTAATAATTTGATAAAACTTTATCATATGAATGAATATGAGCCGAGTTTGGCTCCGGCTTGGCCGGAAGCTCCGATGGAATACAAGCATTATATTGTAGATTTCATAAGAGAAATTATGGCAAATATAGATTCTAAAACCATGTTTGAAGATAGCTTTTCAAAATTAGGAATAAAGCTTGTGGTTTATGGCGGTAGTATGGAATTAGCCCGCTATTGTGGATTACAGCTGACCGAAGCCAATTCATTATTATTTGAAGCATTTAAAATCTTAGATGGAGAAAATGTTGATTTAGAAGAATTTTATGAAAGTAAAAAAACATATTCAGATAATAAAATAGCCATATTTTTAACCGGAGTAGGCGCTCATCTGATGGCTCAAGTCATAGATGGCGAACCGGTAGATTATAATGTTCTGCGCTTAAGTTTTGAAAAGTGGGAAAATCAACTGAATGGCAATTTCCAAGAGCAAGAAAATAAAGTAATTAACACAAGAGTGGATATTATGTGTCCGAGCTTGGTTAATATCAGTTGTCAATTCCGTTTTTATGATGAAAGCGGTGTAGATGTTGAGACTTTAAAATCTTCTTATACGGCAGATTTGCAAAATATCATATATAATCTATTGAGCAAATATCATGCCTTAAATACCATAGAAAAAAATGGTTTTACCAGTATTGAATATGATAATACGGAAACTGCCGTTAAATTTGCTTCAGATTTTCTCAAAGACATAAATCAGTATAAAGAAGATTTAGATGATGAGAATTTATTATTCTTAAGCAAATGCAATATTGTTGATTTTCCTGAAGATAAAAGCAATTTGGATAATTATATAGAAGATATACTTGATCATACCTATAATAATGAAATTTTAGTAACTGAAAAAATCAAAAATAGTATGTATTCAAGTAAATATGATTTTGAATTTTTAGGAGAGAAAAAGTTAAATAAAACAGAAAAAATGATAGCTCTGTACAAGTTAATATATTAAACAATGATTGAGAAATAAAAAAAATTGTGTTATAATAGAACTTGTTTAAGAAAATAAGGAGAGCAAAGATGGTTACAATTGCTGAAGTAATGGCGAACAGAACCGCTCAGACATGGGAAAAAACTCTTTCAGATATGAATAACGTCGATGAGAGTTTTGCCAATGCCCGAGACTTAGGTTATGCGCGTCTTAATTATGCTAGAACAACAGCAGTAGCCAAACTTGCTGAAAATTACGATTCTGAAGATAACTATAAAATTCAACTTCAATCCAACGGAAAGTTGGCCATTTCATTACGAGACGGAACGGAAGATGAAAACGTTCTTGATTTATCTAAATACGAAGAAGCCTTAAATGCTTTGAAACAGCAGACAGATCCAGAAGGTTACAAAGCAGAGCAAGAAGAGAAAAAGAAACAAGAAGATGAAAATCTTCTTTCAATGACGGCAGAAAAACTCAATATTCAAGTCTATATGACAAAGGGCAACAAGCAAGTCTTGATAGCAGATAGTACGGCAGAAAAGGGAACTGCAGAACGAGAAGCTATGGATGCCATGCTTTCAGGAGAATATAAAGCAACCAAAGGCGAATATTATTTTAAGATTACGCGTAATGAAGAAACCGCTGAAAGAAATGAAGAAATTTCATATGCGTTGCAAGTCAGCATGGGCGAGAATTTTAAGCACGATTATGTAATGAAAGAGCAAGAATCTTCAGATACTAAAAATAAGACAGAAAGCAAAATTCCGATGACCACCAGCACAAGCAGTTTGGGAAGTTTGTCTTCTGTTAATGCTTTGGAAATTCAAGCTACCAAATATCAGGCAACGGCACAAATGCTGGAAGTTGGTTATATGAATATAGCCAATATATATAATAAAAACAGCCAATTTTAATAAATCAGCGCTTTAGCAAAAAAAATACTTGTATATTATGCAAAGAAAAACTATCTTTAGGATAAATAATTTGCTATATATAGAAAAAATATGTTTTGCTAAAGAAAGGATAAAAATATGACAGCACCATTGATGCCGAAAGCCACGGCCGTATGGTTGGTAGAAAATACAACACTAACCTTCAGACAAATTTCAGATTTTTGTGAAATTCATGAACTTGAAATTCAAGCAATTGCCGATGGTGATGTTGCCAGCAATATCATGGGATTGAGCCCGATTGATAACAATCAATTAACATGGGAAGAAATCCATCGTTGCGAGGCTGATGCATCAGCAAACTTAGTCGCCAATTTGATGGAAAGAAATGTTAAAGAAAAGAATGCAAAAGCCAAGAAGATTCTTTCTCCATCTCAAAGAAATGATAAACCGGCAGCAATTGCTTGGATTGTTAAAAACTACCCCATGTTGGCAGACAGCCAAATTTGTAAATTAATAGGAACAACCAAACCGACAATTGAAGCTATCCGCAACGGCACACATCGCGAGAGTGCTACCTTGCGTCCGAAGAATCCGGTAATTATTGGTTTGACCACAGAAAAAGACTTGGACAAAGCAATATCTTTGGCACAAACTCGTTTAGAAAAAGCCAGTGCGCCCAAAAAAGCCAAGAAAAAGTCTGCCCCAAAGAAAAAAACAACAGCTAAGAAAAAAGCAGATAAATAATATAAATGAGAAAACACAAAAAAGATTCTGAATTAAAA
Source organism: uncultured Alphaproteobacteria bacterium (assembly GCA_944392255.1). Taxonomy (GTDB): domain Bacteria; phylum Pseudomonadota; class Alphaproteobacteria; order RF32; family CAG-239; genus CAJLXD01. The sequence goes on along the minus strand of CALXVY010000024.1, from coordinate 21,356 downwards.
ATTCAGAATCTTTTTTGTGGTGAGAGGCAAATTAACAATTATCTACAACCATTACCATAGACTTGCCCTTCACATTCAAAACCAGCATCTCCATCAGCAGACATATGTTTACGATAATAGCTATAACAAGAACTGCCGCCTGCAATGTTATTCACACATGTACTAATCGATGTAGAACAAGGTGTCTGAGATGACGGATGAAAATTTTTAATTTTATATTTCATATTTGATACAAAACTTACAATCTTTGCTGTATTTTCTCTGCATCGTTTATAGCTAGAATCTTCAGGACAAGTTTCTAAGCTTTCACACCCCGAACAACATGATTGATTAGAACAAGACGTTAATCCTTTGATATAACCGGTAACACATGAATTGCCTTCCTGCGTGTAACCAGATTGGCAACCGGTCATTTTATACATGGTTGCCCCGCCGCCGCAAGTTGTCGTTTGTTTAGAACAAGATGAGCATGTTGCATTGGCCGGACAAACGCATTTTTCATATTTGCCGTCACAACTGGTGCCGCCCAAAATATAAGAAGCAGTACAAGAAGTTTTATTAAATTGTGATAAACATTTACATTCAGTGTAATAACCGGCTAAGAACGGACAACGAGAAGCGGCAACTACGGCTCTGGGATATTTGCAGTTAGATGTTGTATAGAGCTTGCTCTTATCCTCACAAGAAGCAACGTAGTTATAATCTCCTTCGGAGGTATTGCCACTGAACTTAAAATTAGTTTTAGAAGCCTCGGGCAAAAATGTGGCACGAGCCACCAGATAAGCCTATACTATCCATAATAAATATATTTTTTTTTGCAACCGAAAATTAAATAAGGCGATAAATTTGTAAGGATAAGGAGTTGTATTTAAAAGAAAAGCCTCTCAAAAGAGAGGCTTTATATATTATAAAAAGCTAATCATCAGTGGCAATGAGGTCTATTTTTTCCTGAATGATTTTTTCATCATACGTAAGCGGTGTATTTGAAACTTCGCCGGTTTGTAATTTAGCTTGAATCAAATCTTTGTTTAATTCATTATTTGCATCTTTTAAACTCAAGGCGTGTCTCCATTGGAAACGAGCCTCATTTTTGCGTCCGTTCATCCAATAAGCATCGCCGAGATGATCAGAAATAACCGCATTAGAAGCCTCAAGTTCAGAAGCTTTTTCTAAATATTGTACAGCCTGAGGGTATTTCCCGATTTTGTAGAAAGCCCAACCGAGGCTATCAACGACATTTCCATCTTGCGGGGCTTGATTATAAGCATCGACAATAAGCTCAAAAGCTTGTTCGGTATTTTTTCCTTGTTTAAGCCAACTATATCCTAAATAATTCAAAACAGTATAATGATTTTGGCTAAGAACCAAGGCTTTCAAGAAATCTTTTTCAGCCAAATCCCATTGATCGTTTTGTTCATAAGAAATGCCTCGGGCATAAAAAAGCACCCAATGATTTGCTTGAATTTTCGGAAGATTTTTTATTGCCTCACTATAATATTTAATTGCTTCTTTTTGATTGCCGTTAATACGTAAAACATCTCCTAAATCCAAGTAAAGTTGGGGATTATTGGAATCAAGGGTTAAAGAACGCATCAAAAGCTCTGCGGAGCTATAATCATTAAGCAAAACCAGATTATTTGCTTTTCTGAGTTGTGCTGTATAATAAGCTTCAGAATTTTTATCAATCATATCATATTGTTGATTAGCTTCAGTATACATTTCTCTATTTTCGAGAACATCGGCTAAGAGAAGACGAGCCAAATCATAATTTGGATTTTCATAAAGAGCCAAACTGATAAACATATGGGCTAAATCAATTCCCCCGGTACCTTGTCGAAGAGTCGCCGCGATATTAAAAAATGCTTCGGAAGCCCCCATATCGGCACTGGTAATTATTTTGGACGTATTTTGAGGAGATGAATAAGCGATTTTATTTTTCAAGCGCTTCATCATATCAGCTAAAGCTTTATCATCTGTATATTTATTAATCAAAGCAATAGCTTTAGGCTTTTGGTTGGTGTAAGTATAAAAATTGCAGATAATTTGCAAAGCTCGGAAAGACATTTCCAAACTTTCTTCTTTGACAATGGTAGCATAATCAATTTCCGCAGCTTTAGTATCATTAAAATATTCATTAATCATACCTGCATGGAAAAGATATAAAGCGCGTAAACTGGGCTCTTTATTCAAAATATTAAGGGTTTTAAGAGCTTTGGTTTTATTTCCGGCACCGGCGTATGCCCAAGCGGAGATAAGTGGATTGATAAAATCTGTATAAATCGCCCCGTCAATTTTTTTTAGAGTTTTTTGTACTTTATCATATTGTTTGAGTTTGAGTTGGTTTGCCGCAATAATAACTTTGGCAAAACTGTTTTTATCTCCCAAATTTATAGCTTGCTGAGCATATTTTGCCGCTTCATCAATGCGCCCTTGCGAGGTTAGAATGAGATAGACATTAGTAAGCAATTCTTTATTGTTAGGGTCTTTTTTTAAAGCTTCAATATAAAAATTTGCGGCGTTGTTAAAATCCTTGCGCAAATGAGCAACACGTCCAGCCATATAAGCGCCGTAAGAATGATTGGCAGATGTGCTGACTTTAGGCCAAACCGAGCCAGTATCCGTAGGTGTTACGGATTGACGATTAACACAAGAATTAAACACCATAACGGTGGCAACAAACAGCGTAATATACTTCCAACTAGACATTATCTCATTTCCAAAAAAACAATCTAAAGATATATTATACAAATTTATCAATGAAACAACAAGATTCTCTAAGAATATCACACTTAAACTCTAAATAAATGTTAATTTGTGAAATAGAACTTGGCATTTAATACATTTTGTTTTACTTTACAGGAGTTATGACAGAAGATATGAACGCAAAAGAGCTATTAGAATGGTATATATTATCCGGTGTTGAAGAAACAGCGGGTAATGAGCCTTTTGCGCAAATTGAAAATACCTCTCATATAATGCCGGTTTTAAAAACAACCATTAAAAAAACAGAACCGAATGCTCTGCGTCAAGCCACAACAGCATTATCTCAGGCAACGCAAAATGCATGTCAAAATGCGCGAGAACAATGCAAAAATATAAACGATTTATCTCAATTAAAATCTTTGGTTGAGAATTTTGATGGTTGTGCATTGAAGCTAACGGCAACACACACGGTTTTTGGCGACGGAGATGAAAATGCCCGTATCATATTTATTGGTGAAGCTCCCGGTGCAGATGAAGATAGAATAGGAAAACCCTTTGTCGGAAGATCCGGACAATTGCTTGACAAAATGTTGTCTGCGGCAGGACTTGAGAGAGCATCATGTTACATTACAAATATTTTGCCCTGGAGACCGCCTGGGAACAGAACGCCAACAGATGGAGAAATTGCCGTTTGTCTGCCGTTTTTAAAACGACAAATAGATTTAATTAAGCCTGATTATATTTTCATCATGGGAGCCAGTGCCGCAAATGCCTTGTTGGATATTCAGGATTCTATCTCGCGTCTTAGAGGACATTGGCTGGAATATAAAGATGAAAACGGCCGCTCAATACCTGTATTGGCAAGTTTCCATCCGGCATATTTGCTTCGAAATCCGGCGCAAAAAGCCAAATCATGGGTTGATTTTCTGCGCTTGAAGCAAAAAATGTCAGAAGAAGAAAATAAACAATAATATTTTGTTTGTTATAATTTTCATAATTTATTGGTAAAATAAAATTACTGAGGTTAATATAAACTAAAATATAAAATTGATTAAAGGAATATCATAATGCGTTTTCAAAAGATTTTTGTTATGAGTTTATTTGGTGCATTAAGCTTTGCAAATGCTGTTCAAGCTCAAAATTCTGCGCCGGAAGTTATTTATAAAATCCATGATGTTAATCCGATAAAAGAAGATAATAAAATTGTATCTTGCGATTTTAGCATCACATTTTTCAACCGAGCCCCACAAATGGTTTCTAACTTGGCGTTGAATTTTTCTTGGACTGATGATGTCATTGAAAACCAAATAAAAGCAGAAAAACAAGAAAAAGTTTATGATTCAGAAGGAAAAGTCGCCGGCTATAATGGCAAATCAAAAACAGAGGAATATACTGCTAAAAAAATATCTTTAGATGTTTCTGTACCACCGTTAGCTGCTTCTAAACAATTGAGCTTAAAATCAAATATCAAAACAGATAGATGTTTCTTGCTCTTGCAAAAGCCTGAGTTGAAAATTGTTAATTGCAATTATGGAAATGCTAAATCTGAAGAAAATGCCGGTATCTGTAATCATCTGTTTAATTATATTTCACCAGAACAAGGCGACTACTATACTGAATTTAAGCCCATTTCATATGATGAGCAAAAACAAGAAATGGAAAATCAAGCTCAAAAAGAAGCGCAAGAGTTAGAAAATATATATGAAAATGCCTTGAATTCAGTCAGAAGAATGTCAGATACCCTAAATTCAATGAAATAAATTTATAAAAGGTGAAAATATGAAAAACTTTTGGAAATTTTCTATGCTGAGCATGGGATTGATATTAAGTGCATCTCCTCTTTATGCTCAATTGTTTAATGCTTATTCAGATTCAGAAGCAAGGCAAGAAGAAAATAACCAAAGTTCAAAATCCTCTTATAATAAAAGCAATGTAAAAGAACAAAAATCAGAAGCAACAAATGATACTTTCGCCGATGATTTAGGTATGACAGAAGAAGAAAAACAGGAAGTTATGAAACGCCTGAAAGAACAACTAAATCCACGGATTAAAGATGGAAATCTTGTCGTAAATCCGGTAGATTTAGGGCCAACCGATGATGGTTCAAAAAGAGGGTCAACCGCTTTTATCTCTATCAATTCAGATAAAGAAGAGGATGATGGTAATATTTTCTTATATTACAGCAATTTTAAAATGCGCAGAACTTTGGCTACCGGCCTAGGTTGCCAAGTTCGTTTTCACATTTTGAACGGCTTAAATAAGAGAGTTTCCAATTTAAGCGTAAAATTGGTTTGGCCGGGATTAAATACGCCATTGAGTTTTGATAACATCAATCCCAATACCGAAAATTATTTTGATTATGCTTTGTTTGGAGAAGGATGCTATCAAATGGATAAAATCCCCAATATAGTAGTCAATCGTTGTCGTGTAAAAGGCATGAGCCAAGAAGGTTGTGCAAATAGAATTCGCTGGTTGAGCAAACAATAAAATCATGAAGTTCAGCATTGCTAAATTATGGATAGTATTAATGAGCCTGTGTTGCATAAATATCAATCAGGCTCATTCTTCAGATGCGATTATTACAGGTTATGCTTCCAATAAAATCTATGATTATCTATCGGTCAGTAAAGATGATATCAAACACTACAAACATATTTTCAAAGCTTTAGAAAAAGAAGATTTTGAAGAAGCAGATGATGAAGTTGAAGAACTTGATAATGATATTTTAATGGGACACGTCCTGGCACAAAAATATCTTTCCAAGAGTTATAAAACAACCTATGAAGAATTAGATTCTTGGCTCAAAAAATATGGAGATCATCCTCAAACACGCCGAATTAAAAGATTAGCAATAAGAAAAAATCCTCAAGGAAAATTTGCGGTTGCCACCACACAAATCAGCCACCATACAGCAATGCCGAATACCAATCTGGCAAAGATGAAAACGGCAGATAGAAATTTTGTGCTGAAAAATTACAACACCTTTCGTAGAGCAATCAACAAAGGAAAAACTAAGATAGCGCGTAATGCTCTTGAAAATAAACGTTTTCGCCGTTTAGTTAAAAATAAAGATTTAGATTCTCTGGCGACAACTTTGGCCATGAAATACTTAACCGATAATTATAATAAGCAAGCTTTTGAATGGGCAAGCAAAGCCTTCAATCGTAGCCAAAATATCACCGCATCTTGGATAGCCGGGTTGTCCGCATGGCAAATGAGGCAATATAAAACAGCGGCAACCTATTTTGAAAAAACCGCCGATTCTAAAAGTAATGATGAATGGGTAAAATCCGCGGGAGCATATTGGGCATACAGAGCTCGAATGCGCTTAAAACAAGAACAAAAAGCTTCTGCTAATTTGGCAAAAGCTGCAAAGTATAAGAGAACTTTTTATGGCATCTTAGCTGCTCGCAAATTAAATTTGCCGATTGAATATCAATGGACGCTTTTTTCTTACTTAAACGATTTTAGTCAAGATGATTATATTAATCAAATTTTATCTTCAGCATCTTTAAGACGTGCGATTTTACTACTTCACGCTCAGCAAAAAATTTTGGCAGAAGATGAACTGAGATATGATTATAAAAACATGAATGATAAGCAAAAAGAAGTAGCTTTATTTATTGCCAATCAGTATCAAATGCATGCTTTAGCCATTATGATATCGGGACAATTAAAAGACGAGGATAATGATATTGCTTATGATGCCGTTGCCTATCCGATTCCCAGTTGGAAACCTAAAGATGGCTGGAAGGTCGATAAGGCTTTAATACTGGCATTGACAAGACAAGAGTCATCTTTTCGTCCGCAAGCCAAAAGTCCGGCGGGTGCTTGCGGTTTAATGCAGCTTTTGCCGAGTACTGCAGCCCATATTACCAAAAATCGCAGTTTACGGAAAAACAATTCTCCTTTGTTAGAGGCTGAATATAATATGGCTGTGGGACAAAGATACGTTCATTATCTTTTAGAAAAAGATTATATCAATGGCAATTTATTTTATTTGATGACAGCATACAATGCCGGCCCCGGAAATCTTTTAAAATGGGAGAAAAAGGCCAATTATAATGATGATCCATTATTGTTTATAGAGATAATTCCGGCACGTGAAACAAGACTATATATTGAGCGTGTTATGGCCAATTATTGGATTTATCAAAGTCGTTTTGAACAAGAGTTGACCGGAATAGATGCTTTAATTAACGGACAATGGCCAATGTTAGATAAAAAATAAAAGCCTTGTAAAAAAACAAGGCTTTTATTTTTGTTTATTTTTTCGCTTCAATAATTTTTAATGCATCATCAAGCGTGAGCTCTTTGTCCTTATATTCTTTAGGGATGGCATAGTTATTTTTGCCCCATTTGATATAAGGACCATAACGACCTGAGTTGAGCGTAATATCTTTTTTGTCTTTGGGGTGAACACCTAAAGATTTTCCGGCTGGACGTTCAGCCACATTTTGCAAAATCTGTTCGGCACGTTCCAATGTAATGTTAAAAATATTATCAGCGCCGGTCAAAGATTTAGATTTGTTACCTTGTTTGATATAAGGACCGAATTTGCCGATATTAACTTCAATACCGTTACCGAGTTGTTTCGGTAAGGTGAGGAGAGTAGAAGCTTGCTCAAAAGTAATTTCCTCTGGAGTTAAGTTTTTGGGCAGAGCCACACGTTTGGGTTTTTCGGTCAAAGCCGTGGCATCTTCGCCAAGTTGGAGATAAAAACCATAAGGTCCTTTTTTGAGATAGACGTTCAAACCATTTACTTCGCCCAAAGTTTTATCTTCGGGGTTGGCCGGCTTGGGTGTGTCATTAGCCGCTTCTTCCATAGCATCGGTCAAAGGCTTGGTGTATTTGCACTCCGGATAGTTTGAACAACCGATAAAGGCGCCAAATTTTCCGAGTTTAATACTAAGCTTTCCTTTGCCGCATTCGGGGCATACACGTGGGTCAGAGCCGTCTTCACGCGGCGGGAAGAGGTGATAAGACAACACGTCATCAATGGTTTGGATAACTTCGCTGATTTGCAGCGGTTGAACGGCAGAAATATTTTTAATAAACTTGGTCCAGAAACCGCCGAGCAATTTCTTCCAATCCATTTCACCGGCAGAAACATCATCTAAAAATTCTTCAAGTTGTGCCGTGAAATCATATTCAACATATTTTTTGAAATAGTTTTCCAAGAACACGGTTACGATTCGACCGCGGTCTTCCGGAATAAAACGAAGTTTTTCTACGCGAACATATTTACGCTCTTGCAAAACAGAGATGATGCTAGCGTAAGTTGACGGACGACCGATACCGAGTTCTTCCAATTTTTTCACAAGGCTAGCTTCGGTAAAACGCGGCGGCGGTGTGGTAAAGTGTTGTTCAGGGGTGATTTCACCTTTATCAACTTTTTCACCTTCAGTAACGTTTGGCAAAATGCGGTTTTCATCATCTTCATCAGAGTCATCTTTGCTTTCTTGATAAAGTTTTAAGAAACCGTCAAAGTCAATAACTTGTCCGTTGGCACGCAATAAAATCAAACCATCTGTGGAGGTGGCATCAATAACCACGCGGTCGAGAATGGCCGGATTCATTTGGCAAGCAACGGTACGTTTCCAAATAAGTTCATAGAGTTTATAACCATCGGCATCAAGTTTGCCTTCCAGCTTTTTCGGGGTGTCGGAAACATGAGCCGGACGAATAGCTTCGTGTGCTTCTTGTGCGTTTTTAGATTTGGTTTTATATTCTTTCGGCTGTTTGGGAAGATATGCTTCACCAAAATATTTGACAATAGCTTCACGACAAGCGGCAATAGCTTCTTCTGAAAGGTTTACGGCATCGGTACGCATATAGGTGATAATACCGTCTTCATAAAGTTTTTGTGCCACTTGCATAGTTTTCTTAGCACTAAAACGTAGTTTGCGCGCAGCCTCTTGTTGCAAGGTAGATGTGGTAAACGGCGGTGCCGGATAACGATTAGCTTTTTTGCGTTCCACATTAGAAATAGCAAAATTTTGCGCTTCAATTTTAGCTTTTGCTTCAAGAGCTTTAGCCTCGGTATTGAGGTCAAATTTCTCGAGCTTCTTACCATCTAAATTAACCAAGCGAGATTTAATAACCGCTTTTGAAGAGGTTAAAAGTTCAGCATCAATGGTCCAGTATTCTTCGGATTTAAATTTTTCAATTTCGGTTTCGCGGTCGCAGATAAGACGCAAAGCCACGGATTGTACACGACCGGCAGATTTAGAGCCGGGGAGCTTGCGCCACAAAACCGGAGAAAGTGTAAAGCCCACCAAATAATCGAGGGCACGACGCGCCATATAGGCAGAAACCAAATTATCATCAATTTGGCGCGGATTCTTAATCGCTTCAGTAACGGCTTTTTTGGTAATTTCGTGAAAGACTACGCGCTCAATTTTTTTACCGGCAATTTTCTTGCGCGCGGTAAGTTCTTCCAAAATGTGCCATGCAATTGCTTCTCCCTCTCTATCCGGGTCGGATGCGAGGATGATTGTGTCGGCATCTTTTAAGGCAGCGATAATATCTTTAAGGCGTTTTTGACCACCGGCGCTGAGTTCCCACGTCATAGCAAAGTCATTATCCGGTTGCACGGAACCGTCTTTGCTGGGCAAGTCACGAATGTGACCGAAGCTGGCTAAAACCTTATAATCATCACCCAAGTATTTGTTAATGGTTTTGGCTTTTGCCGGAGACTCAACGATAACTAACTTCATAATTCTTCATACCTACTTAATAAGTGCCACTTTATTTCCGGGTTGACGTTCAATTTGACCATCCATTTCCAATTCCAGCAGTTTGAGAGAAACTTCGGAAGCAGACAAGCCGGACAATCGAATAAGTTCATCCACATAGATTCCCTCGCGATTAATATAATCAATAAGGGAATTCGGGCTATCAGGACAAATTTTATCATCCGCCAACTGAAAAGGAATATCGACATTTTTTTTGCATTTGTCAACATATTGTATAATCTTATGGTGATTATTGGCGCATAAAACTTCTAAAATATCTTCATAATTTTCGACTAAAACGGCACCGTCTTTAATGAGTTTATTGGGTCCCATGGCACGAGCATCTTGGGGAGAACCGGGAATGGCAAACACATCTTTGCCTTGCTCTGCGGCAAGATGAGCCGTGATAAGAGAGCCCGAATGTAAAGTTGCTTCCACAACAAGCGTTCCGAGTGAAAGTGCAGATACAATACGGTTGCGACGTGGAAAATTGCTACTCTGAGCTTCTGTGCCGAGTGGAAATTCAGAAATAATGGCACCTTGCGCTTTAATTTGCTCATAAAGTTTCAGATTCTCTTTGGGATAAACAACATCTACACCGGTTCCGAGAACGGCGATGGTCTCGCCTTTCTGGTCTTTGGCATACATGGCGCCTTTATGTGCGGCAGAGTCGATTCCTCGTGCCATACCCGAGATAATCAGTACATCATTGTTGGTTAAATCATAGGCAAGATGAGAAGCAGTTTTACGTCCGTTAATCGAAGCATTACGCGCTCCGACAATAGATAGAGAAAGTTCTTTGTTAAGAAGATGGACATTTCCGGCAACATACAAAACCGGCGGTGCATCTTCTATATGTTTCAGATTCTCTGGGTATGCTTTATCAAGTTTGGTGATGATATGAATGCCTTTAGTTTGGGCTTTATCCAACTCGCGCTTAGCGGCATCACGCGGAAAGAGTTTATATTTAGAAAATTTTGGCAAAGCCTCAAGAGCAGCCTCAGCGGTGTCGTAAAAATCCAAAAGCTTATAAAAAGTAATCGGACCGACATTTTCTGAATTAATCAGTTGTAACCAATCAAGAAGCTGCTCTGAGTTAGCCATTTATTTTTCAGCTTTCTTTTTGAGATTAATTTTGCTTTCTTCACCTTTTATCAAACGCACAATGTTGCTCTTGTGGCGATAAAGTACGAGTAAAGCAATTGCTGTATAAAAAATAGCATATACCGGAGATGTTAAAAAGAAGGCATAAAGAGGTACTAAAATAGCCGCAGTGATTGCTGAAAGAGAAGAATACTTAAACGTGAAAGCCATAATGAGCCATGTTGCTAAGGCTAAAAGAGCAACGGGCCAAGAAGCGGCAAGGATAAAACCAAATGTTGAGGCAACTCCTTTACCGCCTTTGAACTTGAGCCAAATCGGAAAGTTATGTCCGAGTACACCGCAAGTACCGGCAATAAGCTCAGCAATAATATTGCTTTCAGTGTACCAACCCCAAAAGACCACCGGCTGCGGATTAACCAAAATATAGGCCAAGTAGGCGGCAACACCGGCCTTGGAGGCATCAAGCAAAACAGTGAGAAGTGCTAAATCTTTACGACCAGTACGCAAAACATTGGTTGCACCAATATTACCGGAGCCGATTTTGCGGATATCCCCCAAACCGGCCATGCGCGTTAAAACCAAACCAAACGGAACAGAGCCCAACAAATAGCCGCCGAGTGCAGCTAAAACAAAAATCATGGTAATACTCATAAGTCTAAACTTTCAAAAAAAATTAAAAAAAACTGCTTTTAGTATTTAACATAAGCGCTTAATCTTGCAACTTTATTTTTTTAAGTGTGTTCATTTTATGTATTTTTCTAAGTACAAATTGAAAAATATAGATGACAAAGCAATTTATTCCGTTATTATTGGAGAAAATTATAAGGGGAATTTGGCCAAATGAAACCTATATATAAAAGAATAATGCTTAAGCTCTCGGGTGAAGGCCTGATGGGCGATAAAGAATTCGGAATGTCTCCCGAAGTGATAGATGCGCTGGCACGCCAAATTAAGATGGTGTATGATGCTGGCGTTGAAATCTGCGTTGTTGTTGGCGGCGGTAATATTTTCAGAGGGGCAAAAGAAGCCTCGAAAGGTATGAACCGTACGGTTGCTGATCATGTCGGTATGCTGGCTACAGTAATGAACGCATTATATATCCAAAATGCATTAGAAAAAATAAAAGTTCCGGCTCGTGTCTTATCCGGATTAAATATTCCAGAAGTTTGCGAACACTATATTTACCGTCGTGCATTAAGACATTTAGAGAAAAAACGTGTCGTTATTTTTGCTGCCGGAACCGGAAATCCATATTTTACCACCGATACCGGTGCGGCATTGCGTGCATCTGAAATGCAATGTGATGTCATTTTCAAATCAACTCAGGTTGATGGAGTTTACGATTCTGATCCCAAAACTAATCCTAATGCAAAGAGATTTGATACAATTTCTTTTGATGAAGTTATCGAAAAACAATTGAAGGTAATGGATATTACGGCGGTGGCATTGGCCAAAGAAAATAATATTCCGATTGTGGTTTTTGCGCAAAGAGGTGAGGATGCTCTGGCAAAAGCCGTATCGGGAGAAGGAAGTTTTACAATCATAAAATAAAGAGGTTATCTATGACAGATTATAATGAAATTAAAAATGATGCCAAAACCAGAATGGAAAAGAGCTTTGAATCTTTGAAAGCTGATTTTGGCGGTTTGCGTGCCGGACGTGCACATGCCAGCTTGCTTGACGGAATTACCGTTGAGGCCTATGGTTCGCAAACTCCGTTGTCTCAAGTCGGAACTGTCAGTGTTCCTGACGCGCGCACTTTATCTGTAAGCGTATGGGATAAAGGTTTGGCTAAAGCTGTTGAAAAAGCCATTCGTGAATCTGATTTAGGTTTAAATCCGGTATCTGACGGACAATTGATTCGTATTCCGATTCCCCCCTTGAGTGAGGAACGTCGTAAAGAGTTGGTTAAAGTTGCCGGTAAATATGCAGAACAAGGCAAAGTGGCTGTCCGCAATGTTCGTCGTGATGCATTAGATGGTATCAAAAAACTCAAAAAAGATAATGAAATTTCTGAAGATGAAGAGAAAAAATATGAAAATGAAATTCAGAAATTAACAGATGAGACCATCAAAAAAATTGAAGATGAATTGGCTCGCAAAGAAAAAGACATTATGCAAGTATAGTCTATCATTGAAGGTCGTGTATTTTGAGTAGTGAAGAAAATAAGTTAGAGCATGTTGCCATTATTATGGATGGTAATGGCAGATGGGCCCAAAAAAGAGGTATGCCCAGAACCTTTGGTCATAGAAAAGGAGCAGAGGTTGTCAAAGAAATATGCAAAGCGGCAGAAAAAGCCGGCATTAAATATTTAACACTTTATGCTTTTTCTACCGAAAATTGGAAGCGTTCAGCAGAAGAAGTTGAAACTTTGATGGATTTATTGCGTCAATATCTGAAATCAGATTTGCAAGAACTTCAAGAAAAAGGAGTTTGTATCCGCTTTATCGGTGAAAGACAAATGTTAGCTCCTGATATTCTTGAAAGTATGGCAAAGCTGGAGGAGCAAACCGCCGCAAATGATAAAATGACGCTTTGCATCGCTTTGAGTTATGGTTCCAGACAAGAGATTATTCATGCTGCCCGCCATATTGCAGAATTGGTAAAAAGAGGGGATATCAGCATTAATGATATTGATGAAAAGCTGTTTTCGGATATGCTTTATACACGAGGAATTCCGGATCCAGATATTCTGATTCGAACCAGTGGAGAACAGCGTATTAGCAATTATTTGTTGTGGCAAATGGCTTATACTGAATTTTTCTTTACAGATGTCTTGTGGCCGGATTTTAATGAAAAAGTTTTGCTCGAAATTATAGATTCCTACAAATCAAGGGAGAGAAGATATGGAAAAATCAAAGCTCAATAAAATTATTAAAAGGGTTGTTACGGCTCTGATAATGATTCCTGTGGTTATAGGCGCATTGTATATCGGCTTTCCTTATTTGCATATGGGTGCTTTAATTTTTGGTGGTTTAATGGCTTGGGAATGGTCAACGATGATTCCCAACAAAAATGCCGTAGTTTATGCCGTAACCTATAGTTTGTGCATAGCCAGTGCAATTGTATTTCCATCAGCATTGGCAATAGCTGTATTAACATTGGCATCAGCATTATTTATTTGGTTCAAAGCTAAAAATGAAATGCATCGCGGTTTGCTAACTTTAGGCGTCTTTTACATTACCATTGGATTTGGATCTGTAATCTGGCTGTATAATACGGTTGGTTTTATTGATACCTTATGGTTTTTATTGATGGTTTGGAGTGTTGATACCGGAGGCTATATATTTGGTAGCACCATCAAAGGACCGAAGTTAGCTCCGAAAATTAGCCCTAATAAAACATGGGCGGGCTTAATCGGCGGAGCATTGCTTTCAGTCGTTGTTAGTATTATTTATTGCCGTGTATTCAGCGCTCAAGATAATATAACTTTTTATGCTGTTTTAGGTGGCATAATTGCTGTTGTTGCACAAATAGGAGATTTAGTTGAATCTCATATCAAACGTAGCCTCAATATTAAAGATTCCAGCAATCTTATTCCGGGACATGGTGGGGCTTTTGATAGAGTAGATGGGTTGATTTTTGCAGCTCCTTTGGTGTTTTTATTATTTAAATATGCAGTTTCTGTTGGGATGTAAACAAAATGAATTGGTTGATGGATGTAATATATTATGTCGTTCCGTTTATTGTCTTATTAGGCATATTGGTTTTTGTACATGAATTTGGTCATTATTTAATGGCAAAAATATCCGGAGTTCAGGTTGAAGCTTTTTCAATTGGTTTTGGGAAACAATTATGCGGTTTTACCGATAAGTCAGGAACACGTTGGAAAATCAGTGCAATTCCATTAGGTGGATATTGCCAATTTTTAGGTGATGCCGATGCTTCAAGTTCAACATCAGATACCAAAGAATTAAGCGAAGAAGAGAAGAAGAAAGCTTTTCCGTACCAATCCCCTTTGAAAAAACTTTTAATCTCAGTTGCCGGACCTGCCGCCAATTATATTTTTGCAATTTTAATCTTTGCCTCTGTTTTCTTTTTTCTGGGAAAAATAGATTTTCCGGCAGTGGTTGGAGAAGTTATTCCCGGAGGTGCTGCCGAGAAAGCAGGTATTATAGCTAAAGACAAAATCTTAAAAATCAACGGTAATGCGGTTGAAGGCTTTGAAGATGTTCGTCGTGAAATAGAGCTTAATACCAATGAAAAAGTTTCGGTAGAATTAGAGCGCAACGGCAAGATTATCAACTTATCTTTCCCTTTAACACTATTGACGCCAGAGATGTCTGAAAGTGTCTCTCAAGGAGAAGCCAAGCCCAAAATGATGTTAGGGATTCGTTCCGTAAATATTTTTGAAATAAAAAATCAAAAATTAGGTATCGGAGAAGCCTTATGGCAAGCAACAAAAGAAGTTTGGAATGTTACAGACGTAACACTGCGTGGAATTGGGCAGATGTTTACCGGACAAAGAAGTTCTGAAGAAATCGGCGGAGTTATCCGAATTGCCGAAATGTCAGGAGATATTAGCAAAGATCAAGGTGTGTTAAGCTTATTAATGTTCATGGCTTTACTCTCTGTTAATCTTGGTTTGATAAACTTATTCCCGATTCCGTTATTAGACGGTGGACATGTGGTTATCTATCTGATAGAAATGATTTCAAGAAGGGAAATTAACGATAAGGTAAAAGACGGATTATTTAAGCTTGGCTTTACCTTATTGATTTCTTTGATGATTTTTGCTACATGGAATGATATAGTTCGTCTGGTACACAGATGGTTTGCCTAAGGTTTTAAGTATAAGGAAAATTATAAATGAAAAAAGTTGGACTTTATACGCTCGGATTAACAATGTTGCTGACAGGAAATGCGCACGCTGATGAAATTTTTATCCGAGATGTGGAAGTAGATGGTCTAAAGCGTGTTGAAGTAGATACAGTTCTATCTTATATAGACCTTCCCAAAGGGCAAACGGTTTCACAAGAAAAGCTGGACGATTCGCTAAAGCAACTTTATAACACCGGTTTGTTTACAGATGTTATTTTTGACGTAAAAAACAACGGGCTGTTAACAATAAAAGTCATTGAAAATCCTATTGTTAATAAACGCTATTTTGATGGCAATGACAAAGTTGGCGAAGAAATGCTTTCCAAAGAAGTTTCTTTAGATTCTGGATCTATTTATGACCGAGCCAAAGTTCAAGAAGATGTACAGCGCATCTTGGAAGTCTATAAAAGAACCGGTCGCTATGCCACATCAGTCACCCCAAAAATCATTAAAAGAGATCAAAATCGTGTAGATTTAATTTATGAAATTGATGAAGGACCATTAGCCAACATCACCAAAATCAATTTTGTCGGTAATAAGCATTATTCAGATGATGATTTAGCCAATGAGATTATGAGTAAAGAGAGTCGTTGGTATCGCATCTTCTCAAGTTCAGAAACCTATGATGCCGACAAAAGCAACTATGATAAAGAGTTATTAAGACGCTTTTATTTGAAGCGTGGTTATGCTGATTTTCGTGTAACGTCAGCCGTTGCCGAATTAAGTCCGGACAAAACCTCTTTTGTTCTGAATTATGTCATAGATGAAGGTAAACGTTATCAAGTCGCCGATATTAAAATTACATCAGAAATCAAAGATGTGAATATCAATGAAATGTATCCATTGGTAGAACTTAATGTCGGAGATTGGTATAATGATACTAAAGTAGATTCGAGCGTATCAGCCATCACTGAAGAATTAGGCAAGCAAGGATTCGCTTTTGTTGATGTGGTTCCCGATTTACAGATGGATACCCAAACCGGCAAAATGAACATTATATTTAATATTAAAGAAGGTGAACGCGTATTTGTTAACCGTATTAATATTAAAGGCAATACCAGAACTCATGATGAGGTTATCCGTCGAGAGTTTAGAATAGACGAAGGAGATGCATTCAACGTATCAAAAATTAAAGCATCTCGAAAGAATGTAGAAAATCTGAACTATTTTAGTAAAGTAGATGTCAAAACAGTTCCGACCGATGCCAACCGTGCTGATATTGATGTTGAAGTTGAAGAAAAGTCAACCGGTTACTTTAATGTAGGTGTCGGATATTCAACTGTAAACGGAATGTTGTTCCAAACCGGTGTTACCGAAAACAACTTCCGCGGCATGGGACAACAGTTGGGCTTAAATGTTGGTGTTTCACAAAGAACGCAAGAATATGACATCAGCTTTACGGAACCGTATTTCTTAAATCGTAATTTAACTGCCGGAGTAGATTTATTCCGCACAGAAGAAGATTACCAAGATTATGGTTCATATGATACGGCAAGTACCGGTGGTCGCTTACGTTTGGGTTGGAAATATACTGATGATTTGTCTCAGTATGTTCGCTATACATATAAGCAAGACGAGATTGATAATGTAGATTCTGATGCTTCTCATTATATCAAGGAAGAAGCCGGTTCATATGATGCATCAGTCATTGGTCAAACCCTTATTTATGATAAGAGAGACAGTGCAATCAATCCGAAAGAAGGTTATTATATTTCTTTTGGTAATGATATTGCTGGTGCCGGTGGTGATGAAAAATATGCTCGCTTTGATACAAAATTGTATAAATATTATACCATTGCCGACGATTATACCTTCAAGTTGTTTACGCAAGCCGGTTATATTTTTGGTTATGGCGGTGAGGATGTTCGTTTGTTCAACCGTTATAATTTAGGTGGCTCAACCTTAAGAGGTTTTGATACGGCAGGTATTGGTGCTCGAGACAAAAATACCGGAGATGCATTAGGCGGTAACTGGATGGTATATTCCGGAGCCGAAATGTCCTTCCCGATTGGTTTGGATGAAGTTGGTATCAGAGGTCGCACTTTTGCTGATATGGGTATTTTGGGTAAACCGGATGGAATTAGTGGTGCAGACGATGTTGAATATTCTTCAACTCCTCGTGTTGCCGCAGGTTTTGGTTTCCAATGGTTATCACCGATGGGACAAATTGATGTAGATATAGCCTTCCCGATTGTAAAAGAAGACTATGATGAAACTCAAGTATTCCGTTTGAATTTTGGTACCAGATTATAAAATAAAGCTCAAAGCAGAGGAAGGAAACTTTCTCTGCTTTGAAGAAAAGAGAGGAAACAATGGTAGATACAACTTTTTTCAAAAATAATGGTCCGCTTACATTGTCTGCAATTGCAGAAATATGCAATGCCGAATTAAAAGATGCCTCAAAATCAGGAGTAGAAATTTCTGATATATCCACCATGGATAAAGCCAAAGCCGGAGAAATCTGTTTTTTCTATGATAAAAAGGCCAAAGCAAAAGCGGCCGAAATAAAGGCAACAGCTTGTGTCACCACAGAAGAATTGGCAAGTTGCATTCCGTCAGAGGTCGTTGTGTTGGTTTCAAGCAATCCCAAATTGGCCTTTTTACAACTCAATAAAAAGTTCTATGCAGAGATAAGAAATCGCGCAGAAATCTCACGTACGGCAAAAATTGCACCATCAGCAAAAATCGGACAAAATGCTTTTATCGGAGAGCATGTAGTAATTGAAGAAAATGTTGAAATTGGTGAAAATTGTTACATTGAGCACAATGCTGTAATTAGCCGCGGTTGCAAAATAGGTAACAATTGCCGTATTGGCGCAAATGCCTCAATTGCTTATACCATTATGGGGAATGATTGTTATATTTATGCCGGAGCCAGAATTGGCCAAGACGGATTTGGTTTCATGGTCATCAATGGCAAGCATGAGCGCATTCCGCAATTGGGACGAGTTATTATAGGTAATGATGTTGAGATAGCTGCCAATACATGTGTTGACCGAGGAGCTCTGGATGATACCGTCATTGGCGATGGTTGCCGAATTGATAACTTGGTTCAAGTTGCTCATAATGACAAGTTAGGTAGAGGTTGCGTGATTGTTTCACAAACTGGAATTGCCGGAAGTTGTACTTTTGGAGATTATGTTGTTTGTGGTGGACAATCAGGTTTTGCCGATCACTTAAATATAGGTAGTGGCGCGCAAATCGGAGCCCAGTCCGGATTGATGAGAGACGTTGAACCAGGAGCAATTGTTATGGGATATCCGGCAGTGCCGATTAAAGATTTTATGCGTCAGGTTGCTTGCGTGCAAAAGTTAACCAAAAACAAATAAGCAAATTTTTTTAATAAAATAAGGAAAAAGAAAATGTCAGAGACAAAAGTATATAATATTGAAGAAATTATGAAAATGCTGCCGCACCGTTATCCGTTTTTGTTGGTAGATAGATTATATGTAGAAGAACCCGGTGTAAAAGGTTATGGTATCAAAAACGTAACCATGAACGAAGAGTTTTTCCAAGGACACTTTCCCGGAAATCCGGTAATGCCGGGTGTTTTGCAAATTGAAGCTATGGCACAAACAGCAGGTGCAATGGTAATTGCTTCTTTTGAAAATTATGCAGAAGAAAAACATGGTGTATATTTCATGTCTATTGACGGTGTAAAATTCCGCAAAATGGTTAAACCCGGAGACAGATTGGAAATGCATGTTGAAAAAATTAAAGAGCGTCGCAATGTTTTTGTTTTCAAAGGACAAAGCATGGTCGATGGTCAAGTTGTGAGTGAAGCAGAATTTACGGCTATGCTTGCAGATAAATAAAAGCAAAGAAGTTATAAAAAAAGGTCGGAAGAAAATTTCGACCTTTTTTTATTGCGTAATGTTGTAAAATCTGATATATATAACTTCATAAATAAAAAATTATTGATAATTAAATTAATAAATTATGAAAAAACTTTTCAAAAAAATTTTTGATTTTTTTAACAAAAAAACACAAAAAAACGAGAATGTAGTATCAGAAACAAAATTAGATTTGTTTCTAGCCGTAATGGATAGAAATATCCAAGAGGTCTATAAATTATTAGAAGAAGGGGTTAATCCCAATATTGTTTTTTACAAAAAGAAGACCTATCCGCAAGGCGAAGGTGAAATAAGCTATAAAGTAGCCTATACACTACTTGATGAAGCTCCAACGCCCAGTATGAAAAAATTGCTGCAAGCCTATGGCGCTAAAACCTATCGACAAATAGAAAATGAAGAGCGTAAACGCAAGGCTCAAAAAGAAGAAAAAATGAAAGCTCTGCAGAAAGCTGCGGAACAAAAAGCAGCTGAAAAAGAAAAGGAAGATATGGCTTTGGTTGAAAAACTCATCAAGGGCAAGATAGCTTAATTTTAGCAGAATTGTTACAATAAAAAAGTTCAGAATGTTTTTCTGAACTTTTTTTATTGTTTGTTTGTTTTTTTTTGATTATAAAAAAAGAAAAAAAGAGGAAGATATGGCAGATAAAAAGAAAAAAAGTGACTTTATCAGTACCGGCATTGTAGCTCAAAATCGTCGTGCGCATTTTGACTATTTTATTGAAGAAAAATATATAGCAGGATTGCAGCTTAGTGGTACAGAAGTCAAATCATTGCGTTTAGGGCATGCCAATATAAACGATGCTTATGGCATTGAGAAAAATGGTGAGCTGTATATGTCTAATATGTTTATTGCTGAGTATGCCAACAAAGGCTATGAAAGCCATGTCGAAAAAAGAGATAGAAAGCTTTTATTAAAGAAGAAAGAGATAATAGATATTATCAATGCGTTAGCGCGTAAAGGTTCTACATTAGTTGCAATAAAATTATTTTTTAATGAAAGAGGTCGCGCTAAATTAGAAATAGGCTTAGGTCGTGGTAAAAAGTTATATGACAAAAGAGAAACAAGCAAAGAGCGCGATTGGAAAAGAGATAAGCAAAGAATTTTGAACAATGCCAATCATTAAAACAAGAAACCTATCGGCTTAGTCGATAGGTTTCTTGTTACAAAAAGAAAGGCTCCGTTCTGGAGCCTTTTTTTAGAGATTTAGTTCGTACAATTAAACTCAAAGTAATAAATTGTATTTTTCTGGGGTGTTAAGATTTTTTCTTCAGCACCGTCGACTGTAAATCCAAAACCATCTCTAACCGTTGGATAACCACATTGGAAATATAAATCTCCATAAGTACTGACGCGAATTATAGATCCAGGTTTTACGTAGAAAGAAAATGTGCAAGTTGAACCATAACAACTTGTTGTTTCATTGAAATACTGAGGTCCGTTGTTATAAGGACATTTAGGATACATTTGAACAGCATAATGTTTAGATCCATATTCAACACCTATCCAAGAAAATGGCTGTTTGCCAATAGCACATCCATCACTACGTAAAGATAAATCATAATTGTTACCAGTTGATCCTTTTAGGTATACAATTATAGAAATATAATATTTATCATCAACACAAGTACCGTTAGAACATTTTTTACCGCTTGGACAACCGCCACAACATTCTGAAGTGGCGATACAAGAGCCGTTACAATCTTTTTTGCCTTGTTCAGCGCAAGTCTTAGCTCGGCATGCGTAGCAAGTGCCGGAAGTTGCTCCGCAAGAACATTTTTTAGATGTTGTTCCGGTTTGTACTTGCGAAGAAGAACAAGCAGAGGCTTGATATCCACTCGGACAAGTATAAGAGTGAGCAACGCAAGTATTACCACTTTGGTGATATCCAGAGTTGCATCCCGTCATTTTATACATTGTAGCTCCACCGCCGCAAGTCGTCGTTTGTTTAGAACAAGATGAGCATGTTGCATTGGCCGGACAAGCCGAGAGGGTATATCCCGAACAGGTATTAGCAATACAATCTTTCTCACAACCGCCATTCTTTTCATGATATCCGGGATTACATTTCCAACCGGTTTGAATCTGATGGCTACCAGAGCCGTCATTACAAGAAGAATAGGTATAAGAAGAGTTAGC
>CALXVY010000023.1 GCA_944392255.1 uncultured Alphaproteobacteria bacterium | reverse complement strand
TTTTTCTTGCTCCTAAAATCACTCTATCTTCCACGTTTCTTGCATTTTTATAAAAAGGAGCGGGAAGCTAGAGCAATGTAAAAGATTTGCTTTAGTTTGTTGCAAAATAAATAAAAGGAAAAAAATGGCTGTTTTGAAATTATATGAATATCCGCATCCGATTTTGAAGAAAAAAGCGCAAAAGCTCGAAAAAGTTGATGATGATATGCGCAAGTTTTTGGATGATATGTTAGAAACCATGTATGCCGATGCCGGTGTGGGGTTGGCTGCGCCGCAAGTTGGTGTATCTCAGCGCGTGGTTGTGATTGATATTGCTCATGATGATGAAGAACCTAATCCATACTACATGGTTAACCCCGAGATTATTTGGAAATCGGAAGAAAAAGTTTGCGGAGAAGAGGGATGCTTGTCTGTTCCAGACCAACGTGCGGAAGTGGAGCGTTTTGCTGCCGTTAAAGTGAAATATATGGACTATAACGGCAAAGAACAAGAACTCTTGGCAGAAGGCTTTTTAGCTATTGCCGTTCAGCATGAGTTGGACCATTTGGATGGGATTCTCTATATTGACCGAATCAGTCGATTGAAGCGGCAAATGCTCTTAAAAAAGTTAGAAAAAATGCGTAAAGAAAAGGCTCATCAATAAGATGGGCTTTTTTTTATATATAAAAAAAAGCCCAAAATAGACAAAAAGATTCCTCTTGTGTGAGGGGCAAATTTATGGTATTATCTTTTCTTGTAAATATAAATCTTTGTTAATTATTATCTTCTGTGTCATATGTAAGAAAATGATTCGTATTGAAAAGATGATTTGAAAAAATTTGAGTGTTGCCAAGCTAGCAACCGCCCAACGAGAGAAGTATAGTACCTTAGGGACCAAAAAACAAATTTGTCAAACATTTTGAGTAGAACGAAAGCCATTTTCCCAGGGATGATGCAGGTTTTTAAAATATACTCCGACTGAGATTCGAAAGAAGGTAAAGTTAGGAGTTAGACTATGGCTAATATTACCATAGCTTTTAGTAAAGATATTGAAACCGTAAAAAATATGGTGGCTCAAGGGTTCTGCCCTGTAGAATGCTCCTTCGGGGGTGTTTCCGTGGTGGATGAGTTAGAACTCGACCACCATGGCGAAAAAAGTCACCTCGAATCAGTGGCAATTAGAGCCTATAGAGACTTCTTCGGCAAGCGTGCTGAGGATCCCAGATTTGTCATCAATCACATTGACGCAGACAGCATCTTTGCGGTGGCATCTCTGGCTGGGCTTTTGCCGCATCCCGAGGTTGCAAAGTCAATGCCTGCGTATATGCAAAAAACATGGGGGCAAGATCTTATGCCTTTGGCAGAGACTATTGCAATTATGGACACCGACCCGATTGGTCGTGACATCATTGCAATGCCTATGGGAGCAATCTTGGCGGCTTGGAACGCTTTATTCGGGGCTAATGCCAATGACGAGTTGTCGGCATACGCTGCCGTTGAGGGCTTCCGCCGTTTGCTGACGCAGCCGTCCGCTCGCGTGTTCGTTGCAGCTGCTGAAAACGCAGAGAACGAACGCCGTGAAGCAGCCTTAAAGGACCTTCGTGAACGCGGCAAGAAAGACGGTAAAGTGATGGCCATCATTCAAAGCCGCGTGTTTGGCTTTGATGTATGGTACGGCCGCAATGTCGAAGCAGGTGCTCCGAACGAAGCACGCGGTTGGGATAACCCGATTGTGGTTTCTTGGCTCGAAGGAGCTGAAAATATCACGATGGCTTGCCCAAATAAGGCCGTAGCTGAGGAACTCCTTGGCGAAGGTGGGTTAATGAATGTCTTTAAGGCGCTCAATGAAGCCTATGGTCTTGCCGAAGGTTCGGGCTTTGGTGGTCGTGAGACCATTGGTGGATCGCCTCGCGGTTGTAAAATGACCGAAGCTGACCTTGCCAAAGCGGTTTCTGTTATCAACCAACTGATGAAGAAATAATCTTCTTTCATCTGTTGGAAAGAGAGGTGTTTTTGCACCTCTCTTTTTTTGTTTATTTTCCTTTGCCGTCACCGGAATTTTGTTTGATATATTGTTGCAGATTTTGCATACCGACATTGACATATCTTTGTACTCTTTTGATGACGAAATCCGGCAAGCTTGGAAATTTACTTCCTTGTAAATTGCTGTATTTCTGATTGTTGTTATAGTTAAAACAATTATATTCTTTGCGGTCTTGATCATAAATAAAGTCAAAAACTTTTTTACCGGCTTTACTCACATTAATTCTTAAGCAATTTTCTCTTTTATCGGTTGAAAATTTTTGCATAAAAACATTCACTTTTTCTTTATTGTCATTCAATGTTTGAAAAGTGATTCCTTTTTTCAGTATTTCATTATAGATATTTGAGCGCGTTTTGAATGGTTCTTGATAGCTGCCATCTTTTAGACTCTTAATCAAAGTCGGTGTGATGCCGAGCTCTGCCAATTTTTTAATGCGGCTTTTTATAACTGCATTGTAAGTGCTTATTTGGGTTTTGTTTTCTTCTCGAATGATGGTTGGAATTTTGATAAATCCGGACAAATCTTTGGTCTCATATTTTTCGGTTTGTGGATTGTATATGTCTAACGTGTAAAGTTTCTGCTTGCGTCTTAAATATTCGGCGTCCCCGTATTCCATAGAAGAGGTTGAGGCATCGTATGCAAAATCAAGCGTCATTGCTGGAATTTGTCCGCTTGGCTGTTTCCAATAGTTTGCTGCATAGCTTTTGTTCCAATTATGAATGGTGCCGTTGACAAGATAATTGTGGTCGCACAAAACTTGAGCGCGCATCTCTGGTGAAAGAGGGGATATTTTTTTGACTAGCCAATCACATTTCTTAGGAAAAACATCTAAATTTCCTCCACTTTTGAAATAGTTGGCTATACCGGTATAAGTTTCTTGCAGGTGAGCAGCTTTTTCATCATCTTCTCGGTATTTGGCAAAATTTTCAGGAGAGAGTTCCACATAATTGACTTTTGTTTTATTACGGCTCAAATCCTCTGCCACAAGAAGGTGTTTGCACTCATGGCATAGTGAATAATATTTTTGTTTTTCATCTAAATAACTTTGTTTTTGAGAAAGATAAAAGGCGTAGATTATTTGTTCTTTTTCCGGAATACGTTTCAATATTTCTTCAACCGACAAGCGTGTTTTATTTTGCTTGATGAAATTTTTGACTTTGTTGATTGCGCTTGCCATTTCCGGTGTATAGAAAAAAACTTTATCATAAACTTCAACATATTTTTGATTGCTATGGAATGCGGCTCTGGTGGAGTTTATTTTTGTTTTGTTGTGATATTCATCATAACAAACAACGGTTTTGGTTTGTTCATCATATTTCGGAAAATAAAACTCCGGTGTTCTCTTAACACAAAGCTCCATATTTTGAAATTGTGGCGGAAGGTCTGTCGTTTTGATTTCATACTCAGCCATCACAGGTTGGGTGCCGCTTTTGCTTGCCATGTCCAGTACCTGTTTTTTTAAAGCGCTGATATCTTCCAATTCATTGACGCTAGATATTTGAACCGGTGTTTCTAAGGATAATTCTTTCAGTAATCTTATGGTTATATCATAATCGGCTTTTTCAAATTGCTTATGAAACTCAAAGGGTTGGGATAATTTTGTGTCAAAGTATTTGCTTTGTTTATATTGCTTTATCTCAGCATCACTCAAAGTTACATCGTCTTTGAATGCTACAAAAAAGCCGGAATTTGTTTTTAAGACTTTGACCATTTATTTTTTTTCCTTTTACTGCTCTTATCATAGCAGATTTTGGTGTGAAAGAAAAGTCTAAATTCTCTTGCTTATTTATTGAAAATTTCTAAAATAAAGCAAATTGAATTAGGAGATTGAATATTATGAAAGTTGTTTTTATGGGAACGCCGGATTTTTCCGTTCCGGTTTTGGAAAACTTGGTTAAAGAACACGAGGTGGTTTGTGTTTATACACGTGCGCCTAAAGAGGCCGGTCGCGGTCAAAAAGAAACCAAAACTCCCGTACATCTGAAAGCTGAAGAGCTCGGAATTGAAGTGCGTACACCTAAAACTTTACGGAATGCCGAGGAACAACAAAAATTTAAAAATCTTCAAGCAGATATTGCGGTTGTGGTTGCTTATGGGTTGATTTTGCCTAAAGAAGTGCTTTCTGCTTGTCCTAACGGGTGTTTGAATATTCACGCTTCTTTGTTACCACGTTGGCGCGGAGCTGCTCCCATTCAACGCGCGATTGAAGCCGGAGATGAAAAGTCCGGTGTGACGATTATGCAGATGGATGAGGGGCTTGATACCGGTGATATGTTGCTCAAAAAAGAAGTGGAAATCGCTGATACGACAACCGGCGGAGAGCTTCACGATGCTCTTTCTCAAATGGGAGCAGATTTGATTATGGAAGCTCTGCACAACTATTCTTCTCTCAAACATGAAAAGCAAGATGAAGCTCTCACTTGCTATGCTGCCAAATTGGAAAAAGAAGAAACTCACTTAGACTTTTCTCAATCAGCAGAAGTTTTGGAACGTAAAATCAGAGCATTTAATCCATTTCCGTCAACCTATTTTGAATATAAAGGTGAACGCTTTAAAGTTCATGAAGCCGAAGCTCTTATGGCTGATTCCGGTTATGCTGCCGGAACAATTATCCCCAACGACAGCGGTTTGTTGATTGCTTGCGGTGAGGGTATGCTTTTTGTTACCAAAATTCAACGTCAGGGTAAAAAAGCCATGCCGATTGAAGAGCTTTTACGCGGCTTTCAATTTACGCCCGATGAAATGGTGGCTTGATTGCAACAATTTGCAAAAATATGTGTGTCGTGAAGTGATAAAAAAATCTTGTCCTTCACGACATTTTTTTTATACTAAACCCATTGTAAAAAACTTTTGGAGAATGATTATGGGAAATAAATTGTTTGGAACCGACGGCGTGCGTGGTGTGGCTAATGTTTATCCGATGACGGCAGACTTTGCCATGAAATTGGCTTTGGCTTGTGCTGAAACGGTTTGCAAAAATAAAAAACGTGTGGCCATTGGTAAAGATACACGTATTTCCGGTGATATGCTTGAAGCAGCTCTTTCTGCCGGTTTTACCGCCAAAGGAATTGATGTGATCCGCTTGGGCGTCCTTCCAACACCGGCTGTTACCACCGTTACCCCAATGCTCGATGTTGATATGTCGGTAATGATTACGGCTTCTCATAATCCTTACAAAGATAATGGTATCAAATTGATTGCCGCTGATGGTGAAAAATTTGCTGATACGGTTACCGCTGAACTTGAAGCAAAAATAGAAGCCAATAATTTTTCTTATGATGAAAATGCTTTGGGCAAAATTAAAGATGACCACAAGGCTATTGATGAATATGTTAAAATTGCTAAATCTACAATGAACACCGGTACAAATCTTAAAGGTTTGAAAATTGTTTTGGATTGTGCTAATGGGGCGTTTTCTAAAATTATGCCCGAAGTTTATCAAGAACTCGGAGCTGAAATCGTTACTTTAGCTTGTTCTCCTAATGGGTTGAATATTAATAAAGACTGTGGCTCAATGCATCCGCAAAATATGATGGAAAAGGTTAAAGAAGTTAAAGCTGATTTGGGTATTGCCGTTGATGGTGATGGTGACAGAATCATCGTTTGTAATGATAAAGGTGAAAAAGTTGCTTCCGAGCAAATTATTGCTTTTCTTGCTCAGAATATGCAGTTGAACGGTCGTGCCGTTGTGTCTACCGTACTTTCTAATACCGGTTTGGAACGCTTTGTTAAAGAAGAACTCAAATTGCCTTATTACAGCACTCCGGTTGGTGAACGCCATGTGGTTGCTAAAATGAAGGAAATTAATGGTGCTGTTGGCGGAGAAGAGTCTGGACATGTTGTGGCTTATGAGTACTGTAAGTCCGGTGATGCTTTGATTGTTTCTTTGCTTATTTGCCAATATCTCTTAAAAGCAAATAAAAAAATGAGTGAAATCTTTCCGATTTTTATTATGGATCCGTTTGAATTTGTCAGCTTGCGTTTTAATTCTCGTGAACAAGTCAAAGAAGTGGTTAAACTGCCTGAGATTTTAAATTTGATAGAAGAACAAAAACAAATACTTGGTAATGAGGGCAGAGTGGTTATCCATCCTTCCGGAACAGAGCCTCTTGTACGTGTTTGGGTTAGTGGCAAAAATGCTGATAAAGTTAAGGCTATTCACACAACCTTAGTTAATGCTTTTACAAAACTTCAACAACAAAATGTAGCTTAAACTTTTGTTTACTTTCTGAGCGTATACTAACTTACGTAATGTGAATTTTTAGGGAGATTTCCTCTTATGGTTTATAATAAAGATAATGCTAATTTAGATTGGCAAAGAAATTTGAAACCTGCATCTCAGCCCATAGCTCGAGGGAATCAAGTATTGGTGTCGTATACGCTCAAAAGAAATGAAGCTCCGGTGTTTAAAACATCCTCCACTCGTTGTGTTTGGCCAACCTCTATTCTGGTTAGTGATAGCCGCGTATTTAGTCGTCGCTTGACGGTGAAGGCTTAAATCCTATGATTAAAGGTATTTTGGCTCTTTTTAGAACCGGTATTATTTTTGATCCATTTGTTTTATTTGGAATTGTAATGGGATTTGTTACTTCTTTATCTCCTAATAAAGAAGCAATAGAAATTATTTATAAGCAAAACAGCTTTTATTTGCTGATTTTGCTTATTGCCTTTCTTTATCATTATTTTCTGAAAAAAGTTTACAAAGAAGATGGCTATACGCTTGACTATGTTCGTATGACCCTAAATATTCTCTTGTCTTTAGTGAAATTTGTTGTTTCTTGTGCTTTGAGTATTGTTTTTGTTTTAATGTTGTTTGCTTTCTAAACCAAGATATCAAGCATGTGTTCTGAAGAAGCCATGCTTGCTGCCATTTGTTCTGTGGCTTCGGTTAGCATCTCGGTTATTTGTTGTTGCATTTCGACATTGGTTTTAATCAGAGACATTTGCATCTGCTGAACAGAAAGCACATAGTTGCTTATGGCGCCTAATGATGACATTTTTATATCTCCTTTTAACTTAACTACACTTACTAATATATCATAAAAATTAAAGAATGTTAAACAAAAAAAGAGGTCCTTTTCAGAACCTCTTTTTCTTACTTTTTTACTGATTACATAAAATATTGAATTTCTAAAAATACAGAAGCAATAAACACACTAATCAGCATGGTCGGAATGGACCAGAGTAGAAAACCGATAAAGCTAATCGGATGACCTTCTCGTTGAGCCATACCAGCTACAATTACGTTGGCAGAAGCTCCAATCAAAGTACCATTACCGCCAAAGCAAGCGCCTAAAGACAATGCCCACCATACTGGCATCATAGCTTCTCTACCGCCCATTGATTCTTCCATTGATTTAATCATCGGAATCATGGTCGCAACGAACGGAATGTTATCAATAGCACTGGAGATAATGGCCGAAGACCATAAAATTAAGAAAGTTGCTTTCTCAATACTGCCTTCGGTCATTTCAACAAATTTTTTTCCCATAAGAGCTAAAACTCCGGTTACTTCCAAACCATAAACAATGACAAATAAACCAGAGAAGAAAAAGATGGTTGTCCAGTCGACTGAACCTAAAATATTTTCTACCTTTTGTTCTCTTTCTTCGTGGCTTTCTCCGATGGTGTAGAGAAGAAGCAAAACAGCAGCACCGGCAATGGCTATGGTACCATTAGCAATATGTAAATGTTCAGCGCTCATAAAACCGGCTATAACAAAGAATAAAACTGTTAAGGCTTTTTTGAGTAATGATTTGTCTGTAATACAATCTTTTTCATTGATGCTCATTACGGTTTCTTTATTTGCTTCGGTTGTTACTAATCGTTTACCCCAAATCAAATCAAAACCAAATGCCAAAACCAACATGGTTACGATAACAATCGGGCTTAATTCGAATAAAAAGTCTGTGAAAGATAAGCCTAAAGAAGAACCTATCAAAATGTTTGGTGGATCTCCGATTAAGGTTGCTGTACCACCAATATTGGAAGCGAAAATTTCCAAGACTAAATATGGGTAAGGGGTGATATTGAGTTTTCTCGTGATTTGGAAGGTGACCGGAGCTATAAGTAAAACCGTGGTTACATTATCCAAAAATGCGGAGAAAAAGGAGGTTACCAAAGCTAAAACAACTAATAAGCCTCTAGGGTTGGCTCTAACTTTTTTGGCAGCCCAAACGGCAACATATTGGAACATTCCTGATTTTTCAGAAATACTAACAATGGACATCATACCAATAAGCAGAGCCAAAGTGTTAAAATCAATTCCTTTTAATGCGGTTTGTTGGGTTAAAATTCCGGCAAAAATCATAATGCTGGCGCCAAGCAAAGCTACAATGGCTCGGTTTACTTTTTCGGTAAACAGAATCACATAGGAAATGATGACGATAGCAACGGAAACGACTTTTGCATCTAACCCAAAAACCAGATTAGGTATTGCGGATACATCAGACATTTTTTCTTTCCTCTTGTTATAATCTTTCTAACAATTATGTTATAGGCTGATAAAACTAATATAATCTTAATTTTTTTGAATAAAAAAAAGAGGTTCGTATTTGAACCTCTTTAATGATTTTATTTTTTTTACATGAAGTGTCTTAAATGTAGGTACATGGCTGCTATACCGGTTGAAATCAGCATAGTCGGAATGGACCATATTAAAAACTTCAAAAAGCTAATCGGGTGTCCTTCTCGTTGAGCCATACCGGCAACAATAACGTTGGCTGAAGCGGCAATCAACGAACCATTGCCACCGAAGCAGGCCCCTAAGGACAATGCCCACCATACTGGCATCATGGCTTCTCTGCCACCCATTGATTCTTCCATAGATTTTATCATCGGAATCATGGTGGCAACGAACGGAATGTTGTCTATGGCGGTAGATACAAAAGCCGAAACCCAGATAACCAGCATAGCGGCTTTTTCAATGCTGCCTTCCGTCATTTCAACAAACTTTTGTCCCATTAATTCCAGAACTCCGGCTTCTTCCAAGCCATAAACAATGGCAAATAAACCGGCAAAGAAAAAGATGGTTGTCCAGTCTACCAAGCCTAAAGCTTCTTCAACTTTTCTTTCTCTTTCGCTATGTTCTTCACCTAAGGTGTAAAGTAGGAGCAAAACAGCAGCACCAAACATGGCAATTGTGCCATTAGCTATATGAAAATGCTCGGCACAAATAAAACCTAAAATGACAGTGGCCAGCACAAATAATGATTTTTTGAGTAAGGTCCAGTCGGTAATGCTATCAACTTCATTGATACCCATAACCAGCTTTTTGTGTTCATCAGTAGTGACTATTCTTTTTCCCCAAATGAAGTCAAAAATGATAACTTGTACGAGCATGGTGAAGGCAACGACAGGTGTGAGTTCAAACAAAAAGTCGGTAAAAGACAAATTGATGGCAGAACCAATCAATATGTTTGGAGGGTCACCAATTAAAGTTGCTGTGCCACCAATGTTAGAAGCAAAAATTTCGGCAATCAAATAAGGGTAGGGGGTGATTTGTAATTTTCTTGTAATCTGGAATGTAACAGGCACAATAAGCAGAACTGTAGTTACATTATCCAAAAAAGCAGAGAATACGGCTGTCACCAAGCTCAAAACGACCAAAATTCCTCTCGGATTGGCTTTGACTTTTTTGGCAGACCAGATGGCTACATATTGAAACATACCGGATTTTTCCGATATACCGACAATTGTCATCATACCAATAAGTAGAGCCAAAGTGTTAAAATCAATTCCTTTTAAGGCTGTTTCTTGGGTTAAAATTCCGGTGAAAATCATGACGCTGGCGCCAATTAAAGCAACAACGGCACGGTTTAGTTTTTCGGTGAACAGAATGATGTAGCTTATAATCAAAATTGCAGTTGACAGCACCATTGGATTCATACCGAATATCACGTTTGATATGTGAGGTAAGTTTTCTACAGGCATATTTATCTCCTGAACCAAATTATTGTTTTCGGTTCAGTTTAACAAATAATCCTAAACTTTATCTTAATTTTGACGGCTGATATAATTGATTGCGCCGTATAAGGTATTTAATTCTTGTTCGGTCAATTGGTTGCGGGTAAAAATGTTTTGTAGGTTGATGAACATTTTTTCTCGTTTATCTCCAATTTTATAATTACCGCAATTTTCTAACAATTCTTCAAAATGCTGTACAAATTTTATGACCTTATCTTTGGAAGCTAACGATGTTCCGTTCATTTCTAAATGAACTTCGGGTTTTTCTATTTGGGTTTTATAAAATTCATATCCGATAACCAAAACTGCCTGAGATAAATTTAATGAACTATGTCTGGGGTTAAGTGGAATGTTGATAATGGCATTGGCTAAGCTTACATCAACGTTGCTCAAACCCGTTCTTTCACAACCAAACATAATGCCACATGCGTTTCCTTCAGCCATTATCTTGTTCATTTCAATAGCAGCCGTATCTGCATTATAAACAGTTTTTATTTGATCACGATGACGTGCGGTGGCAGCATAAACAAAGTTTAAATCGGCAATGGCATCTTCGGTAGAAGAATATACTTTGGCATTATATAAAATTTCTTCGGCATTGGAAGAAGCTGAAATGGCTTTATCTGACAGATAATCTTCTCTGGGGGCGACCAAACGAAGCTCATATAAACCGCAATTCATCATAGCGCGAGCTGACATACCGATATTTTCCGCTAATTGCGGTCCGACTAAAATAATGACGGGTTGTTTGGCCATAGATTTTGTACTTCCTTATATTATTTTAATAACTCTGCCGCAGAAGGGCGAATATTTTTATTTTTATCTTCTACTTGGGGAAGTTTTACTTCAATAATTTCTTTTTGTAAACCAATATCATCTTGTATATATTGACTCAATGCCTCTTTATCTTGAATATCAATTTCTTTTGTAGGTTCGCCTCTCATTTTTTTGAATGCATTGCTATTGCGCACATATTCTCTCATGAGGGCATCATTCTTTTTATTATATATTTGTTTATTATAAGATGACATGATTTTGTTTTTTTGTTTAATCATTGCTTGTTTGGCTCTGATTTCGCTTGAAATTCGTTCTTCTTGCGTATTAACTCCTGTTTCTTGAGCCTGCAGGTTCGAAATTGAAGCTCCTAAAAACAATATGCTTAAAGTCATTAATATTATTTTCATGATTTATGCTCCGAATTTTAATCTGTACTCAATATATCTATGGAATTAAACATCAGATTTTCCAAATCAAGACCGGTACCTCGTTCAAAAACTTCTATCATACCGTTGGTCATACCGCGGAGAGGATCATCTTTTACATCTGCTTGCATTACTTCGTCATAAGCAACGCGTAATTTTTTGGCGTAATCTTGCGGCATGCTTTTGATTTTGGCATCATAACTATCAGGAATTTTATATCCCATTTTTCTCAGATGTTCCAATGCTGTAATCATATTGTGGCGGTTTACTTCAGGAGCAATCATCTCTTGGCCTTTGGCATCCGTATAGGTCGTCGCCTCACCAATGTAATTTAGTTTACCGTGTTGACCGCTGCCACGCCATGTTTTGATACCGCTTTTATCTCTGGCTCTGGCCCATGGATCAACCGGCAAAATTTCTCCGCCGTTTTCAGTATTGTCGTAGACAGGAGCGTGGGTAATATCTGTGTTGGATACATTATCTCCAAAATAACCATCATTGGGATTTGGAGCCCATGGGTTGGTTGGAAGTTGTGCCATAGCACTGCCGCTTAAAAATATAATGCCTAACAAGGCTGATATGCCGATAGAACTTTTCATGAATCTTCTCCTGCCATATACTTCTAATATACCTCATTTTTTAGCAGATGAATAGTTACAATTTGATTAAATATTATTTTCTTTACAAATAAAACCGCCACCCATTACACGAGTTTCGGAATATATACAGCAACCTTGTCCAGGAGCGACTCCGTAAAAATCATTCAATAAATTGACTTCCGCCATATTTTCTGCCAAAAATTTAATTCGAGCAGGAACTTCTTTTTGGCGAGAACGAAGCTTGACCATATATTCTCCATCTTGCGGCGTATCTTTTCCCAGCCAATTTACATCTTTTATTATAACTTTTTTCTGTTTAAGTTCTTCTTCGTGACCAACAATTAAGCGATTGTTTTTTATGTCTAATTTTAAAACATATAATATTCCGATATTGCCGCCAATACCTAATCCGCGTCTTTGACCGACAGTGTAGTTTATTAATCCTTTATGCTGGCCGATAATTTTACCATCTGTGGTGACAATGTCACCAAATTCATTCTTAAAATTAGGATTGAGGCCTTTAATTAAATCAACATATTTTCCTTCGCTAACAAAGCAAATATCCTGACTATCGGACTTTTTATAAATTTCTAAACCGGCCGATTGTACCAGCTCTCGGGTTTGTTCTTTTGTGAAATTGGCTAAAGGACAACGCAGCATTTGTAAATTGCGTTTTTCAATGTCAAATAGAAAATAGCTTTGATCTTTTTTTAAATCTGCGCCTTTATGCAGTTCAACGTCATCTTGTATTATTTTTATATCGGCATAGTGTCCCGTTACCAAAATATCTGCGCCTAATTCTCGTGCTTTGTCCGCCAATAATCCTAGTTTGATGTGGCGATTGCACATAATGCAAGGTGAGGGTGTTAATCCTTGTTCGTAAGATGAGGTAAAATAATGAATAACCTTATCTGCAAACTCTTTTTTATAGTCAATGAAATGATGCTCTATTCCTAAAATTTTGGCTACTTTTTGAGCATCTTGTATGGAAGAATTTTGCGGTGCGTAAGGCGGTTGTAATAAATCCATTGTTAAGCCCAAAACTTCATATCCTTGTTGTTGCAGTAAAACGGCAGCTGCCGAACTATCAACGCCTCCGGACATGGCAATGCAGACTTTGGTTTGTTTAATAGGTTTATTGCATCCTAATAAATTTTCAGGCATCTTTTTTCTCTGATTTTAATTCTTTTATTTCTTTTTGCAGTTTGATAATTTCTTCATTCAATTTTTCAATTTTTTCAGAAATCGGGTCTTTTATTTGCGCCGTAACACCATATGCTTCAAAACGCTTTTTTTCATCTTTATTTTGCTGGCTATGATGTGCCGGTACACCGACAACAGTCATGTTGGCCGATACATCTTTTAAGACTACTGCATTGGAGCCGACCTTAACATTGTTGCCAATGCTAATTGGGCCTAAAATCTGTGCCCCGGAACCAATAATCACATTATTTCCTATGGTTGGGTGGCGTTTCGTCATAACCTTGCCATTTTCATTGAAAACAGTTGTTCCTCCCAATGTTACATCATGATACATGGTGACGTTATTGCCAATTTCTGCTGTTTCTCCTATCACAACACCCATGCCATGGTCAATAAAAAAACCTTCTCCGATTTTTGCTCCCGGATGAATTTCGATTCCGGTTAAAAAGCGAGCTATTTGTGAAAAAACTCTTGCCGTAAGCTTAAAATTTTTCTTCCAAAGATAATGATTAAAGCGGTAAAATAAAATGGCGTGTAACCCTGAAGAACAAAGAAAAGCTGCCGTTCGGCTGCTCGTTGCCGGATCTCTTTTGATGACAGCATCTACGTCTTTTAAAATTAACTTGTATTTTTCAATCATTTTGTGCTACATTCCTCAAAAAAATTAATAATTTATATATCTTTATTGTTATATATATTGTAAAGATGTTAAATTTTAAGTTAAGAAGAGAATTTATATGACTGAGGTACTATTTAACGGTTTGGCCGGCCGATTGGAAGGAAGATATCATCAAAGTGATAATCCTGCCGCTCCGATTGCTTTGAT
This sequence comes from uncultured Alphaproteobacteria bacterium, assembly GCA_944392255.1. GTDB lineage: Bacteria > Pseudomonadota > Alphaproteobacteria > RF32 > CAG-239 > CAJLXD01. The sequence goes on along the minus strand of CALXVY010000023.1, from coordinate 16,164 downwards.
TTTACACCCGCATCCCCAATATGGCGGAACAATGAACAATAAGGTTGTTTATACTTTATTTAGTTGTTTCGAGCGTTTGGGATTTTCTGTTTTGCGTTTTAATTTTAGAAGCGTTGGACGCTCTCAGGGCGAATTTGAAGATGGTCCCGGAGAACTTTCTGATGCGACCGTTGCTTTAGATTGGCTGCAATCAGTTAATCCGGAAGCGCGTCAGTGTTGGATTGCCGGTTATTCTTTCGGTGCTTGGATTGGTTTGCAGCTTTTGATGCGTCGTCCCGATATTAATAATTTCATTGCTGTATCTCCTCCGGCTAATGAAAAAGACTTTTCTTTCTTGGCTCCATGCCCAACTTCCGGTTTAATCGTTCAAGGCGGAGCTGATGAAATTGTCAATCCTCAAAGCGTGGCTACAATGGCTAAGCGTTTGAATGTACAGCGTAATGTCCAAGTAGACTTTGCTCTTCTGGAAGAAGCTGATCATATGTACAATAATCATTTGGTGGATTTATATAAAATTGCCGGAAATTATATTATTGAAGCTGTTAAGAAAAAAGCTCCGCAAAAGAAACGTCGCGGTCGTCGCAGAAAGGTTGAAATGCAAGATGAAGAACCTTTAATGCTTACTGATGAGACTTCTGATGTTGCTGAAAATGATGATTTTGCTATGGATGCAGATGATGAGGATTAATTCCTTTTAAGATAGTTATAAAAGCTCTCATGTTTTGAGAGCTTTTTTTATACTTGTTTTATATTTTTTTTATGATATCTTACTCGCAAATTCTTATTATTAATTAAAATCATTGTCATATGGAAAAGAATGTTATTATTAACAAAATTGCTGAGAAAAAAGTTTATAGCATTGAAAAATGCATTAAAATTGCTGAAGATTCTTGTAATTTAGTTTTATCAGAAGCATCTTGTAAGGTTATTCGAGAATGGTTGCCTTCAGAAATAGTTTCTTCTTTATTGAAAAAAAACAGTTGGCTGGATAAGTTGTTCTTGGGACATGACTATTGCTCTCAATACAGAATGGATATTCTACCTTATTATGACGGCTCTTGGAAGGATTTTATTTGGCATGATTATATAGATGATTGCCTTTTCCTGCAAGATAACCATTACCCTAAGAAGGTGCTTGATTTTTTGGATTCTTATGATTCAATGCAGCAGATATTTTCTGAAAAGTTGAAGGAGTATTTGAACTCTTTTCCCAAACGTTCCGCAGGAATGTTATCTTCATTGATGAAAATTTACTGGAATATCCTTTCTCGTCGTTATTATAACAAAATGGATATACTTAATCAGCTTTATCCTTTTTTGGTTACAATACAGTATGATGAGCGCGGAGATGATAGTGTTGATAAACCATTATCCGTTACAAAATATTTGTATAACGCGCAACAGACGAGTGCAAGTAATCTTGATTATGCGGAATTGGCTCGAAACTATTTTCAGAACATTTATAATTATTTGCGTCTTTGCTATCATGCCGACTTAGAGGCTTTGAATGATATGTGCGGAGATTGTGAAAATGTTTTTGAAGATACCCATTTGATGGAATATGAAAGCTTTTTGCTTTTCTTCGATGCAATTGAATATGTTATTTCCTGTATGGAAGATAAATAACATTACTTAATGAAAAAACAGGACTATTTATTAGTCCTGTTTTTTGTTTTTTAAATAGTTCAAAATATATACTCGGATGGCACTTGATAGATTTTCATGTTCACGTATAGAATCAATTTCGGTTACTAACTGATTGATTGTTTTGTTTTTCTCTTTGGATATATTCTGCAGTTCAATCCAAAATTCATTTTCTAATGAGATGCTGGTTTGATGTCTGCCGGCAATGATTACGGAAATTTTTTTCATTTGTTCTTTTTACGAAAAGCATCAATAGAAACAACCGTTGCTGAGCCTGAAACTTTTTTCTCTTTTTCTTCAGCAGGTGTTGAGATTTCTCTGGTGGTTGTGTTTTCTTCGCCGGTGGCAAAACTTAAGCCAAATTTGGCGTAGGGGTCGGCAAAATAGGTAATAGCTTCAAAAGGAATGCTTAAATTTTGTTGAATGCCACCAAAGCTTAAATCAACAGAAAAACTATCATTTTCAACACGCAAATTGGCAAATTGATGTTGAAGTACAATGGTCATTTCTTCGGGATATTGACTTTTCAGATAGTCTGAAATTTGGGTGCGTGGATGGTTGGTTTTAAAAGTGATATAAAAATGATTTTCTCCTGGCAAACCCTGTCTTTCAGCAATTTTAAGAGCTTCAATTACAACATTTTTCAGAGATTTTTCAATCAATTTATCATAGTTTATTTCTGTTAAAAATTCTTCCATTTTTGCACCTTGTTTTGGGTTATAGAAAAGGGCCGTTCTGTTGCTGGGTGGCCCATACCCCACTTTCAACTATCCATAGTTAAAAGAATTTGAATTTGTTGCGACTACAAATTAAGCAGCCATTGCAACAGGAGCTACGTTATTATCGTTAGCATTCATTTAGTTTGAACCGATAACGGTGGTATCTCACCGGGTACGACATACATATCTTTACTGTTCCCAATCAAGCCTGTTTCACCCCCATGTTTTATGACTTTTTTTGGTGGAGGTGCCGGGTACCGCCCCCGGGTCTTGAAAACCTATTTCATACAGCCTCTAGTACCATAGCTGATTGCTCAGCAAGTCTTAATATAGGAGATATTCTGTTACTTTGCAAGCCTTATCTTTCTTGACAAAACAATATTTAATGTTATCTTTTGAGGTAATTAATTTATTATTTTATTTAAATTTTGTCATTATGAACAGAGAAAAAATGGTTGATAGTCTTGGTAACCAAGAACAGATTCTTTTATGGGTTGCCGGTAAGTATGATATTAAGCATGTTTCAAGATTACTTGCTGATGGTTATACTTTGACAACAGATGTGCTCGAAGTTTTGTGTTTTCTGGGTTATTCTTCAGAACAGATTTTGGATTGCCTTAAATCTTGCAGATATTATATTGATGCTAAACTTTTGTTTGATTGGTTATGTGGCTTTATTGGACAAGAAAAAACAGAAGCATTTTTGATTAGCGAATTTGAAGAAGATTTTGATTTGTTTCAATATTTTTCATTAGAATCTTTGGAAAAATATCAGTGCTGGAATGAATTGGCTCGTCGTAAAGCTGATGATATTTTGTTTAAGCATGAACAGTATGATAAAATGTCTCCTGAAGGTTTGTATAAGTACAAATTGTTTGATGAATATTTTAAGAAGTATGGACATATTAATCCTGAGGATAATGCTGCACTTGATTATTTGGCACAAAACGGACACTGGGATATTATTCAAGCAAACTACAATCTATTGGGTAATATAACCAATCAAAATTTGCTTAATTTTTTGGTAAAGCATAAGAAATTTGATATAATTGCAAAGCAATATCCGATTTATTTGGTAAAATGTTCTGAGGGGATTGAATATTTGCAGCAACAAAAACGCTATTTTATTCTTGCAGAAGCCAAACTTTATGACAAGGTAGATTGGGATGATTATTTACAATCTGGAAAAAACTGTCCGGTTGCACATGCCGAGGAAGCTCAACAATGGGATGCTTTGATGCGGAATCATAAACATTTGGTGCTTTTGCGTCATTTCAAACTATGGCGGTTTATCAAATCTTTTTTCTAAACTTTTTGAGGCTGAAGAATCTTTCTTCAGCCTTTTTTTATATTTGTTTGCTATTATAAAACAAAAGGAGAAAAGAGATGACAAAAGTTGCAATTTGGTGCCGCCATGCACAAGATAATTTGATTGCCGTCGGCAAAAATATTCCCTGGCAGATAAAATCCGATTCTGAGTTTTTTGTTCATGTTGTGGAAGGATGTAATGTGGTTATGGGACGGTTGACTTATGAAGCATTACCGAATCGGACGATTCCAAATTGCAAAATTTATGTTCTGACCTCAGATTATACATACAAAGTTTCAGACAAAGCGAATCATTTTGTTGTTGATGATGTACGTGATTTTAAAGATTTTCCTGAGGATTTGTACATTGCCGGTGGTGCTAAAGTTTATGAGGCTTTTCTTATCGGTGGAGCAAAACTTTTACCGGATATTGTGGTCGATTGTGTTTACGGTGGAGATATTTTACCCAACCTAAAAGGGGATAAAATTGACATATCTTCCTGCATGCCGATTTTAGATAAAAAATATATAAAAGTTGCAGAAAATCAAATAGATGGCGTAACAAGACGTATGCTTGTCAAACGTGGAGATTTTGTTGATCAGACAGTTATGAAAAAAATTTTAACACTGATGCAAAATTAGGTATTGACTTTATTTCAAATGTGAATATTATGCCGACTTCGTTCAGAAATTAAATCATGTTTTTATCGTATTTTTAAGAGAGCATTATGAAAGTGCAATATCATAAATTTTGCCTGAATGCTTTGACAGAGCAGGCGGTGTTGTGCGCTGAGGATAGCAAAAGACTCAGCTCTCTTTCTATACAAGATTTGGTGCAATTGAAAGCAGAACTGTTTGGTAAGTATAATTTTAGTACTCAAGAGTTTATTGACTTTTTGAATGCGCCAAATCGTAAACAAATTCGTGATATTTCAGAGATGGATAAAGATGAAAAGCGCGTGGTCCAAGCGTTGGTTCGTTTGAATGCTCATGCTCGTAGGCGTATGCTTAAAATTGCTCATGATTATCGAAATAAACAGCCTTCTGTTAGCAAACAAGATATTCATGATTTGTCGTTTGTTTTTCGAAATAACGGACGTGATTTTAAGCCTTATCCCGAGATTAAACAAATGAACGATGAGGTTGCTTGGTATCATCATCAAAAACTTATTGCTCTGAAAAAATCTGTTTGGAAAAAGTTTTTGGTAAAGAAATTCGATAAAGTCCTTAATTCTGCCAAAACAGTTTTTGATAACTGTATTTCAGGGCTCGAATACTGGCTGGATGATGGTCGTTCTCAATCTTCCAGTTCTGTTACTCCTCAAAAAATGGAGAGTATTAAGCATCGCTTACAGAGAACTCACTAATTTTTTAATATAAAGTTATAAACTCCAAGAATAAAACCCCTGAGAAGTACTTCGCAGGGGTTTTATTTTTTTTCTTATGCAGCTTGTTGTTCTTCTAATCCATAAGGAATATCATCAAACAAAATCGGAATTTGTTTGCGGAATTCTTTTAAGAGTAAAAGCATGATGTGTTGAACACTCGGGTGTGCTGCCGGTGCACAACGGAGCTTAAATATATGGCGCCATTCTCTGATATTGGCTGTCATAATAACATCCGCTTTTGTGGAGTGAGGAAGCATCATTCGAAGTTGGTCTGCTTTGGCACCATTGGCGGCCATTTCCATATATGATTTTTCTATCATTTCCATGGTTTTGTACCAAATATTATAAATCTCAGTACCTTCTTCCATGTTGCTTGGTTTCATAAAGGTTAATTCGTTGCCGTATTTGCCTTTAGAATAGTTGCAAAAACGTGTACTTTCAATGGCAAAACTAGCCATACGATGGCGGGTTAAATCTTTATACGCGCCAACATCTGTTGTTAACTTTACCGTGATGCCAAAATGTTCAATCATGGCCTCGTGTCCCATTTCAAGAAGTTTCTTAATCATGGACTTTGCAGAATCTGTGGTGATTTTATCTTCACTTTTGTAACAATTGCGAGCGCATAATTCCAAATGTTTTAATATGTAATCACCGTCAATCGGGGTGATTATTTCAACACTCGGTTCAACTAATTTTACCATTTTATTATTTCCTTATTTTTTTTACTGCTTGAAAAAAAGATTATTTCTTTTACATTACAAGAAAAAAAGGAGATTGGTATGATTAATTATAATTATGCACTAATAAAGTTTGCAAAATTGCCTCATTATGTTGAAAACGCCGCTAATTTAACTTATGCAACTGACGGAGCGGCTTGCTTTGATATTTGTGCAGCTGTTTCTGAACCTTTTGTGTTAAAAGCAGGTGAACGTTTTGGCTTCCCGACCGCCATTAAAACCGCACCGGAGTTTCCGCTTTGGTTTAGAGTTAATTCTCGTAGCGGTTTGGCACTCAAACAAGGAATTTTTGCCATCGGCGGTATTATTGATACTGATTATCGCGGAGAGTGGAAAATTATTCTTGTGAATAGCGGTAAAGAAGATTATGTGATTAATCCCGGAGATAAAATAGCACAAGTTGAATTGCCTTTTCCTTATCGTGCCAAATTTGAAGAAGTTTCCGAATCTGAATTTGCTTTGCTTGGAACAAAACGCGGCGAGGGTGGTTTTGGTTCAAGCGGAAGATAATCTTTTATTAAAAAAAGCAAAAAGCCCTAGTTTCACAACTCGGGCTTTTTTTCTTTATGGAATTTAGAAAGTTAGAGAAACAGAATGTAAATTTGTTTTATTTTGATATATGTTGCGGCGTGCTCTGAACATGTATTCTCTTTGTTTATCTTTAGGACGTTCCAGAACATTATCGGGAGTAAAATGTCCTATGGTGTTTTCATTGAGGGCGACAACAATCACGTTTTTGTTTCCTAAGGTTCCATGCATGTTATTGCTGATAAACATTTTTCCTTCAGGAAAATTTTGGCTCGGATATTTTAACATGCTGTATGTTTGATATTCCTGACCTTTTAATAAAATTCCTTTTTCTTGTGCATAAGCTTTAATAACTTCTGCAATTTCTAATGTCATCTCTTTTTTCATTTTTTTATAGATTTAGTGATAATAATTATTATGCAAGGCACTTACATAACACAGAGGATTTTATAAATCAAGCTTTATTTTTAACCTAGTAAGCTTAAGACAATGCCTATTGAAAACGGAATGGATAAGTTATCATCAATTTCGGTTTTATCTTCATAAATTTCAGCCGCTGTTGCCAATAAGCATGCCAGTACTGATGCATAGGTGAAATGGAATATCGGCTCATAGAGCATACAAATGAATAGGGCGCTCATAAAAAATGCTGTTGTTCCTTCTAATGATTTATTTTTATATATTTTTCTGGTGCCAAAAGCTTTACCTATTAGCGCGGCAAATGTATCAGAAATGAGCATAACAGTCATGGAGATGGCTGCAATCGGTTTAGAAAAAAGCAATGTACATGCGATGGCTGCCAACAAAACATATAGAGAACCACTGCTTTGAAAATAGATGCGTTTGGTTTCCTTTTGGCGTAATGTCTTAAAAAATAAACGACCGAAGATATTGCGTGCCCAATTCCAACGTTGGTAGTTGCCGTATTCCAAAAGACCATCAATAAAAAATAAAACTGAAAAAATGATAATGGATATTCCCGGATGCATAAAATATATTAATGCCGGAATCCATAGAGAACTTAAATGAATGCTTTTTCTGAAGATTTCTTTACGATAAGATTTATCAACGGAATTTATTTTGTGTTTAACAAAATCTATTTTTTCTTGGGAAAGGGCTTTAAAACGTGAGCGTAAACGTATGACTTTTTCAACGTTGAAGCGTTGTAATGCTCCCTTAAAACGATTAATTATCATGAGTTTTAACTTCTTGTAGTTTATGATGTTTAGGATAGTTACGCAAAAGCATCAGACGAGAGTTCTTTTTAACGAAACTATTGAATAGACTATATGTTCCGTCTTCACACATACGGCTATTGTATGCATTGTACGATGTCGTTTGCTGGCGGAGTTTTTCTATATCTATATTCATAAAAGCCAACAAACAGACACATGCATATATTATAAAGTGAAAAATACGTCTTCCGAATGATGGCATTGCTATCTTTGTAAAAAGAAATTTTTTGCAAATCAGACAGACTATGATGCTGCATAGAAAGATGATTGTTAAAAGTTTTATTAATGGATATTCCGCATATATATTCAATAAAATCTGTTGAGCTTTTTCTATATATGTTTCCGGTGAGGTGTTTTTTAATATATTAAATTCGTTCCAGAAGATTGTTGTAGATACGTTCTCTAGGATATTTAAAAATATGAAAGCCGTAAAAACTATATAAGTTATAGTTTTATCTAATTTTGTATTTTCATATTTTTTGGGTAAAAACGTTAAATAAATAACGTAAGGGAATATCATTACCAAAAAAGAAACGAATGATGTCAGTTGCAAAACCCCAAGATCTTGAATTATGGTTTTGAAACTCCAATTAACATTATTAAAATTGTCGACAGCCAGATAGGTTACAGCTATGAATTCAATACAAATAAAGCAAATTAAAAATAAGCCTAATCTTCTGACTAAAAATGAGTTCATTTGATTTCTCTTTTGCAACTTTAAGTTTTTGTTTTTGCTATTTTACGTTGATACTATTTATTTTGCAATCATAAAAGCAAAATTATACATACCTGTTTTGCAAAAAAAATATCTCCGATAAAAAATCGGAGATATTTTTTAGTATTATTAAAGACTTAAATTGCTTTTTTAATGGCATCAATAGCCGCAGCTGTTTTGCTACCATCCGGACCGCCGGCTTGAGCCATATCAGGGCGTCCGCCGCCACCTTGACCGCCAACTTGAGCTGAGCCTAAGCGAACCAAATCAACAGCTGAATATTTAGCCGTCAAATCATTGGTAACACCAACTACAATAGAGGCTTTACCTTCGTTGTTGGCAGCCAAAACAATCACGCCGGAACCGATTTTGTCTTTGATTTCATCAACAAAAGCCTTTAATTCTTTGGCTTGAACATCTTGCAAGTCTTTACCAACGAATTTGATGCCGTTGATTTCTTCAAACTCATTATTATTGCCACTGGCCTTGTTGCTTACAAGTGCTTTTTTCAAGTTAAAGATTTCAGCTTCTTGCTTTTTCTTTTCTTCTTGGAGTTGAGCAATTTTACCTTCAATATTTGCCATATCAGATTTGAGCATAGAAGCAATATGGTGCAAACGTTGTTCGTTTTCTAAGGCATATTGTTCAGCACCGCGACCGGTCAAGCATTCAACACGGCGCAAACCGGCACCGATTGCTGATTCGGCAATAATCTTGAAGTAGCCGATATCGCCGGTAGATTTAACATGTGTACCACCGCAAAGCTCGGTTGAAAGGAAATGTTCGTTATCCTTATCGCAAACAGAAACAACGCGTACTTCATCACCATATTTTTCACCAAATAAAGCCATTGCACCTTCTTTGATGGCATCTTCTTGACGCATGATGCGGGTGATGACAGGGTGGTTTTCTCTGATGATGTCATTTACTCTTTCTTCAGCCAAACGGAGTTCAGCATCTGAGATTTGTTTGTGGTGAGAAATGTCAAAACGCATTCTGTCGGCAGCAACATAAGAACCTTTTTGAGTAACGTGTGTTCCTAAAATGTCGCGCAATACTTTGTGCAAAATGTGGGTAACTGTGTGGTTTCCGGCAATAGCAGCGCGATTTTTAGCATCAACTTCAAATGTCAAATCATCGCCGACTTTAACCATACCTTTAACCAATTTGCAAACATGAACGGTAAGTTCATGAAGTTTTTTCTTGGTATCCAAAACTTCAATTTCGCAATTCGGACCATAGATTTTACCAATATCACCAACTTGACCGCCCATTTCGCCATAGAACGGAGTTTGGTTGGCAACGAGGTAAAATTCGCCGTTATTTACGGTTTCAACTTCTTTACCATCAACAACCAAATTGTTTACCAAGCATTCTGATTTTAAGGTATTGTAGCCCAAAAATTCGGTGCCGCCGTTTTTATCAAAAATTTCGAACCAAACTTTTTCGGTTCCGGCATCACCTGAACCAGCCCAGTTTTTACGAGCTTCGGCTTTTTGCTTGGCCATAGCTTCATCAAAACCTTTGACATCAACTTTCATATCTTTGTTTCTCAAAGCATCTTGAGTTAAGTCAAGCGGAAAACCATAAGTGTCATAAAGTTTGAATGCGGTTGTTCCGGACAATTCATCGCCGGCTTTCAAATCTTTGGTTTCATCTTCCAATAAACGCATACCTTTATCCAAGGTTTTTAAGAAGCGCAATTCTTCAGCCTTAATGGTTTCGGTAATGAGTTCTTGTGCGCGATACAATTCAGGATAAGCTTCGCCCATTTCTTTTTGCAAAGCAGGCAAGAGTTTATACATCATCGGCTCTTTCATACCGAGCAAATATTGGTGACGCATTGCTCTTCTCATAATACGGCGCAAAACATAACCACGCCCTTCGTTTGAAGGCATAACACCGTCGGCAATCAAGAAACAGGTTGAGCGCAAGTGGTCGGCAATTACGTTGTGAGATGCTTTCAAAGGACCATTTGGGTCAGAGTTTGCCATATCGGCAATGGCTTTAATTAAGTTTTGGAACAAATCAATATCGTAGTTGGAGTGAACGCCTTGCAAAATGGCAGAGATACGTTCCAAGCCCATACCGGTATCAATTGAAGGGTGTTTCAACGGAATACGAGAGCCGTCCGGCAAGTCTTCAAATTGGTCAAATACCAAGTTCCAGATTTCAATCCAACGGTCACCATCTTCTTCAGGAGTTCCCGGCAGACCGCCCCAAACTTCCGGGCCATGGTCATAGAAAATTTCAGAGCAGGGGCCGCAAGGACCGGTATCGCCCATTTGCCAGAAGTTATCTTTGGTGGCAATACGGATGATTCTGTCTTCCGGCAAACCAGAAACTTTTTTCCAAATATCGTGAGCTTCGTCATCGGTGTGATAAACAGTAACCGCTAATCTATCTTTAGGTAAGCAGAATTCTTTAGTTACCAATTCCCAAGCCCAAGCAATGGCTTCATCTTTAAAATAGTCGCCGAAAGAGAAGTTGCCGAGCATTTCAAAGAAGGTGTGGTGACGAACGGTATATCCAACATTATCCAAGTCATTGTGTTTACCGCCGGCACGAACTGATTTTTGGGAAGTGGTCGCTCGCTTGTAATCTCTGACTTCATTACCGGTAAAGATGTTTTTGAATTGCACCATACCGGAGTTGGTGAACATTAAGGTGGGGTCATTATCCGGCACCAAAGATGATGACGGAATAATCTTGTGACCATTCTTAGCAAAGAAATTTAAATATGTACTTCTAATATCTTTTAATGTTGTTGTCATTTTTACTTCCCAAAAGTCAAAAATTTCAAAAAAATTACTAACCTGCTATTTTTATAGCAAAGTTCTTTGAGAGTCTAGTAAAATTTTATATTTTCTTATGAAATTTGAACGACAAGACCATTGTTGATAATATAGCTCAAATTTAAGAGTGTGGCATAGCAAATCCACAGTAAGTACGGATAAAGCATATATGCTGCGTATTTATCAGATTTGGCAAAATTTTTTATTGTCTGAAAAGCCATAAAATCCATAACGATAATGACGGCAAAACCCATGCCTAACCAACCTAAATAAAAAAATGTAAAGCACCATGGAATATGCAAAAATAATTGAGTCCAAAACAAAGTTTTAGATTTTTTAATTTCTTCGCTCTTCGGACATAAAGAAATGCGCCATGCGGCAATTGCCATTAATAAATATAAAATTGTCCAGACATAACGGAACCAAATGTTTGGCGGGGTGATGCTGCTTGGAACAGCTGTTTGATACCATCCATTAACTCCGAATCTGGTAAAATAGCCAGCAATGGCGGCGATGAGACCAACACCGACAATGTGAAAAAATAAACTTTTGTATTTGTTCATCTTCTTTCTCCTTTTGTTTTGTTGTATTTTCAGTTAATCATAGAGAATATTTTTTTCAAGTTTATTTAGGTTTTGTTGACAAATTTGTGTTCTATTATAAATGTTTTTCAAGGAGGAAGATTTGGAATTTAAAGAAGAATTTTTAAAAGCAAAAGTTGTTAATCGTTATCAACGTTTGATTATGGATATTAAACTTGATGATGATTCTGTTACGCAAGCTTTTTGTTCAGATGATAATGTATTTCCAAATCTTTATATCAAAGGCGCAGATTTATGGATTAGTCGGGTTAAAGATCATACACGTCGTTTGCGCTATGAAGTGCAAGCCGTTAATAAAGGTGATGGTTGGGTTATGGTTAATCAACGCTATTTTCCAAAACTTTTTGCTGAAGCTTTGCGCGAAAGAATGATGCCCGATTTCGTTTCTTATACTAAAATCAGGCGTGTGACCTTAGCTGATAATTTACCTCATTTAGATTTTGAACTTAGCAATTCTAAAGAAAAATGTTTTATTAGTCTTCGTCCAATCTATAATAAACAAGATGGTAAAGCTGTTTTCCCTTCCAAAGTTAATTTATTGGATATGGAAATGTTTGAAGAAATGAAAAAAGTGCGTGCAAACGGTGCTAGAACAGTTGTGGTTTTAATTGTTCCCCGCGTTGATTGTGTCGAAACGCTTTTTTCTTGGACTATTGATCCTGTTTCTGCGGCCAGAATTTATGATGAAGCACAAAATGGTTTAGAGTTTGTTTCTTATGGTTGCAATTTAGATAAAAAAGGTATTAATATAACAAACAAATTGAATATTTGTATGAAGTGATTTTTTTTAAGAATAGAGGTTTATTGTGGCTACAAAAAGAAGAGATGGTATTACCATTTATGAAAAAGAAGATTTTGAAGGTATGCGTAAAGCCGGAAAATTAGCGGCTGAATGTTTGGATTATATTACGGATTATGTGCAAGTCGGTGTTTCTACCGGTGAGTTAGATGATTTATGTCGCGAGTTTTTTACCAGTCGCGGCGCTATTCCGGCATGCTTGGGATACAGAGGGTATCCAAAATCTACTTGTATTTCAATCAACCATGTGATTTGTCATGGTATTCCTGATTATGAACGTAAACTTGAAAATGGTGATATTTTGAATATTGATGTTACCTGTATTCTTGATGGTTGGTACGGTGATACCAGCCGTATGTATTATGCCGGTGAACCCAAAATTAAAGCTAAGCGCTTATGTGATGTGACCTATGAATGTATGATGCGTGGTATTGATGTGGTTAAACCCGGAGCTCACTTTGGTGATATCGGCGCCGTTATTGAAGAATATGCTCATAAATATGGTTATGGCGTGGTTGATATGTTCTGTGGTCATGGTTTAGGTAAAGTTTTTCATGATGAACCCAATGTTTTGCATGTGGGACGTAAAGGAACTGGTCCGGTGATGGAAGAGGGTATGTTCTTTACTATTGAGCCGATGATTAATATTGGTAAACCTGATGCCATTATTTTGAAAGATGGTTGGACTTCTGTGACCAGAGATAAGACTTTATCTGCCCAATTCGAGCATTCTTTGGGTGTAACTAAAGACGGTGCTGAAGTATTTACTTATTCCCTCAAGGGGTTAGATAGACCGCCATATAAAAAATAATTAATTTGTATTGAAAAAAAAATATGAACGAAAAATCTAAAGCTAATCTTTCTAACGAAGGGCATCGACAGAGAATTCGTGAAAAGTTTTTAAGTAACGGAGGCTCAGCTTTGGCTGATTATGAGCTTTTGGAAGCTTATTTGACTATTGCTATTCCCAGACGAGATGTTAAGCCCTTGGCTAAACAACTTATTGCCAAGTTTGGAAGTTTTGCTGAAGTAATTAATGCCAAAAACGAGGATTTACTCTCCGTTACTGGTGTGGGGGAAAATACGGTTTTCGCTCTTAAAATTATTAGTGAAGCAGCTCGCCGTATGTCTTGGGAAATGCTTAAAGATAAAGATGCTCCAGTGATTGCGGATATGGACGCTTTGATTGATTATTGTCGTATGTCTATGGCTTATCAAGATGTGGAAGAGTTCCGCTTAATATATCTTAATGGCAAAAATCGAGTCATCGCCGAAGTGACACAACAGAAGGGCACAATTAATCATGTGGCAATTCATCCACGTGAGGTTGTTAAATCTGCGCTTGATAATCATGCTTCAGCCGTGATTATGGTTCATAATCATCCAACCGGAGATACAACCCCATCACGCGCGGATATTGATATCACAAAGAAAGTTTGTGAGGCTTTGATGGCTGTAAATATTCAGCTCCATGACCATGTTATTGTGAGTAAATATGGGTGTTATAGCTTTAGAAGTGCCGGTTTAATATAATTTTTTATTTTATGTAAAAAAAAGTCTTGCAAAATAATTTTTTTTGAGTAGATTATGTTTTGTTGCACGGGGCATAGCTCAGCCTGGTAGAGCGCTTGCTTTGGGAGCAAGATGTCGTAGGTTCGAATCCTGCTGCCCCGACCAACATTTTCCGGTACGTTTAGACGTCAGGATTCGAACCGTTAGGGTTCGGTGAGAGTTGCAAGTAAGGCAAAGCCGAGCGAAGCAAGCTCGAACGAAAGGGACCCAATTGACGGAAAGAACAATGAGCAAGATACTTGCTTAATGACACTAAACGGCAAGGGGCAAAGGTAAGTCAATTGGGAATTACAATCCTGCTGCCCCGACCAACATTTTGATAGCGGACGTTCGTTCGCTTTATATTTATGGTCTCGTAGCTCAGCTGGATAGAGCAACAGCCTTCTAAGCTGTGGGTCAGAGGTTCGAATCCTCTCGAGATCGCCATTTCAAAAGCCTTGGAGTTATCTCTGAGGCTTTTTTGTATATTGACTTTCAACTTTCTTTTTTCTAAATTCCTTATATGTTTTAAGGAGTTTTGATAATGGCTGATGCAACACAACCGATGGAAGATTTTTCTCCCGTTTTGATTCAAAATTATATTCGTTTTGAAACGGCTTATAATCTCGTGCAAAATGAAGATGCCGGAAATACAGATTTTGAAAAAGCGGTTAAATTTAAAATCGCTAAAGATTATTACGAGCAAATGCGTGCATTTGAAGTTCAGGCACCACTTATCGGTTTAGATTTATCTTATGATGAAACTTCAGAGATTTTAACAGCTACACCTTTGGAATATTTTACAACAGAATATCAAAATAAAATCATGCGTGATGTGGCCGGAAAACAGCATAATGAATGTTTGACACGTTATTCTAAATTTATTCAAAAAATAGATTAATATAGTTCAAAAAAAGCTCCCATTTGGGAGCTTTTTTATATTGGAGTTTATCTCTTAATATTATTATTTGATTTCATCTTGGGGTAAGATATCCAAGTTTTCATCATTTGAAGTTGTTGTTGTCGTTGTTGTGGTAACGGTTTCAACATTCTGAGATACTGGTTGAGCATTGGTTACAACTTCTCTCGTTGTTGTTGTCGTGGTTTTTACAACTTCTTCTTTAGCTTCTTGTTTATAAGGTTCTTTTTCGAAAGTTACTGTTGTAGAAGTTCTCGGTTCATAAACTGTTTTGTATGTTGTCTTTTTGTAAACAATTTCAACCGGTTCTCTAACTTCTTTAACTTGAGGATTGCAATGAGAACCATCATTTATTTCATATTCTTTAGATGTAGACTTAATATCTCCACAAGAAGCATAAGTTTTATTTGTTTGAACAGTTTGTACAGGAGCTACGGTTTTTTCAACGATAATTGGTTTGGGAGCTTCTTTATGTTTGATAATTACAGGAGCCGGCTTTTCAACTTCTTTTACATAAATAATCGGTTGTTCTTGACGATAAACAATCGGACGAGGTTGAATGCGTTGCGGTTGAACATTGTAATAGTTTACGCGAATCGGACGATTGTCTTGGCAATTTTCTCCGGTTGCATAATTGCAGCCTTGATTATCGTAGCCTTTATATACGTGTTTGGGAGCAGGGGTTTCTTCAAATTCTTCTTCATCACCGCACATACCATCAAAGCAAGCACATCCGGTCATAAGAAGCATCAAGGACATAGCTAAAGTTTTTTTCATATTTCCTCACATATTTTGCAAATTGGTCTAATTTTTCTCTATCTTTATTATATTTCTTTAAATTTGTCAAATTTTTGTTTATACACAAAAAATGATAAAATTAAAAATCACATAATTTCAATAGATTAGATTTTTCTTATGTATTTTTGATTTTATAATATCCATTTAAAGTGAATATATGATTAATTTTTTTGGATTCTTTTTTTTTGCATAAACTTTTTGAAGCATAGATATCCCCCAGTAAACTGGGGGTTCTATAACAGCTACAAACCTTACGGTTTGACCACGCTCGTTGGCGTGGAGCGGTGTTGTTCCAACACCTTGGTATTCAGCCCCGAGTAAACTCGGGGTTTTCTGTAAGGCAACTAATGAAACTCCACCGGCTAATGCCGGTGGTATCATTTTAGTTCAAGCCAAGCTTGCCCCATATCTTCGCGCCCTTGG
>CALXVY010000022.1 GCA_944392255.1 uncultured Alphaproteobacteria bacterium | reverse complement strand
CTTAAGGCGTTTGCTGGCACCATTAGGGTTACACCCGTTTGAGAAGAACCACCGGCTAGGCCGGTGGGTTTCTTTTTTGCTGTTGTGGGATAATTAGTTTCACTAGAGTCTGTTCTATTGACATTTATAAATAGTTGTGGTAGTGATATAAACACATATCAATAAGGTTATTTGTCAACCGGATATGTTTTTATATAAGGACAAATCTTATATAAAAAGAGTGGCTTTGAAATGCAGAAAATCGGTGAGCTGCGAAGCATGACGTATTCATGTGCCGATGATGAGAAACACCGTCCATCCAAAGCCACTTCATCTTTTTGAAAGGTTTTTATGCAAAATATTTCTATCCAAACTGCTTATGTTAAAGGCCAAAAGCTTAAAAGTAAATTTCCGGTTGCAGGAGCTGAGTTCATTCTTAAAAGCATAAAACCTTTGCTTATTGGTGAAAAGCTTGTGGCTGTTTTTAATTCAAAGTTTGATTTAGATATAGCAGATTTTAACAAAAGTGATGTTTTATCTCCCAATAATCGAAATATGTATAATTGGGAAAAGGCTTTTATTTTTGAAATTGGTAAAAATCTTTTATCTGTCGACTTTTCAGCTTATTATTGCTACGAAATAGGACTAAACAGTCATGATGTTTCGTCTTGTGTTGATATACAAAATTTAACAATAAAAGAAATTTCTAAGTATAAAGATGCTTATATGAATATATCTTTTTTATATAATGATATATTAGGCTGTAAAATTCAAAATATTTATCCGATATTATCTGAAGATAACTTATACCTGTCTGCGGTTGTTTTAGATTTGGATAATGGTTATAGTGTAGTCATTAGAAAAGATATAGATAACCCAAGAATGGAGGTCCTTACTTCAACACTCCGTTGACTCTGTAAAGAATAGTAAAGTAGCGGTTGTTTTTGTTATCTTATTTTAGTTTTTCATATACAAGTTTGGAAATTTGGGCGATGAGATTGGCATTTTGTTCATCGCTCATCTTTGAATTTTTTATCAATACTGCGATGTAATAAATTTTGTCATTGGCTAGGGTGATAAATCCGGCATCATTATCACCGATTTTTATTCCGTTTTCATCTCTGTCTGAAGAGCCGGTTTTATGTCCGATAACAACATCATTCGGTAATCCGGCTTTGAGTTTATTTAGTCCGGTTTGAGTTTGTTGCATAATATTTCTAAAAACTTCTGTTTGCTTCGCCGAAAGTATTTTTCCGTCATTTATAGCTTTTAAGAATAAAGCAATATCTTGAGGGTGGGCTATATTCAATCTTTGTGTTTGAATATCTTCACTCATTTGTTTTTCGTTGACTTTGATTACAATTTGAGAAAATCCGGCTGATGAGATAAATTGGTTTAGCTTATCAATGCCACCTAAATAAGAGATAAGAATGTCAGTAGCAATATTATCGCTTTGTGCCAGCATATAGAAAAGTAGTTCTCCTATTGTGCTTGGGTAAGGATATTGTTTAATTTTATCGCGCAATGGGCTATAGGTTGAATAGATCATATCTTTTGAGATAATAATAGGGCTATTCAATCTGATATTTTCTTTTTCAATTTTATCTAAAACTGCGGAGGCAACAAAGATTTTGAATACACTCATCATAGGATACATTTTTTCATTATTTAAGAGCCAATGTTTATTATCTTGGATAATGGCAATGCCGACTTCGCATTCTTTATCTGCGGTTATATTTTGCAATTTATGTTTTAATCCATTTTGATGAAAATGAAAAAATATACCAAGGAAAATACATAAAGTAAGAATAGAGATTTTTATTTTCATTTTTTTTACTTAAAAAAATCTTCATCAACTTCATTGATTGTGGGCCAGATTTCTCCTTCTTTACCACGAGATACGCCTAGAAATATTTGGCTTTTCGAGTTGAGGTTGAAGATTTTTTTCAGGTCACCGAAATATTGTTTGACGAGGTTATAATTCTCAGGCTTGAGTTGCCAAGTTTCTACTGTTTTTTCATCATCAGACTGATAAATGACAAGTTTGTTGTTTAAAAAATAGCCTCGTGGATAGTTTTCTAAAATATGTGATATTTGTTCTGCTGAGCAACCGATATGTTTTAAAATTTCACGATGAGAATGGGGTTGCCCATGCTCGCCGATAATTATGCCAACTTGGGGTAAGATAATAAACGCTCTGCGCTTTCTATGATATTCTTCTACGGCTAGGTTCATTGAATTTACTTTCTTTCTGAATAAAAATTTTTATTTTTTATATTTGTCAGAGCTTGCAGGGTGGTGGGTGCAATGTTGGGCAAAGACAGAGCCTCTGAAATATTGAAAAAGGTCATTTTTTCACATTTGCTTGGTTCTAAATTGCATAATTCTCCAGAGAATTTTTGGATACTAAAATAAAAGTCCATTCTTTTATTTTCTCCGCTTAAATTAAAGACAGTATGAGAAAATTTTATGTCCTCAGCTAAAATATCAATTCCTAATTCTTCTTTACATTCCCTGATAACAGTTTCGGTTGCCGTTTCATTTTCTTCAACATGTCCTGCCGGCAAAACCCACCAACCATCTTTGAAATATCCGTCTGTGCGATAAAATAATAAAATTTTATCATTATTTTGGATTATAAAACTTACGCTGGTATTAAATTTTATTCTTTCTGTCATTTTCTTATGCTCTTTGCATATCGGTGTTTGATAAGATAGAGGAAGATTTTGTATTCAAGGAACAAAATCTAATGTTTTGTATATTATAAAATAACAAATATAAAGTAAAGTTAATATGTTTTGATTTTATCTGATTAGAAGTTTTGTAGGGAGATAAGTTATATATAACAATAAAAAAGCGTTGTTTGTCTTGAGGACAAAGCAACGCTTTTTTTATTTTATAGCTAAGTTCATCAAATCACTTTGTAGCCATCTTTAGGACTTACAAATTTTCTCTGGCGGTTAGCCAAGTTGACAATCCAACCTTCTTCGCCATTGTTTACTGCATCAACGGCTTCAAGTTGAGTTTTTTTCTTTCCATGAATCACGGTACGAATTCCGTACGTGGATTCTTTCATATAAATATTTCTGGGGCCGGCATAGTTGCGGAACTTTTCCAGACCAACTGTATTTGCATTTTCCATTGACATGATTGTGTCCTTTTTCTTAGCCATGGTGTTTTTTTTATCTTTATTTCTAAAGATTGGGGCACTCCTTATGTCCCGTTAAGGTTAATAATAAAATTAATACTTGTAGAATGTATTTAAACTAAACAATAAAAAAGAAATTGTCAATATATGATTTACCATTCAATTATTCCGGAAAATTGGTGTTTTCCTTTCCATTTCAGCAATTCATCTATATTTTTTACATTGTCTTGAATAACGGCTTTGTAATATTCCATGCCGCTGATTTTGATGTTTTCCGGTGTTTCAAATTTGAGTTTTAAGATTGTCTGCTTTTGTTCTTCCGTCATTAAAGATTTTATTTTTTCGGCAATGTTTTCAAAATGTCCGTCATATTTTGAACCTTGTTTGATTTGAATGATGTCAATTTGCCAAAGTTTATTTTCGGTATCTAGGCAGGTGAGATGCCATTCAAAACATTCTTCTTGTGTTTCTGATAGATTGATAAATTGACAAGACTTTGCTTCTAAATTTTCGGTAATTTGAGCCATTATATCAAAACTTTGTCCAAGTTTGAGTTCTGGGGTATAGATATGAAAATCAATATCTAAATGTTTGGCTAATACACCAATTTTTAATGAACCTACCAGATTAACCTTGGCGCCAATGCCTTCCCAAAGCGGAACAAGGCGAGATTTTCTGACGACTTCCCAGGCGCGTTTCTGATTTTGTTGCGACTTTTCTATATAATTTATTTCCATTTTTTTCTACTTTGTTTTCATCGGAGATAGTTCAATGATTTTTTTGAGTTCGTAAGCCCCATCATATTCTGCGCCAAAACCATCGTTGATTTTGCCAATATCTTTTACTGTTAATCTGGCATTTATCGGTTGATAATTTATGGTTTCTTGTCCAATGATTTTTTGATATGCCGGCATTAATTGTCCTGATTTATCAATTAACCAATATTCTTTATGGTCAGAGGCATCTGTAAAAGAACGTACTTCATGCCCTAAACGCAACGTGCCATTTACTTCTTTGCTTTGAGAACAGGCGCAAATAAGTCCGGTTATCAAGAATAGTGCGAGATATGTTTTATTCATTTTAACCACGTGTAAAATTCTTAAGCTGTTGATTAATTGTTATTCTTATTTTCCTTGTTGTTTATTGTGAATGTACCTTAGCATAAAAATAGGCGATTTACAATCTTTTTATATTGACTTTGTCTGATGTTAGGGGCATCATAGAAGATGAAAGGATAAGCTTTTCAAATGTGGATTTAACCTGACTTGTCCCGCAATAGAGGACTAAACAAGGAGAATGAACTCATGCAAAAAACTGCAGAGGCGGTGTCGCTCGGGCACCCCGATAAAACTTCCGATTATATTTCCAGCTATATTTTAGATCGTATGATTGAACAAGACAAAGCGGTTAAATATGCCGTAGAGGTAATGCTCAAAGATAATACCGTTATCCTCGGTGGTGAAATCAAAGGCAATGTGTCTTTGAACAAGCTAAAAGATTATGTTCTGAAAGCATTAGCTGAAGTCGGATATACTCAAAATTATGCCAAAATTTGGGGCAAATATGCCATTGAGCCCGAAAAAATCAAGGTGATTAACCTTATTGGTCAACAATCTGCCGAAATCAACCAAGGTGTGGAACAAGACGGGTGGGGAGACCAAGGTGTGTTTGTTGGCTATGCTTGTCAAGGTGAAGGTATGATAAATCGCGAGCTTTATCTTGCACGAAAACTCAATCGAGCTCTTTATCAAAAAGCATTGCAATCTAAGCATCTGGGTTTAGATATCAAAACTCAAATCACATTAGATGATGAGGGTAAAATTGAAACTGCTATTGTGGCAATCCCGATGCTTAATCCTGAAGATTTAACCCAATTTGTGATTGAAACACTTGGCGAAACACCAAAAAATATCATCATTAATGGAACAGGGGCTTATACTTATCATTCTTCCATTGCCGATTGCGGTATTACCGGTCGCAAACTTGCTTGTGATTTTTATTCTACGGCTTGCCCTATTGGAGGGGGTAGTCCTTGGACCAAAGATGCTTCTAAGGCTGACTTAACTCTTAATCTTTATGCGCGTAAACTGGCTGAACAATATTTGGCTGATAATGATGAGTGTTTTGTTTATCTTTCTTCTTGTATTGGAAAAGCAGAACTTCCGAGTGCCGTAGTTAAAACCATTAAAAATGGTTCAGTCTCCACGCAAAATATCAAAATCAATCTTAAACCCTCAGAGATTATTGCCGAACTTGGTTTGAACAGACCGGTGTTTGCAAATCTTTGTAAAAAAGGATTAGTTTGATTTTTGCTTGAAATCATAAAAAAGCCTGATTAAATTGAAAAGTGTTTTATCAGGCTTTTTTTTATGAGGCAAAAATGAAAAAAATTTGGCATTTGGCAGAAGAATATTCTTTACCATTGATTTTGGGAATTATTATAGCTCTTATCTGGGCTAACGTAAATTATCCTTCTTATCAAAATTTTTTACATTACAAAATTGGTGGTTTGTGTAATGTGCATTTTGCCGTGAATGACATTTTTTTGGTCTTGTTTTTCGGTCTCATTTCTATTGAAATAGTCCACGATTTGGCCCCCAATGGTGCAATGCATCCCCTGCATAAAGCTTTGGCTAATATTATGGCGGCCATTGGCGGAATTGTTTGTCCGATTGTCTTTTTCTTTGTTTTGAATATGATTGTGGGGCAAGATGCTTTCGCTAATGGGTGGGCAATTGGTACGGCAACAGATATTGCCGTGGCTCTTTTGTTTGCTAAATTTATTTTTCCTAAAAAACATCCGGCTTTTTCTTTTTTGCTTTTCTTGGCAATTATAGATGATTTTGCCGGTCTTGGAATTATTGCTATTTTTTATCCAAATCCTGATAAACCGGTGCAATTTGAATTTTTGCTTTTGGTTTTGATGGCAATGTTAATAAGTTATGGTATTCAAAAACTTAAAGTAAAATCTTATTGGTGGTTTCTTTTCCCCACTTTTATCTCTTGGATAGGAATGCTTAAAACCGGTTTGCATCCGGCTTTGGCTTTGGTATGGATTGTGCCTTTTATGCGCTCATCTGATGAAAAACAAACTCCGATTGATAAACTGGAGCATGACTTAAAGCCTATTGTGGATTTTGGTTTATTTTTCTTTGGTCTTACCAATGCTGGGGTTCCTTTCTCAAGTGTTTCTGTTTTAACACTTATTATCTTTCTGTCTTTGTTTGCAGGAAAAACATTAGGTATTTTTTCTTTTGTTAAGCTTAGTGCGTTTTTGGGGTGGAAAATGCCTAAAAAAATCAGAAATGCCGAACTTCTCCTTATTGGTATGGTTGCCGGTGTCGGTTTAACGGTTTCTTTGTTTGTGGCAGATATTGCTTATGATGACGAAAATATTAAAGCGGCGGCAAAAATGGGTGCTTTGTTAAGTCTATTTAGCGGTGTGTTTGCTTTTATGATTGCGCATAAGATTTTGAAAAATAAAAAAGCATAGTTGTTTCTATGCTTTTTTATTTTTATTTTTATATTTCAATATGAATTTCTATTCGATTATTGAGTTTACGGTTTTTAGGAATGGGTTGCCCATAGGCATCGTAATTTGGAAATTGGGGTGAGATGCCGGCCATACCCACAGCTTGAAAACGATTTTCATCAAGGCCTAATTTTATAAAACGACGGACAACAGCTCCTGCTTGAACCGATGATAATTCCCAATTTGACGCATATTGTGAACTAATGATTTCTTGGTCATCGGTATGACCTTCTATAACAATGCGATATCTTTTATATTTGTCGGTTTTGAGTAAATTAGCAAGCGGTTGCAAAATTTCATTGGCATCTTCTTTTAAAGTTGCGCTTTTGTTATCAAACAAAGTTACGGTAGCAATATTGATAACAGCGCCTTTGGAATCGGAACCTAAACCAACATTGTCTCCTAAATGCAAGTCTTTGACATCTTCCAAAAAATTGAGAATACTGCCATTCATTTGTTCTCCGGGTATAGCATTGAATGCGGCAGCAAAAGCGTATTCAATTTTTTCCATTTTGTCTTTATCTAAGCTTGAAGATGCAAACAACACAATAAACAAGGCCAAAAGTAGGGTCAACAAATCTGAATACGGAATGAGCCATGTTTCATCGGCATGCTCTTCGTGCGCTCCTTCAGGTGCTTTTCTTTTAACCATGATTATTTTCCTTCTGCTTCATCGGCTTTTTGACTTTTTCTTTGTGATGGTGGAATGAATGATTGTAATTTAGCTTCTATGGCCATGGAAGAAGCTCCTGATTGCAATGCTAAAGCACCTTCCATAATCATTTTTTTGACATCAACCTCTTCTTGAGAAATTTGCTTTAATTTGTTTGAAAAAGGGTGCCATAAAACATAACCGGTAAAAATACCGAGCAAGGTTGCAACAAAGGCTGCGGCAATGGAGTGTCCAAGTTTTTCAATATCGGACAAATTTCCTAAAGCAGCAATCAAACCAATCACGGCACCGAGCACACCTAAAGTTGGAGCATACATACCGCATTGTGCAAAAATGAGTGCTCCGGAACGATGTCTTTCTTCCATTTGTTTGATTTCATCTTCCAAAGTTTCATAAATAAAATCGGCGCTGAAACCATCAGCCACCAATGATAAACTGGTTTTAATGAATGGATCATCTACTTCATTGGCTTTTTTTTCAATAGCCATAACGCCTTCATGTTTGGCTGATTTGGCCAGAGCTGAAAACATTTCTAAGACTTCTTGTTTGCTGATAAACTTGCGTCCGCAAAATATAATCTTGAACAACGTGGGAACTTTTTTAAGCCCTTCCATGGTAAAGGCATTGAAGATGGCAGCAATTGTACCCATGATAATAATTAAAAAGGCGGCAGGGTTAATCAAAGCGCTTGGATCTGCTCCTTTTAAGGCCATACCAACACCAACGGCGGCAATACCACCAAAAACACCAATCAGGGTAGATTTTTCCATTTATTTATTCCTCATAAAAAATTCTTTTTTTATTTATATATCTATTTATTTTTAATTTTTGGTTAAATGCTTGTAAAAAAAGACTTTGAGATTTTCTTCTCAAAGTCTTTTTTTTTGATTAAATTTACCAAGTAACTTCTTGTCCTGCAATATCTTCAGGAAGAGTACCTTCATAATAAACAGTGGTTAAAATATGACGGTCCAATCCGGCATGATAAATTTTTCTGATATCCAACGTATCGGTTTGAAACTCAAATGCGCAAACTTTATTCAAAATGTCTTTGGGGCATTGGATTATCGCTTCATCTGTGGAAGGGCGCAATAAACCATGGTAGCCGCCATAAGTGTGGTATGTGGTAATGCGCGCTAATTCTTTTAACCCAACTGCTGGCTTGAGCGGAGTGTGGCAAACATAGCTGAAACTTTGATGATGGATAGGATAGGCAGGTATCCAAAATAGATTTTTGTTTTCTGTATTGGTATAAATTGCAACATGCTTTTCCGTACCACGCATGACCGGTTTGATTTTTTTTGCATAAGCTAAAATTTCTTTTCGGGGCATGCTTTCTTCTTGTTTGAGCAGATTTTCCAAAATTGAAAGTAATTTTGTTTTAACTTGTACATTTTGAGTCGTTCTTTTGATAAATTCAATTTGATCTCTAGTATTCATAATAGATATGTTTAGATTAATAATAAAAAGAAGAGAAATTTTATATTGCAAAATTTTGTCTTTGGCAAGAAAAAAGTCTTTATTTTTATTTTAATGTGTTGTATTAATAGCTGAATTTTACAGAATTTTTTTAAGTGAGGAAAAAATGGCCATCAGTGCATTGCCGGTTCGCGGTACAAGAGATTATCTGCCTAATGAAGTGCAGCTCAGAGATTATATTCAAACAACAATTTTGAATACTTATAAAAAATATGGTTTTCAACGTATTAATACGCCGATTATGGAAGATATTGAACGCTTGAACAAAAGTGATGGCGGTGAAAACTTAAGCCTCATCTTTAAGCTCTTGAAACGCGGTCAAAAACTTGATTTGACTAAAGAAAATTTGAATGAGAATGATCTGGTTGATAGCGGCTTACGTTATGATTTGACCATGCCTTTATCTCGCTATTTTGCTAACAATCGTCAAAACTTGGTTTTGCCGTTCAAATGTATTCAAGTGGATAAGGTTTTCCGTGCCGAACGTCCGCAAAAAGGCAGATTACGCGAGTTTTATCAATGCGATATTGATATTATCGGTGATGCAACCATCAATGCTGAAATGGAACTTATCTTTGTTACCTCACAAGCTTTGCAAAATATTGGTTTTGAAGATTTTACCATCCGTATCAATGATAGAAGAATTTTGTCTGATATTATTAAATATGCCGGTTTTGCTGAAGAAGAAATTCCGGCTGTTTGCGTGATTTTTGATAAGCTTGATAAAATCGGTTTGGATGGCGTTAAAGCAGAATTAGAAGAAAAAGAATATCCGCAAAATGTGGTTGAGAAATTTATGGAGCTTTTGTCCGGCGATGCTCTTTCTTCCATTGATGCGGTTGAACAATATGTTACCGATAAAGAAGTTGTGGCCAATGTGAAAAAGGTTTTGGAAACTATCTCCACAATTGCTAACGGCAAATTTAATATTGTTTATGATAAGTCTTTGGTTCGCGGTATGGGCTATTATACCGGTATGGTTTTTGAAATCAGCAACAACAAATTCTCCTCTTCTATTGCCGGTGGTGGTCGTTATGATAAGATGATTGGCAAATTCTTGGGCGAATCGGTTCCTGCCGTTGGTTTCTCTATTGGCTTTGAACGCGTATGTGAGATTTTGAAAGATGAAAATTTGCAAACCGCTCCAGAGCAAAAGATTATTCTTATTTATTCTGACAATGATGATTTTTCAGCAGTTTTGAAAAAATTTGGCGAGATGCAAAGTCAATATACCGCTGTTCGTTTGCTCAAACGCTCTAAAAAACTGGGTAAACAAATTGACGGCTTGATTGATAACGGTTTCAATTATTCTTTCACTTTTGGTGAAAGTAGTGAACTTAAACCATTGAGTAAGTAAGAAAAAAAGCTCCTCAGTTGAGGAGCTTTTTTTTATTAGTTGCCTTACAGAAAACCCCGAGTTTACTCGGGGCTGAATGCCGAGGTGTTGGAACAACACCGCTCCACGCCAACGAGCGTGGTCAAACCGTAAGGTTTGTAGCTGTTATAGAACCCCCAGTTTACTGGGGGATATCTATTGTTTATTGTCAAAATTAATGCCGCGGGTGACAATTCCAATCATAATACCCAGCAACAGATAACTCGTAAGACATTCAAAAGAGACAAGTACGCGGGCGATGATTGTTTGCGGCGTGATATCACCATAGCCGACTGTGGTCATAGTGATGACGGTGAAATAAAAAGCATCAATGACATGAGAAGGACCATTGCCAAAAGCAAAAGCTTGCGGTACATTATTATATATATGCAAGCTGTTAATGGAGAGATTTATCACGGTGAAGGTGATAACCAAGTTAATAAAAAAGCTAAAAAAATCACCAATTACGCTGGGTGTGGCGTAGGTGTTCGGAGATAAAATATTTTTGAGCTCGCCAATAAAGTCTTTAATATTCATTACAGCCAAAAAGATGATAAATGCGCTTATCAGATATGTATAAATGGGTGAAAATGAAATGTAAATTGCCATAAACCCTGATAAAAAAGCTACAATGAATAGGCATTTTTTATCATCACTGTAATAGCGCTTGGTGTATTTTAATTTGGCCAAATTGCGATTTAAGAACAAAAATAAAAGTCCGATTATTAGACCGCTTATTATTGGTAAAACCCAATATAGCATGACGTCAGAGGCTAGATTAAGTTTACTGAAAATTTGCGGGTGCAGCGATAATAAACATAAGCTGGCAAAGAAACACAAATTGAAATCACGGATAAATATTTTTTTTAATCGCTCAACAGATATATTAAACATGATTAACACCATATAAAATTGAGATATTTATATAATAGTCAATAAGTTTATTTTATCAAGTCAATGTGTTGAATTTTATTTACTTTTAGCTTCAGCCAGAGCTTGCAATAAAGCAAAAATCTTTGGTGCCGTTCTTTCTTGGAAGCGTTTTTTGGCTTTGTATCTTTGTTGATAAATTTTGGTCCGCGGATTGTTTTTAGCTTGGGCTATAATTTTTTGCTTATGAATTTCATAATAAGCTTTTGCGCTTTGTTTGCGTTCTGCAGACTGATTATATTTTTGTTGCTTTTGCTTTAAAATTTCAGGATCTTGTTTGGCTCGATAAATTTTGTTACGGGCGGCAATTTCTTCTTTATGAGTTTCTCGATATTTTTTGTTGCGAATACGATTTTCTATTTTTTTGCTTAATTTTTCAATTTCTGAAAGCTTTGCGTATTTTTCTCTGTGTTTTTGATTGTTTTGTTTTATGATTTCAGGGTGAGCAGTACGATATTTTTGCATGCGCAACTTGCTTTGTTCATTACGTCTTTTTTTCTCTTCTTCGGAAAGGCTGTGATAATAGCGGAGAGAGGCTTCTTTGAGAGCTTGGGGATTTTTTGCTTTTTCATTTTCATGACGAAGATAATTCTTATTTTCTTTTATATATTTGAGTTTGGGTGCTGTATGTTCTTGATATAAAGCTGCAGCGCGGCTAAGACTTATATTGATTATGGCAACGTTATCTTGCTTTCCGGCACGATAGTTCAGACGGTAGAATGCTTGCGGGAATAGATTGAGTTCTATGTTTTCAACACGGAGTTTAAGCGGAAGCAAACCATAAACAGCCATTACAGTTTCTTTGGAAAAACAGGCTCTTCCATCAGCTAATCGTTGCAAGTCAGAACTTGTGAGTAGTTTAGATAAGTTATTTTCATTAAAAACGGTATCTTTTGAGATTTTAGTTGTATTATTTTGACAGATTTGGAAAACCTCAGCCAAAGTGTCTATATTTTTTTTATTATTGTTTGTCATGATTCTTCCTTAAAAAGGGTTTTATAGATATATTTGCGATAAATGTAAAGAATTAAATCTTTTTTAAATTAAAGTATTTATTATTTAAGCTAAATTGACAGGATGCCAAACATGAAGTTATGTATCGGGATTGCCAAAGGTTGGGCTGAACAAGACGGCCGTTTGAAAGATTGGGTAAAAGTGTTGCAATCGCAAGCTTTGACCGAGCGCGTATTTGAATTTGAACTTCCTGACTATAAGCTTTTGAATGGTAATGAAGTTCGTTTTTGTCAGCAACTTTCTGAAAATATTGAAAAAGCGTCAAAAGAGTTTAAAACACCCCCAAAAATTTTTGTTTTGCCTTATCAAAATTTGTTGATGGATGAAGCTGAATGTTTGGATAAAATTGCTTATTTTATTAAGAAAGTTTGTAAAGAAAAAGGCAGAAAAGAACCTTTAGTTTTGGTTGTAAGTAGTGCTTTTTATCAATATAAAAACGTGGATTTTGTTGATTATGCTCAGTATTTACTGACAGAAGATGAAGAAATTTTATGGAAGCAAAATAAAGAGCTAAAAGAAAAGTCGGTACTTTCGGTAGGTATTCCGTTTAGATTAAATATGGAAATGTGTCAACATGCCGCATTGCAAGCAGAGCAAATGGCTGAACTTGAAAAATTGCAAGCTTATTCGAAAAAAGTGTTGTTTTTGTTAGGCGGAATACAAGATAATTATCAGATTAGATTTGATGTGGCAGATGCTTTGCGACTTTCTGATCGTGCACTTGATTTTGCTATGTCGGGTTATAAAGTGATTTTTATGAATCAGCCAACTACGCCTAATGATGTGACCGATTTTATTTATGATTTTTGCCGCCGTAATGATATGGTGTTTTATAATCGCAAAAATTTGATGAATGGCGAGGCAAACATACGCTATGAGGGTAAGTTTGTGCATGAGTTTATGTTAATGCAGCAACAAAGCGGTGATATGTATCCGGCAATTTTGAGTGTTTTGGAAAACGGGGTTTATGTCGGTACAATGGGCGATTTTTCTTATATTTCTGATGCGCTGGCATTAAAGCTCAGAACGGTGGTTTATGAAGGAAATAATCTTTCAGGAAAACGCTATTATTGTAAACGCTTGGCTGATATTTGCGTGCAAAAACAATATGTTTTTGATTTTTATGATGATAAGGTTTTTGATGCATCGGTAAAATTAAAGACTTTTCCTTCCAGTAATAAGTCGATTCTAAAATTATTAATTGATAAAAAGTTTCAAAAATTTAAAATTTTTACAAAATAGTCTATCTATTTGAAATCACTTGTGTTTTAAATCTTTTTAATCCGCTAATTTTGTCCGTTTTTTTGAGGGGTATTTGACTTCCCCTGCAAAATATGGTATAACTTTTTCTGTTAGTTAATTAGTATGTCTTTTACCGCTGCGGCGGAATTATTATATTTTTTCATATATTTCATTTCTCATTCGTATTTTCTAGTTAGAATTCTGAGTTCATTCATTTCTCTTAAATACAATTAGCATGAAAACATAGTAGGTAAGAACTGTGATATTGATTTATCGGGCTTGTTGCTTAATTGCCCCATGGCCGAAGTATAGTAAGCTGTGACTTAAAAATAAATCAATCCCTCCAGAGGCGACCTATGAACATATTGTGCGAACGTTTTAAGAGGTTCTAACTCAGCAGAATATGAGAAATATGAGAAATGGCAACATGGTAGTTTCTAATCTTGTATACTGTGGCTTGGTCGCAGGATATCAGGGAGAAAATAACACTGCAACTCCGCAAAATGCTGCTGAAGCTGTACAAGCTGCTCTCGGTGGCTTGCAGACGGTATATCCCGCAGTTTGTGTATATCACACTGATTGGGGCTGCCCTCAGGGAGGTGAACCTGTTGGTGCATATCGTGCCCAAGGTGAGCCTGCGGAAATTCTTGCCGAAGCTGAGAAGCTTCGCCGGAATTTGAAGCAAACTACGTTAAGTGTAGGGTTGCCGGATGTGGGTGTTACTACCATCGGCTTTGAAGCCATCATACGTTGCTCTCTTTATGAGGCAGCTATTGCTTGGCAGATGGCCGCTGCTCGCTACTTCGCAGAACATGGAATATATGTCTCTTGCGGACTGGCGCAAGTTGGAAATGATATAGTCATTTCCGCGGAGGCTAATCCAGCCTTCGTCAAGGACTTAGAGTCTTGGAAGAATATAGTTGAAAAAATTTGTACTGAAATCGGTGCAGACGCTCCTTCCTTTAAGGAAGTTGGTTTCAATTATTTGAAAGACGCGGAATAATCTTCTGCCTCAGGATAAAGAAGAGGAAGTAACTACTTCCTCTTTCTTAAACAGGTTAAATTGCTGATACCTGTCCAGAAACTCAGCAAAATATTATTATGGGTTAAAGCTAAATCCTCCAAGCCAGCCCTATAATTGGCGCGGAGGTAAGTATATGGCAACATGTAAATATTGCGGACGCGAACTTCGTATCATAGGTGGGTATTATCATCCTATCTATGAAGAGTGCGCATGTGAAAAGCGCGCTCGCGAGGAAAGACAGCGTGAAAACGAAAGACGTTGTCAAGAAATTGCGGCTCAGAGAGCTGCATGCCACCATGAATGGCGCTACGGCGTCATGGACGGTGTGGGTATCAAATACTGCACCAAGTGTGGAGAAATGCACGGCAATATCTAAAAAAAAGATTTGTTGTGCGAAAGGGGGAAGTTTTCTTCCCTCTTTTTTTGTGCCTTTTTCAGATACAAAAAAACACCGGTTTTCCGATATGTTCAGAAAAGCGGTGTTCTCTTGTTTAATTTAATTTTCCGGCTTCCTTATCAAGAGCAGGAGAATAAATTTTTGAGCGGTAGACGCTCTCAATTTCTTCACAGCTTAAGAATTTTTCCTCATCACCAGCCACGAATTTATAGCCGCCTTTTACGCGGTTGAAGGTGGCAATGTAAGAAGTGGTTTTGCTGCCGCAGATGTTCATCTTGGGCATAAAACGGTCATGAAGAATATCAATGAAAATATTTTCATTGCCTTTAACGATAATGCCTGCGGTTGTTTCCACCTCAGCATCTTCGTTTTCAGATACGATGAGAGCCCAACTCAGGAGCTTTTTGGCAACATTAAAACGTTTTGCAAAAAACTCTAAGTTCATAATCTCTACTGCGCGAATAGTTGCGCTTTTTTTCTTTTTTTCCATAAATAATTTTTTTTATAATAGGTTTTCTGGACAAAATATATAGCACAAAAAATGTGCCTTGGCAAGAACTTTTTTTGCTTAACAAAATCTTTACAATATGCTAGTATTGTTATATAAATATTTATTCTTAAAGGTAAAGAATATGGCTGAAAATAAAATAATAATAGACAAAATTACAACCTTGCGTTTGTTGCATGATGTGCGTTCTTGTATGCAGAAATTTGCTGCCAATCAGTCAAATCCTAAAATTTGTCAGTCGTTGATTGAGATATATAATGCTTTTTCCAATGACAATCACTTGCCTGATAAAGTTTGGGAAATGATTGCTTCTCGCGTCAGTGACATTTCTTTTAATCCTTATGCCTTTAAAACAACTTCCAAAGAAGAAGATAAAAGCCAGAAAAAAGCCGTTAAAAAATCTGCCGATCAAAATAAAGCAACCGCCTTGCTGCAAAAACAAATCGGCGAAGAACTGGCTTTCCAAAAGCAACGCGGCAAAATGACGGATGTTCCTTCAGATGCCGTTTTTGAATCGGTTGCCTTGCTTGATGATGCTTTTAGCGTTAAAATTGCCGGTCGAGATGAACCTATCCAGTTTCCGGTTAAGTCCTATAAAGGTAAACACTTCTCTTTGCTCGGCGTTAAAGCTCTTTCAGATAAAGCCTATGCTAAAAAAGGTTTTGATGATAAAACTTATCAATTATTATCTAAACTCGGCGATAAAGGTTTTGTTCTTGAAGAAGCTGCCGAAGTGGCTAATGTCGGCAAAAAATATTCGCCGTCTCAATATAAATCTTATCTTGGCTTAAACTCTAAAGATGTGCTTTCTGCCGAACAGAAAAAAGAACTGGAAATTTTGAACACTCTTTCTGCCCCCGATCAGGCTAACTTTATTGTCGGTGTCAAAAAAAGAAAACTCGAACAAAGCCGACATCAAAACTTTTTTGATGCGCTTAAAAATGAGCCGAACCTTTTGAAACTTTTGGCAGACAGAGAAAAACTCGCAGCTCTGTTTACTCAAAATAATTTATCTGATTCCTCGGCTCAAATTCAAGACGAATTTATTAAAACGGTTATTCAACCCGATAAAAAAGATGTGTGGAACTATTTTAAAAAAACAGAAGACGGAAATAGCCGCTTTTCTTACTATGATATTTTAATGAATAATCTTGTGGCTGATAATAGGGACGTTTTTCAGAATATTTATGATTTTGATTCTCCTCAAAAAATGAAGGGAAATTTAATCACCGCTTATCAAAAAGTGAAAAAAATTTCAATACCTATGCTTCCCGATACCCTTTGTGCCGAAATTTTAACCCGCGGTATTTTTAGCTATGCCGTTAATCAAAATACAAATGCCGATAAACTCAAAAATATGAATCTGCTCTTAAATGAATTTGGGCTTAATATTAAATTTGATACGGTGCAAGTGACGCAAGTTCCAGATATGTCTATTGCTTCGGCACAGCAACAGTCTAAAATTGATCGCGAGGCTTTTGAAGCAGACAAAAGAACCCCGCTTTCTCAAACTCATGAAAAATCTTTCCGAAAACAACTCCAATCTCTCGGAATTGAGCAACCGGATGCCGCTTCCAAACACCATTTCTGGGCTTTGAAATATAATCCATTTATAGATCGGGAACTTAATCAAAGTTCCAATTATGTACAAACGGCGCGCGAACATCCGTGGAATTTGGACGGACATGATTTTACTCACAATTTTGATACTGCTGGCGAATTTTTGGTGATGGATGAAAATCAAAAATATAGCCTTATGGATTTTAATTCTCTCCGTCGTGCTTTTAATTCCAGCAAAAAGTTATTTCTGCAAATTCCTATCTTGCAAGTTAAAAACGACAATAATGAATTTTGTGATCTCTTGGCTCCTTCTCAAAAGCAAGGTGAATGCGGCACTTATATTTCAACCGATAAAACACCTTCAAGTTTTATTCATTTGCCGCAATGTTGTAAAGGATTGTTTATTTCCAAGGATAAATCTAAAGATATTTTTGAAAAAGAATAAACTTCTGTCTTGATTTTGACATATAAGTTTGTATTATACGCTTTGTTGAAATTAAGCTTATGTTTAACTATTAAAATATTTTTGTATGAATTTGAAATTTGTTACTTGTTCCGGCGCTAATGAGTTTACAAATGTTGATGCGCTGTTTGCTCTTTATCAGGATTTTCCTTGTGTTGAATTTGGTATTCAGGTTTCCGGTAAAAAATGTGGTTTTGATTCTGCGAGATTTGCTTGGTTGAAAACTCTAAAAAAAGAGATTTCATTAAGAAATCTAAAATTGCCTTTGGCTTTGCATATTAATCAGGATTGGGTAGAAAGTTTTTGCAACGGAGAAGTGGTTGCCGAATTGCAAGAGCTTTTTTCTTGGGCGGATAAACATGGAGAACCATTGTTTCAGCGTGTGCAACTCAATTTTAAAATCGGAAGGGAAAAAGCACCTCGTGTTCCTGTGCTAGAAAAAACAATGCAAAATTTTCCTTATTTGCGGTTTATTTTGTCTTATAATGAAGCAAATGCTAAGATTATTCAAAAAATTTATCAACGACAAAAAGTTGTTTTTGATTGTTTGTTTGATGAATCTTTTGGGGAAGGAATTAAGCCTTTAATGCGACAAAAACCGGTTTTTGATGATATTCTACAAGGCTATGCCGGAGGATTTTCTCCTGAAAATGTGGTCTCAGAATTGAATGCGCTTGCGGCTTTATTGCCTCAAGATATGCAAATTTTTGTTGATGCTGAAGGAAAATTAAAAGGTGAAGATGGGCATTTTTCATATTTTAAAGCTCATGATTTTGTTGCTCATGCAATATCTTCTGTTGAAAATAATGCTTGAGTCAATGTGCCGAAAAAAGCTGATAGTTTTTACTATCGGCTTTTTTTTATCTTTGTAATCTTTTTTTTTACTTCAATAGATTAAGCTTATCTTCAATAAGGAAAAAGAAATGAAATATATTTATTTTTTTATCGTGCTTTTG
Source organism: uncultured Alphaproteobacteria bacterium (assembly GCA_944392255.1). Taxonomy (GTDB): domain Bacteria; phylum Pseudomonadota; class Alphaproteobacteria; order RF32; family CAG-239; genus CAJLXD01. Next base: position 11,725 of record CALXVY010000022.1, on the reverse strand, counting down.
CTTTGTGCTTGTCATTTCAATCATCACTATGATATTTATCAATATGACAATGGTGATTACTATGTCAGTGATGGATTGGTCCGGATTGTTGACCCCAAAACACAAAAAATGGGCTACGCCAAACCCAATGGTGAAGTGGTAATCAAACCACAATTTGCTTTTGCTTATCCTTTTGAAAAGGGAACAGCTAAAGTTACTTATGAAGGGTATAAAAGAGAAGTTCATGGTTCTAACGGTGAATATCATATTTGGCAAAGCAAACACTGGTTTTATATTGATAAACAAGGATACGAAGTTAAGAAATAAACTAAACCCCCGATTTTATCGGGGGTTTAGTTTATTTTTGCATTTGTTTGATTTTATCTCTCAGCAAGGTTATGGCTTCTTTAGGATTTTGAACTCCTATTACGGTTTGTTCCATTGGGCAGAGACCGTCTTGTTTGTGATTCAAAATTTGCGGAACAAGTTTGCCGTAAGTCGCCGGAATGTGGTGTTGTTGCAATAAATGCCAAGCTTCTTCACTCATTAAATCGCCATAAACAGTGCGAACTTTGCCTTCAATGGCAATAAAAGCAGCGGCACGTCCAATAACTTTGTCAATGAGTGAACCATCTTCCAAAGCTTTTGGTTGATTATCGTAGAGCTCTAACAAAGGCATGATGCCTTTGCCGTTGGCTTTGGCAACAACTTGATTGTCTTTAACTATCATTGCAGAGGCTGAGCCGTTTTTAACTTGCTCAATGGCTTGTTCATAGCCGGAAGGTGCGGTATCTAAATTTATCAATTCATAATTTCTTGTTCCCAATCCCATTTCTTCGGCATAATCCAACTGGTGCAGACCTTCGCGGCTCAAAATGCGCTCTTTTATATCGTGCAATTCGGTTTCTGGCTGTTGCATCAATAAATCTATGGAGGCTTGGTCAAGTGCTACAATATCAGTTGAAGCCAAAATGCCTAAATCGCGGATTTTAACTTTGGCGGCAGCCGTACCCATGCAATCACAATCTACGGACATATTGCGCAACACATTGATATAGGTGATTTTATTACCAAAATGGTCGAGTGTAGCTTTGGCAGATTCAACCATATTTTCCATTAATCTGGATTGAGTGGCGTTCCAAAGGCTGTGTTCATCTGCGCCGTGAACCATGGCTTTGCCGATTTTGCCATCGGCATTACCAATGGCAATGTTCTTAATTGAACCGCCGAAACCGCCCATCGGATGTCCCTTAAAATGGGTTAAAACGAGCATAGAATCATAATCTAAAATTCCTTTTCCCATGGACATTTCTTTGAAATGCTTGCCACCTTTAACCGGCAACATAACATTACCAAACTCGTCCATAATATCTACTTTGCAGAAATCCCAACCGTTGATTTTTAAGGTTTGGCGATGTTGTTCGGTGGTGTGGCGACCGCCTTCATACAAGGTGTTGGTTTCTACCAAATTGCTGTTCGGAATGGCGGCTTGAATGGCTTTGACCATCGGAATGGGTAAAATATTTGGACCATGCGGTTCGCCGGAGTGCCATTTGATGGCAACTTTACCGCTGATATTTTGATTGACTTTATTGTAAATGTTGACCAAAGCCTCAGGTGTGATTTCTGATGTGAAATAAACTTTGGCTTTTTCTTGGTTATTTTTCATAGCTTTATTCTCCTCAGAGGCTTTTAACTCTAAAACCGCAATTTCTGACGGAGCTAAAAAGCGCATTTGCGGTCCCCATTGTCCGGCTCCTCTGGAAACATAAATCTTAGCCTCATCATTCAAATCATACCAGCCGGCAACGTATGGTGCGTGTGCGTAAATGAAAAAGACAAACGGAAAGATTTGTCCGCCGTGCGTGTGGCCGGAAACTTCCAAATCAAAGGGTGTTTCCTTAAAGTTTCCAGGGGTGTGTGACATCAAAATTTTATATTGTTCGGGTTTAGATTGAGCAAAAGTTTTCTTCAAATCATAATTTTTACCGCTTAAATAACGCGAATGAATATCAGGAATTCCACCCAAATATAAATCTTTATCCAAGCTGACACCTTCATTTTCCAGCAACTTAAAGCCTAAGCTTTGTAGTGCTTTTGTGGACTTGTTAAAGTCATGATAAAACTCATGGTTACCGGAAACAAAATAAACACCGTGTTTGGCTTTTAAGCCTTTTAAGACATTCAGTTGTTCGGAAACACGAGCAATTTCATCATCAATCATATCGCCAATCAGCAAAATCACATCGGGATTTTGGGCATTGGTTTTATCAACTATGCCTTGCAATTTCTTCAAAGACAAAGCGCGATGCATATGTAAATCCGGCAACAGGACAATTTTTTTATTTTGCAAAATTTTGGCGCTGGTTTGTGAAATGTGTTTCACCTCTGGAACTTTGGTTCCGTCATACAATGCAATCCCTCCGACAATGAATGCCAACACAATGGTTATCAGATTGATTTTTAGTAAATTCGGTGAGGAGAGGGGCTTAAATTCTTCGGAAAATAATTTCATAATTCCCCAAGCTACATCACGCACAACCGTCAGGCTGAACAAAATGACCATGGTGATGAACAAGAAATAAAGAGCATAGCGATAGGGAATGTAAAATTTGCCGACATATTGTTCAAAATTATATTCTGCAAATATCGGTAAGCAGCCTATCAGCATAAATAAGGCAAAGTAGGCAACTTTGGCCCAAATAGCAAAAGGCATAAAAGCGCAATATCTCAAAAAAAGCAGTAAAGCAGCTAAACTGCCTAAAACAGAAGTGGTGATGGCACATCCGAACATATTGTTTCTCCCCAATAATTTAAGAATCTGATTTATCATAATCTTTAGAGTGTACTCTAAGTCAAGAGTTTATTTTGATGAAAGCTTAAACATAAAAAAAGCCGGTTCTTTTTGAATCGGCTTTTTTGTTTATGCGGTTGCATTTTGTTTTTCTCTTGCTTGCTTATAAGCTTTCAAAATCATTTCTCTGGCTTGAAGTGCTTGTTGTTTAGTTAATGCCGGAACACCAAGCAAAGGATAAGGAATATTCAAATTTTGATACTTTGGAATAGCCATATCATGATAAGGCAAGACATCTAAAGCGGCAACATTATGTAATGTGGCTAAAAATTCACCCAAGCGGGTTAAATATTTTTCCTTAAAGGTAATTCCCGGAACAACAACATGTCTGACCCACATCGGTTTTTTTATATCGGATAAATATTGAGCAAATTCCAGAATATTCTTATTGGTATGTCTGGTCAGCTTTTTGTGTTCTTCATCATCAATATGTTTGATATCCAGCAAAACCAAACTGGTGTATTTCAAAAGCTCATCAACTTTTTTCGTATCATTTTTGTTAAACAGCACACCAGATGTATCCAGTGCGGTATGGATACCTTTGGCTTGTGCTTTTTTGAATAATTCGGTTACAAAATCCATTTGCAACATCGGCTCGCCGCCGGTTACGGTTATCCCACCGTGGCAAAACTCTTTCACGCCGTCATATTGTTCCAAAATTTCATCGGCGCTCATTCTTTGGTTTTCTTTAACTTCCCAAGTATCGGGGTTATGGCAATATTGACAACGCATCGGGCAACCTTGGGTAAAGACAACAAATCTAATCCCAGGGCCGTCAACCGTTCCGCAACTTTCTACGGAATGGATATTTCCTAAAATTTCTGACATTTTTTTCTCCTCGATGTATCAATATAGCATAATAAAAAAAAAGCAAGATTTAAAATCTTGCTTTTTTTCTAAAGTGTTGAACTTATCCGTTGATTGAAGAGTGGAAAGTTCTTGAAATAACGTCATCTTGTTGCTCTTTGGTCAACTTAATGAAGTTTACGGCATAACCGGAAACGCGAACCGTCAATTGCGGATATTGTTCCGGGTGAGCTTGAGCATCAAGCAATGTTTCTCTGTTGAATACGTTTACGTTCAAGTGGTGACCACCTTTTTCAACATAACCGTCCAACAAATTGATCAAGTTTTCTTCTTGTTGAGTAGCCATTTTTTTTACCTTTCTTAATATCTAATTGCTTTAACGTAACCGTGAGTTGTGAATAGTGTTACTAAAAAAGTATACACTATCCACGCCTCATTGTCACTAATTATTTACAAGTGCCTTCGCAGCATCCGCAATCAAGTTGGATATCCAAATCACCCATAAATACTTCATCTTTACCCAAAGCATTCGGGATGATGGAGAAGGTGTTGGAAATACCATCTTGAGCATCGTTGAACGGAAGTTTTGCAACGGAAGCCAAAGAAGCTACTGCACCATGGGTATCTCTACCATGCATCGGGTTTGCGCCCGGAGCTAGAGGAATACCAGCTTTTCTACCATCAGGTGTGTTACCTGTTTTCTTACCATATACAACGTTTGATGTAATGGTCAAAATAGACATGGTCGGAATAGAATTTCTGTATGTGAAGTGTTTTCTAATCATGCCCATGAATTTCTTAACGAGGTTAACAGCGATTTGGTCAACGCGGTCATCGTTGTTACCATATTTCGGGAAGTCGCCTTCAACTTCGTAGTCAACAACAACACCGTTTTCATCTCTGATGGTTTTAACTTTTGCATATTTGATTGCTGACAAAGAATCGGCAACAACAGACAAACCTGCAATACCTGTGGCGAAATATCTCTTAACATCTCTGTCGTGCAAAGCCATTTGAGATCTTTCATAGCAATATTTGTCGTGCATGTAGTGAATGACGTTCAATGTGTTGACATACAAACCAGCCAACCATTCCATCATGTCTTCGTAACGAGACATAACTTCGTCATAGTCTAAGTATTCAGAAGTAATCGGTCTGTATTTCGGTCCGATTTGTTCTTTGGATTTTTCATCAATACCGCCGTTGATAGCATAAAGCATACATTTTGCCAAGTTAGCACGAGCACCGAAGAATTGCATCTCTTTACCAACAACCATTGAAGATACGCAGCAAGCGATAGCATAGTCATCGCCGTGAGTTACGCGCATCAAGTCATCGTTTTCATATTGGATTGAAGATGTTTTGATGGAAATGTGAGCGCAGTATTCTTTGAATGCGTGCGGCAATCTCTTAGACCACAAAACAGTTAAGTTCGGTTCCGGAGCAGTGCCTAAGTTTTCCAAAGTTCTCAAATATCTGAATGAGTTTTTGGTAACCAAAGGACGACCATCAATACCAACACCACCGATTGATTCTGTTACCCATGTCGGGTCGCCGGAGAACAATTCGTTGTATTCCGGTGTACGAGCAAATTTAACCAATCTCAATTTCATGATGAAGTGGTCAATCATTTCTTGAGCTTGTTCTTCAGTGATGAGGCCTTTTTTCAAATCTCTTTCAATGTAAATATCCAAGAAAGTAGAAGTTCTACCCAAGCTCATTGCAGCGCCGTTTTGCTCTTTAACAGCTGACAAGTAACCAAAGTATAACCATTGAATGGCTTCTTTTGCTGTTTTAGCCGGTTTAGAAATGTCGAATCCGTAGATGTTACCCAATTCAATCATTTCTTTCAAAGCTCTGATTTGTTCAGCAATTTCTTCTCTCAATTGAATTCTATCAGGTGTCATTTCACCTTCGAGAGATTTGAATTGTTCTTGTTTGTCTTGGATTAATCTGTCAATACCATACAAAGCAACACGACGATAGTCACCAATGATACGGCCGCGGCCATAAGCATCAGGAAGACCGGTAATAATACCAGAGTGACGAGCTGCTTTCATTTCAGGAGTGTAAACGTCGAACACACCTTGGTTGTGAGTTTTTCTGTATTTTGTGAAGATTTCAGAAATTTCAGGATCTACTTCATAGCCATAAGATTTGCATGAAGTCTCTGCCATTCTGATGCCGCCAAACGGTTGCAAAGAACGTTTGAACGGAGCATCTGTTTGGAAACCAACGATTGTTTCCAAGTTTTTATCTAAGTAACCAGCACCGTGAGATACGATAGAAGATACAACTTTGGTATCCATATCCAAAACGCCGCCTTTTTCACGTTCTTTTTTGCTCAATTCGCAGCACATATCCCACAATTTTTTGGTGGCTTCGGTCGGACCAGCCAAGAAGCTTGCGTCACCTTCATAAGGGGTGTAGTTTTTTTGAATGAAATCTCTTACGTTGATTTCTGATTGCCATTTACCGCCAACGAAACCTTCATAAGCAGATTGTGTATCTAATTCTGACATTTTTATCTCCTTATTTTATGTTGTTGTCATAACAACATTTTTCTATAAAATCAAAATCTCTTCATAAAATACAATAATATAAATTTTTAAAATCGTTTAGACTATAACTATAATTTTGAGTTTGTCAAATAAATATCGCCATGTTTCCTATTTTAATTATTTAAACAGAATTTATACTTTATATTAAAGAAAATTGTATTATGGAGAGAATAAAATGAAGTTTGATGATGTGGTTTATAAAAGAAGAAGTGTTCGAGCCTATGATGCCAATCAAAAAGTGACTAAAGAACAAATATTGGAGCTTGTTAAATGTGCTCAGCAGGCGCCTTCTTGGAAAAATTCACAAACGGCGCGTTATTATGCGATTTTTAATCCCGAAAAACTTATTGAAGTTCGTCAATGTTTAGCTCCGCAAAATCAAATTGTGACCAAAGATGTTAATGTTTTACTCGTGACGACTTTTGTTAAAAATCGCTCCGGTTTTACGCGTGAAGGAAATCCAGAAAATGAACTTGGCAATGGTTGGGGATGCTATGATTTAGGTTTGCAAAATGCTCTGTTATGTCTTAAAGCTACCGAAATGGGCTTGGATACCGTGATTTTGGGTTTGCGTGACGGAGATGCCCTGCGTAAAACTCTTGATATTTCCGAAACAGAAGAGATTGGGGCGGTTATCGCTGTCGGATATCGCAGTGTTTCCGATGTACCGGCGCCGAAAAGAAAAGAAACAGAAGAGATTTTGACTTATATTGGTTAAATTTTATAAAAACTAAGACTTTTTTCTTGGCGGGAAAAAGTCTTAGTTTGTGCTTTATTAGTTGCCTTACAGAAAACCCCGAGTTTACTCGGGGCTGAATGCCGAGGTGTTGGAACAACACCGCTCCACGCCAACGAGCGTGGTCAAACCGTAAGGTTTGTAGCTGTTATAGAACCCCCAGTTTACTGGGGGATATCTATTTAAAATTTTTTTGAATATAGCGATGAATGGTTAACCAGGAACATTCTAACTCGCGGGCAATATTGGCTTTAGATAAACCTTTTTCGATTAGTTTTTTTATTTTGTCATGTTGTTTTTGTAGTTTTTGATAGGAAACACCATATGGTCGACCGAGATGCTTGCCTTCATCTTTTAGCCTTTGGAGTGATAGTTTGGTTCTTTCTGAAATGAGCTGGCGTTCTATTTCACTGGCAAGAGAAAAAGCAAACGCCAAAACTTTAGATTGGATGTCGGCACCTAAACGATAATTTTCCTTTAATGTCCAGATTTGACAATCTTTTTCTAAACATTTTTGTAAAATGCCCATTACTTCAAGGAGATTGCGTCCAAGTCTTGAAAGTTCAGAGGCAATTAAAATGTCTCCTTTTTTTAATTTCATCAGTAGCTTACCAAGTTTTCTCTCTTGTAAAGGTTTTCTGGAGGATATGACTTCTTCTACCCATTTATCAATATGAAGATTGTGTTTTGATGAAAAAGTTTCAATTTCATGACGTTGATTTGCAACATTTTGATGGTCTGTGCTAACCCGAATGTATCCATATATCATTTATTCTATCCTTATAAATGTGTTTGTAAATTATTTATAAGAACAGATAAAAAACAAATAGAAAAGGGGATTAGAATGAAAATGTTTTTATAAATGTGAATTTATGCTTAGATAAAACTAGATGAGCTTACTTTTTAGATGAATATAAAATAGGTTTTTATTTTCAGGATAAAAATGTTAATATATTTTGTATTTCAGGTGATAATTAAAATGTGTATAAATAATTATTTATAAGGAAAATTTAGACTTTTTTGGGGTTCCCCGGAACAAATGGAGACGGAAGCAAAAACAAAAAAGTTAGCACAAAATTTTGGACTTTTTGACCTCAGTGACGATAGGTTAAATTAGATAGGAAAAATATCCTTATTCCTTTTATAATATTTGTTGATGGGTCTTTTACAATTGATAAAAACTATTTATTGCCCAAAAAGCAATGCTAAAAATTGCAATACACGTTATGAAATAAATATTTGGATGTTTTAATAAAGGGCAAGTTAGGTTGATGTCTTTTTCTTTTGCTCCGGGCATGAATTGCAAGAATATATATATTAATAAATAAAGTGCAATAACTCCGGCAAAGATTTTTTCAAGATATTCATTTATCATTAAATCAAGATTTTTTATATATTTTACATATTCACCCATAGGATATGCCAAAGAAAATATTATGATAGGAAAATATCCTTTTATTTTAAGATCTCGGCATCTTTTTTGTATGATGGCAAGTGAAGAATAAAACCCAATCAACATACATAAAAAACTTAACCCCCAGATATTTTGTCTAGTAATAATATTCAAGAAAAGATTAAGTGTAATCAGAGCTCCAAAAAATTGAGAGCGATTGAAAAATCCATGAAAAGAAAAATAAAACGTAAAAGGATTTTCACCCCATATAGCATTGTTTAAAGCATTAATTTTTTTGAGTTCAAAGAATTTCATTGGTATATCCTTAAAATCAATCAAAATAGAAGGTTAGGCAGTTTTATTTATATAAAATGCCTAACCTCATGTCAATCTTAATACAATTTAAAATTATTTTTTTATTTTATTTAATATTTTGGCTTTTTTAATTCCTGCCGCTCCCAGTAGTCCACTAAAACCGGCATCAATGGCATAATTTGCATATTTGTAGGCTTTATCTAAATTTGCACTTTTAGCTAAATCTTCAAGAGCTTTTTGACGTTTTTCATATCCTCCGTCAAAAAAGACATCATTGACAATATCATAAGCGCCATTTGTTACGCTATTGATTCCATGTTCAATATCTCCTAACGTTCCTTGTAAAATGCCTTTATTCCTTCCAAAGCAATGTCACCGACAGATGAGCGGTTTAAATCCGGAGTATTATTTTCAATTCTCTTTGGGCCAGAAGTTTTAGAATTGTTAATTCTTTCAAGTAAATTTCCTGATTGCTTTTTAGCCCAAGGTGTAGGTGTTTGCTTTGTATTATAAGAAGATAATGCACTCTCTAATAAATTTTGAGATCTTTTTTTAGAAGCTTCTATCTCTTCTCGAGGAGCAACAATAGATGAATATGTTGGTTTTTCCCAAGTTTTCTTTCTCATTTGTTTTTCAGGATCTTTCTGAATGATATATCTGATTAAATTACTCATGGTTGTTTCTTTCTTTTTTAATTGTTTAAACGAAAAAAATCCGAAGAACTAAATCTTCGGATTTTGGACACACTTGTACCAAGTGATAATTAATCTATAACAAACACACATGCAATTTTCAAGATATCAATAAAATACATCAACAACTTTTAATGTTTTTTTGTTTTACAATCCTCAAAATGATAGATATAATATTTTTGAAAATGTGATTGATAATAAAAATTAACATAAACAATAAGTTATGGAAAAAATGCAGACTTTTTTCGGGATCCCCGGAAAGGGTGGGCACGACGTATAAAACTCGAGCCAAAATCAAAGGATTAGCACAAATTTTTGACTTGTTGACCTCAATGACGATAGGTTGAAATATCTATTTAACAATATTTTCAATTTTTATATTTATACTTTATTTATCTTAATCTTGGGAGTTTAAGAATGAGAAAAGGTGTCTTGGTATTTGGAGTGATTGCTTTGATGACAACCTCTTGTGTTTTGTTTCATCAAAATAAAGAAGAAAAATTTGTTAATCCGGTCTTTTATGAAAAAATGATTTCTGCTTCACATTCAAATTTTGAAGTGCAATTAACTCCAACAAGTATTTATATGTTTTCCAGTGAAAGCTATAAGTATAATTATACTTGTAAACTCATCAATAACCAAATGGATACGGTTAGTTTGGAATGTTTTAAGTATAATTACAAAAATGAAAAAGAAGAGACACAAGTTTTCACCTATACTCTTAAACCTTGTACTAAAGAAAACCTTTGCTTAGATGAAGGGGGATGGCTGGTTTATCAAAAGATTAAACCCTATAAATATTTTGATGAGACACTTACCTATATCATTCCGTCAAAATCTAAAAATACTCCTAAAGACAAATTTGTAAATCCGTTGTTTTATAAAAAATTATCACCAATATCGCGAGGTTCAAGACCAACCTTTTTGATGCCAACTTCTGTTACGACTATAGATTTATACGGAAAAGAAGATATTGAAAAATGTAAAATGCTTGAAAATACCCCTATGTTTGTAACTCTTGAATGTTCTTATTACAGTGATTTTTTAAAAAGAATGAGAAATTATGTTGTTCGTTACGTGTTACAAGGATGTGGTGAGAAAAAAGAATATTGCTTTGGTGGTGAATGGTTCGTATTGGAAAATGCATCAGGCAGTGCTATAGGAACATTTGTTATTAAAGAAAAAGATATGGGGCAGTAAGAACTGCCCCTTTATGGCTACCAAGATTTAATATTTCTGATTTGTTGTTCAGTCCATAAGTTTCGGTCTTCTCCAACATCTTTACGATGCACATTTTTGAGAATGCCTTCTTTTCCAAATAAGTTTTTCTCGGAAATGGCTTTTCTGAGTTTGGGCCAATTTTCTTGAGATACATTTCCAGTATTGAACTTAATATCCAATAACACATTTTGCAATTCAGGTGGATAAGAAGCAAAATCAGGAAACTCCTTCTGAAGATATTTTATATCTTCTGTTATGTGGTTACGGAGCATGGTATCTATTTCTCCTTGAGACAACCTAAATGAACTATGGTCAGCATATGATTTTGCTTTATTATTGTTCTTTATGATATTTCCTTTTTCATCAATATGTTGTTTTCCCTTTGAAGTTATTTTATCAAAATAATCAAAAGTGGCTCTTTTTTCTTCCTCTGTTGCAGAACGCCCATTTATCTCCCAATTTACTTTATTAAAAGTATTCCAATCGTCAACATTGGCACCGGCTCCGGTTGTCTTATTCCATGTTGTATCAATATAGATATAGTCTAAAGGTTTTTCCATTTTTTTAATTACAGGAAGCATCCTTTCTGTTAATTCTTTATCGGAAAATTTACTAGATGGAATATTTGCATCATTTACCATATTCTCTTTGTTATTTTGAGCAATTTTGTATGAAGCGGCATCATTTCCGATGGATTTCGGAGATAAAACATTGCCGATTTTGGAGCTTTCTTCTGTCGCAGTTTTAGCAATGGATTGTGGTAAAGATGTGTTTGAAGAAGATTTTTCATCAGATTTAATATTGTTAAAGATATTAGAAATTCCACCCATAAAGGAACCTTCATCTTTACTTTGTGAAGATTTGTTAGATGTTAATGAGTTAAAGCTGTTTTCTAACAAATTTTTAGAGCTAAATTTATAGCCTTTGTATTTGTCTTCTTGAGATTGTTTTTGAATGGGAGCCCAAGATGTTGAATATTTAGTATAATCTAAATCGTTCTTTTTCATTTGTTTTTCAGGATCCTCCTGAATGATATAGCGTATAAGGTTACTCATGTTTTTTACCTTTTATGATAATGTTGAGGGATTTAAAAAAAGAAACCCACCGGCCTAGCCGGTGGTTCTTCTCAAACGGGTGTAACCCTAATGGTGCCAGCAAACGCCTTAA
>CALXVY010000021.1 GCA_944392255.1 uncultured Alphaproteobacteria bacterium | reverse complement strand
CAGAGCGGAAAAAATTTTAGCGTAGTTAGACCTACGTGAATTTTTTCTGTCTTGCATTTTTCGCTCTAGGTGCCGCACATTCTCAGAAAATGATTTTAGGCTGGCAGATAGAGTGAAAAACAGAGCGGAAAAAATTTTAGCGTAGTTAGACCTACGTGAATTTTTTCTGTCTTGCATTTTTCGCTCTAGGTGCCGCATAAAATTATTTTCTCAAGTCGAGTTTTTTGATGATTTCTTGATAACGGCTTTCGCTCTTACCTTTGAGGTAGTCCAAAAGGTGACGACGGCGAGAAACCATTTTCATCAAACCCAAACGAGAGTGTTTATCTTTCGGGTGGGTGTTAAAGTGTTCGATAAGGCTGTTAATACGAGCGGTCCAAATAGCAATTTGAACTTCCGGAGAACCGGTATCGTTCGGATTAATAGCATAAGTTTTAATCAATTCTTGTTTGTTTTCATTAGAAATCGACATCAATATTTTCCTTTTTTATTTAAGATACGGAAATTTCCGCATCAGAGTTAAAATTAAAAACGCGTTGAGGAGAAATTCGTTTTTCCTCGATTCGCACTATAGCAACCAACTCTCCTTCAAAAGAGGCAACAGCCACACCTTCTTTCAAGTTTTGGTCTTGATAAGAGCGTGGAGAAATTGCTTGTCCCTGACGAAGTTTAGCTGCATCTGTCTCGGTTAGAGCTAACTCCGCGATGTCGCGCAGAGCAGTTATTACCGGGAGCAAAACTTTCTTTGCCTCATCAATATGCACCATTTTTTTCAAATTTTCCAGTAAAATCGTATCAGCAAGAGAAAATTTACCACATTTGGTACGTCTAAGTTCCAATAAATAGCCTTTGGTACCGAGTGCTTTAGCCAAATCCATCCCCAAAGTGCGTACATAAGTGCCTTTTGAGCAGCGGACTCTAAACTTAGCCTGATGATTTGGAAGTTCCTCGAGCAAGGTCAAATCATAAATTTCAACGATTCGCTCTGGTATTTTCACATCTTGCCCTTTGCGCACCAAATCATAAGCACGTTGTCCGTTGATTTTGATGGCAGAATAAGCTGGCGGCACTTGCTTGATTTCACCGATAAACTGAGGGATAGTAGCTAAAATTTCTTCTTTTGTCGGGTAAATATCCGTGGTCGCAATAACTTCGCTTTCGGTATCTCCGCTTGAAGTTTCCGCCCCCCATTGGATGATAAATTCATATTCTTTTTCACCATCTGTAACAAAAGGCACAAGCTTGGTCGCTTCACCGAAAGCAATCGGCAACACACCGGTTGCAAAAGGGTCAAGCGTACCGGTATGCCCATTTTTTTTGGCATTAAAAAAGCGTCTGGTAAAGTTGACGACATCGGTCGAGCCCATATCGCGGTCTTTATCAATCACCAACCAACCGTTAATATTTTCACCTTTTTTACGTCTGGACATTTTTCCCTCATCTTTTTTGTTTTAGGATAAGAAAAAACCATAATTCGTCAACACAAAAAAATATAGACAAAATTTTTAGATTCTGCTATAGATAAAGGGCATTTTAAAATTATTACGTCATGGATACAATTAAGATTTATGCGGAATATATGCCGCAATTTCACGCTTATTGTGTAAAAGAAGATATAATAAAGGAAGCTATTTCTTTAGGAAAAGTTCCTGATATCTATCTAAAAAATGAAGATTTTACAGCTCTGGGAGGAAAACCTTTAAACACACCACTCATAGGTTTTCTAATGGGAAAAAAAGCCGAATATTATTTTATTGGTTACAACTATGCCAAAAGCATTGTAACATCAAATGTTCGCTTAAAACTTTTAACTTATGAAAATACATCCCAGCAAATGTCTGGAATAAACGGTTTAATTTTGCCTGATGGTATTTTTTCTTGTCCTGATTTTTTGTATAACGACAATAAAGAAGAATACCATCCTAATAGTCGATATGAGGCTTATGAAACTGCTATTATAAAAGCAACCCAAATAAATTTACCAATGTTAGGAATTTGTATGGGTGGACAGATTATTGCGGGAATATTAGGAGGTCGTCTTTACAGAGATGTCTCCCTATATACAAATATTTTGCATAGGAGTAAAGAACAATGGGCTCATTTTATTAGAATTCTTCCACATAATCCTTTAGCTAAATTATTTATATCTAAAATCATTAAAGTAAATTCTAGACATATTGGAGCCTTAAATCCACATATTCCCTTTGGTTTAGAAATATATGCTATAAGTGAAGATGGAATTCCTGAAGCTTGGGGTAGTGAAGAAAAAAACATTCTCTGCATCCAATGGCATCCCGAAGATTTCGCCGTTGAAGGAAATAAAACGATGCAAAAAATCTACAATTGGTTAGCTCAAAAAGCTGTAAAAAAATAAGTTTCTGATTTTAATAGATATCCCCCAGTAAACTGGGGGTTCTATAACAGCTACAAACCTTACGGTTTGACCACGCTCGTTGGCGTGGAGCGGTGTTGTTCCAACACCTCGGCATTCAGCCCCGAGTAAACTCGGGGTTTTCTGTAAGGCAACTAATAAAAAAGCGATTGGAATTTATTTCCAACCGCTTTTTTATTTTTACTTGCTACAAATTTCCACCTTCATTTTAGCAGATAACTTAAAAATCAAACACTCATTTTCCCACTCATTGGCAGCAATACCGCAAGAATAAGCAACTTCTGTAATATTTCGGTTATTTGAAAGCGTAAATAGTCTTCTGTCTTCATCTTCAAAATAAATAAAACCATTACCAAAACCGATAAAATTTCCTTTAATGGCCTTATAAAGCTTTTGAGCTTTTACAAAAATTGCGGTAAAATAAGGATTGTTATCATTTGTTAAAACCGCATAATCTTTTATCTGAAAAAGATTATCATACTTTCCAACAACTTCATACCTTCCTTTATCCAAAGAAAATGCTAATAAATAATTTTTGTTATCTTTGCAAAAACATGCATAAGGTTCAATTTTCTTCATATGCTTAAAGATTAATAATTAAACGATAAAAGCAGATTACAAAAAAACAGAATAAAAAACAATAAAAAAAAACCTCCATGCGGAGGCTCTTTTTTTTATTTATCAGATTTCAAATCTTGTTGAACTTTTGGATCGTGAAGCAATCTTTCAATTTTATCAACTTCGGCAAAAGTATCATCAATTTTGAAATTAATTTCCGGCACATAGCGCAAGCTGGTGTTACGAGCCACACTTTTTCTAAAGTGATTTGCCGCCAAATTCAAACCTTCCGAAACTTCCTTAAGAAAAGTTCCGTTCAAGGTCATAAAATAGACGGTAGAATATTTCAAATCGGGAGATACGGTAACATCTGTGATGGTTACAATCGTATTAATTCCTTGCAAATTTCTGACTTCCCCTCGCTCAATTTCAGAAGTAATGATTTTTCTGATTTCTTGACTAACGCGAAGTTGTCTTTGTGATGGTTCTTTATTAGGCATAATCTTCTCTCTTATCAATTAATTTGCCAAAACGTTTATTTAATCACCCATTATACGATTCTTGCTAAAAAATCGGAGAATGCGGAAAATAATAAGATTTAAGAAAAATTGTGAAGGAGTGTACATGGAAGTACATGACTGAACAATTTATCCGCAAAATCTGTATTAGTTCCCCATTATACGATTTTTTATAGCTTGGCGGCGATTTCCTCAATCTCATAACATTCAATGAAGTCGCCTTTTTGAATGTCATTATAGTTTTCAAAACTGATACCACATTCATAGCCTTCACGAACTTCTTTCACGTCTTCTTTGAAGCGTTTAAGTTGTCCGATTGAGCCGTCGTGAATAACCACGTTATCACGCAACAAGCGGATTTTAGCGCCGCGTTTTACCATGCCTTCGGTAATCATACAACCGGCAACTTTACCCACACCGGTAATATTATAAACCTCACGGATTTCGGCATAACCCAAAAGTTTTTCACGCAATTCAGGTGAAAGCATACCTTCCAAACCTTTCTTAACGTCATCAGCCACATCATAAATGATGGAATAGTATTTAATTTCAATTCCATCACGACGAGCAGCATCACGAGCTTGCGGAATGGCACGTACGTTAAAGCCGATAATCAAAGCATGAGATGCTTTTGCCAAAGAAATATCTGATTCGGAAATCGGACCAACGGCAGAGTGCAAAATTTGAACAGAAACTTCATCAGTTGAAAGTTTATTCAAAGTTCCTTCCAAAGCCTCAATAGAACCTTGAACATCTGCTTTGATAATAATCGGCAAATGTTTAGATTCACCGGACTTAATTTTATCAAGCATCAATTCCATAGCAGATTTAGCAGATTTTACAATCTTAGCATCACGCTCTTTACAAATACGATAGTTGGTAACTTGTTTAGCTTGTGTCTCGTCAGCAACCACAATAAAGTCATCACCGGCGGCAGGTGTACCTTGCAAACCCAAGACCTCAACCGGAGTAGCCGGTTTGGCTTCAAACACTTTTTTGCCATTTTCATTAAACATGGCACGAACGTGTCCCCACTCTTTACCGGCAATGATAATATCACCAACTTTAAGTGTTCCTTTTTGTACCAAAACGGTTGCCACAGAACCACGGCCTTTTTCCATTTTGGCTTCAACAACCGCACCTTCGGCAGCACGATTGGGGTTTGCTTTCAAATCCAAAATTTCGGCTTGCAATAAAATAGCTTCAACCAACTTATCAATGTTAATGCGTTTTTTAGCTGATACTTCGGCACACAAGCAATCGCCACCCATTTCTTCAACGGCAATACCATGTTGCAACAAAGCGGTTTTTACCTTCATCGGGTCAGCGCCAGGCAAGTCAATTTTATTAATAGCCACAACGATTGGCACTTCGGCAGCCTGAGCATGACGAATAGCCTCAATGGTTTGTGGCATGATACCATCGTTGGCGGCAACCACCAAAACCACAATATCGGTAACCTTAGCTCCACGAGCACGCATTTCAGAAAATGCTTCGTGTCCGGGGGTATCAATAAAGGTAATTTTATCACCTGTTTTAACGGTAATTTGATAAGCACCAATATGCTGGGTAATACCACCGGCTTCCTTAGCTGCAACGTTGGTTTCACGCAATGCATCAAGCAGTGAAGTTTTACCATGGTCAACGTGTCCCATAACCGTCACAACCGGAGGTCTTGGCAACAAATCTTCTGGTTTATCTTCTCCGCCGCCTAATCCGAGTTCGACATCACTATCAGCAACACGTTTGAACTTATGACCAAATTCTTCTACCACAATTTGCGCTGTATCAGCATCTATGGGTTGGTTAATGGTAGCCATAACCCCCAAAGACATCAATTTTTTAATAACATCAGCACCTTTTTCCGCCATACGGTTAGCCAATTCCTGAACCGTGATAACTTCAGGAATAACAACTTCGCGAATAATTTTTTCTTGAGGTTGTTGTGGAGCTTGTTGTTGTGGTTTGGGCTGTTTTTTCTTAAAGCGACGACGCGGAGCTCCAAAGCCATAATCATCATCGTCATCATCACCGCCCATATAGTTATTTACATTAAATTTGCCACCGCGCTTTTGTGGTTCAAAGCTACGTTTGGTAACCTTACGGCGATCTTGTTCAAAACCATCATCTCTGGCGGAAGAAACTTTTTTATGACGAGGCATATCATCATCTTCATCATCATCGTCGTCGTCATAATCGCGGCTTTTTTTAACTTTATAAGATTTTTCTTCAGGTTCATTTGCAATTTCAGCTTTTCTAGCCTTTTCTTGAGCCGCAGCTTGAGCTGCTTTTTCTTTAGCTTCGGCTTCTGCAGCTGCCTTTTCAGCCGCAGCTTGAGCCTCAGCTAACTTTGCTGCCTCGGCTTCAGCTTTTGCTTTTAGCTCTTCTTGTTGTTTTTGGCGCAAAAGAGCTTTTTCCTCTTCTTCTTGTTTGCGTTTGGCTTCATGTTCTTTTGCTTCCGCAATTAAACGCAATTTTGCTGCCGTAGCTTCATCTATTTTAACCTTTTGCTCTTGAGCAATAGTATTATTCTGATTCAGAACTCTTTTTTTACGAACTTCAACTTGCACAACTTTTTTACCTTCGGCAGAAGCTTTAGCTTTATCACCAAGCTTGAGCGTCAGGGTAGATTTACCTGATAATGTTAATTTACCTTTTGCATTATCTTCTGTCATTATAATTCCTTCACTATTTACACTTTAGTCCTAAGAATTTAAGAAATTTTCCAAACGGGAAATTTCAACTTGCACTGCTTTTGCCATTTCACCATGTAAAAAAGCAATATGTACGGTATTTACTTTATCTAATTCTTGATCCAACTCCTCTATTTTAAAAGAATGGAAAACTTCCAAATTCTTAGCCAGATTCATAATTTTATTATGACCATCGGCACCAGCATCGGTTGCTTCCAAAATAAAAGCAACTTTATTTTTTTTAATAGCATCACAAACTTTTTCAAAGCCAAAGACAAGAGCTCCGGCTTTACGAGCAAGGGATATGGCATCTAAAGCACGTTTATGTAAAATTTTTTCAACCATATCCACAAGTTCGGCATTTACTTTAATATTTTTCTTAGCGGCTTTAGCAAACAAGTTCTTTTCCACCGCAATCATCAATGCTTTTTTAGAGTTTGTAACCCAAATTCCTTTTCCCGGCAATTTTTTCTTAAAATCCGGAACAATCTGATTGTCGGGCGTTAGGGTGAAGCGCAGCAATTTTTCTTTAGGCAGCACTTCACCGCAGACGATACATTTTCTTGCTTCTTCAGCCTTCATTTGACTTACTCGGCATCCTTATTTTCATCATCAAACCAGTGTTGACGAGCAGCCATAATGATTTTGTTGGCTTCATTGATAGAGATGGTATTTTCCCCCAAAATTTCAATCAATTCATCAGCAGCCAAATCAGCTAAATCATCAATTGTTTTAACCCCTTTGTCTGCCATAGTCAAAATCATATCTCTATCCAAGCCTTCAATCTTTTGGATTTCCTCATCAATACCCAAAGATTTGCTTTTTTCCTCAAATTCTTGATTACGTTTTTCAACAAAAGCTTGAGCTCTGGCTTGCAATTCTTTAGCAACATCTTCGTCAAAGCCTTCAATTTCTGCCAACTCGTTCAAAGGAACCATAGCCACTTCATCAATTGTAGAGAAGCCTTCGGCAATAAGGAGATGCGCAATCATCTCATCAACATCCAAAGCTTCCATAAAGCGTTGAGAACGAACCTTATTTTCATTAGAACGACGTTCTTGCTCTTGTTCTTCTGTCAAAACATCAATATCGGCACCAATAAGTTGAGATGCAAGTTTAACGTTTTGACCACGACGACCAATAGCAACGGAGAATTGTTCTTGCGGAACAACAACTTCAATACGATTATTTTCTTCGTCCAAAACCACTTTAGTTACTTCAGCCGGAGCAAGAGCGGCAACAATGAACTGGGCCTTATCTTCAGAATAAGGAACGATATCAATTTTTTCACCTTGCAACTCGGTAACAACGGCTTGAACACGAATACCGCGCAAACCAACGCATGCACCAACGGCATCAACAGTTACATCATCGGTCTTAACGGCGATTTTGGCTTTAGACCCAGGATCACGAGCTACAGATACGATTTTTACAATACCATCATAAATTTCCGGAACTTCAGAAGTAAAGAGTTTTGCCAAAAATTCAGGACAAGTACGAGACAAGAAAATTTGCGGTCCCTTATTTTCTTTACGCACATCCAAAACATAAGCACGAACGCGGTCACCGTTTTTGAATTTTTCTCTCGGGATAATCTCATCACGACGCAAAATAGCTTCTGCTTTACCAATATCCAAAATAACATTACCGAACTCAACACGTTTAACAGTACCGTTAACAATAGTGCCTACTTTTTCTTTATATTCTTCAAATTGTTTATTGCGTTCAGCATCGCGAACTTTTTGAACAATCACTTGTTTAGCTGTTTGAGCGGCAATACGACCAAAATCAATCGGCGGCAAGTTATCAATGATAAATTCACCGACTTTAATATTTTTATCATAGGCTTTTGCCTGTTTCAAAGTCATTTGTGTAACTTCATTTTCAATTTGGTCTTCAGATTCAACCACTTCGCGATAGCGAGCCAAAGTAATGGCACCGGTTTTGCGGTCAATATGAGCTCTGATATCATGTTCAAAGCCATATTTAGAACGACCGGCTTTTTGAATGGCAATTTCCATTGCTTCCAAAACATCATCACGATCAATATTTTTTTCGCGAGCTACGGTATCTGCAACCAAAATGATTTCAGGTCTCGGCATACTTTCAATATTTTGCATTTTTAATCCTTTGCTAAAAATATTTTATAAAAAATTATTCTTCATCAAGCTCAACGGCTTCATCATTTTCATGAGCAGCCATATATTCAGCCAAAAGTTCGTCAGTTAACACAATTTTTGCTTTAGAAACGGCATCAAACGGAATGCTATATTCCGTACCATCCATATCCAAAACAATATTATTATCGGCATCAACAGATTTTGTTTTGCCCTTAAAACGTTTACGACCATTCACTTCTTCAGAAGTTTCGATTTTAGTTTCATAACCCAAAAATCTTTTGAAATGCTCAACCTTGGTTAAAGGCCTGTCAAGCCCCGGAGAACTAACTTCCAAAGAATATTGATCTTTAATCGGATCTTTTTCATCCATTACATCAGAAATTTTGCGACTAACGGTAGCGCAATCATCAACATTAATCTCATTTCCGTCCTTACGGTCAATCATAATCTGCAAGGTGGGATTTTTTTGACCAATAGTCATGATTCGCACCAGCTCATAGCCCAAACCTTCAACAATGGGTTCAATCAAGTCATGTAAGGGGTGTTTAATCTGCATCATATTTTCCTTAACAAAGAAGCGGGGTTTTTGACCCCGCCTCATCTAATATCATCAATTATTGTCTAGAGCTATAACATAAAAGTTTTTAAAAATCCAGCATTTTTTTATTTAAAGCAGAATAAAATTTTATATTTCATAATTCTAAACGCGTACATTATAAACACAAAAAAAGACACCACTTAAATTAAGCAGTGTCTTTTTCAAAAGTGCTATTCAAAGCCTATTCAGCAGAAGCGCTGAAAGCTTTAGCTTGTTTAGCAGCATCATCATCGGTACGTGCTACGTTAACCAAAATGGTTTGGCTAACTTCTGGGTGCAAGTTGAGTTTAACTTCATAAACACCCAAATCTTTAATAGCATTTTCCAAATAAACTTGCTTACGTTCAACAGCAAAACCTTTTTCTTTGATTGCAGCAGCAATGTCACGAATGGTAACAGAACCGTACAATTGACCAGTTTCAGCAGCTTGACGAATCAAAACAGCACTAAAACCTTTCAAAGATTCAGCCAATTTTGTAGCAGTATCCAATAAAGCTTTGTTGTGAGCTTCCAATTCAGCTTTTTGTTTTTCATAGTAAGCAACATTTGCTTCTGTAGCACGCAAAGCTTTGCGTTGTGGCAAGAGGTAGTTACGGGCATAACCGTTTTTAACGGTAACTTTATCACCCATTTTACCCAATTTTTCAACATGTTCCAAAAGAATTACTTCCATATTACCTCTCCTTATTAATCAGCAACAAACGGAAGCAAAGCAATGTAACGAGCACGTTTGATAGCTCTTGCTAATTCTCTTTGCTTTTTAGCAGAAACAGATGTGATACGACTTGGGATGATTTTGCCTTTTTCAGAAATGTAACGAGAAAGCAATTTTACATCTTTGTAGTCGATTTGCAAAGCGTCTTCACCAGAAAACGGGCATGCTTTTTTTCTTCTAAAGAATACTTGTTTAGCCATGTTTCTAACTCCTATTCTTCACCTGCTTCAGAATTGTTAGCATTTTCTTTGCTCAATTCATCAACTTTAATGGTCATATAACGAATGATATCTTCGTTGAATCT
This sequence comes from uncultured Alphaproteobacteria bacterium, assembly GCA_944392255.1. Classification (GTDB taxonomy): domain Bacteria; phylum Pseudomonadota; class Alphaproteobacteria; order RF32; family CAG-239; genus CAJLXD01. The sequence goes on along the minus strand of CALXVY010000021.1, from coordinate 22,068 downwards.
CATTTGTCTTTCATATTCAGCAACGGCAGCAGCCGGAGCAGCAATATTCAAAACAACATAGTAACCTTTGCGGTTTTTCTTAACACGGTAAGCAAGATTTTTTAAGCCCCAGTTGTCAACTCTAACAACTTCACCACCGTTGTTGGCAATAACATTGCTCAAATCAGAAACAATGGTGTTAACTTGAGATTGACCGAGGTCTTGACGTGCAATGAGCACGCTCTCATAAAATGACATTATTATTATCTCCTTATGGATTCTCAACAAATGGTCAAAATTTAACTTTTGACCGGTTAATGTATAGCCGATGGACTCTGCCACCAGCAAGGGACGATTGGGAATATATACCAAAACTTTAATTTTGCAAGCATTTTTTCGCTTGCAATCTATAATAAAAACATTAATTTATACATTCTTAATATATTAGGATATATAATCAACCAAAAGGTTAATGTTTGAGCAAACGAAATGAAGCAGATACATAAAATTTTATCGTTAATTTTCTTTATCTCAGCTTGCAGTTGGCAAAATGCTGAAGAAATGATAAATTATAAACCGCAACGCACGGTTTATGGCAATGACCAAGCATACATAATTTTACAACAACCCCAAAGCCGAGTTATTGCCACTTGCTACCGCACGGAAGATGTCTCTGCCGAAACTTGCGCCAAAATTTTTGAATCCAAAGGATATGTCCGTTTGCGTAATATCCCATATAAAACTGCCGATTATGATTTTTTAAAAACCGACACCTATCCGACCAGACGTTGGCGTGAAGGTGAGTTAACACCTCGGTGGTAAACATGTTATCGCGCATCAACACCATAGCTTTTAACGGACTGGAAGTTTTAAACGTAGATCTGCAGATTCAAATTTCTGCGGGTCTTCCTGCTTTTACCATAGTCGGCTTACCAGACAAAACTGTTGCCGAAAGCAAAGAAAGAGTAAGAGCTGCCTTAAATTCTTTAGGCTTAAGTCTTCCTGCCAAACGCATTACAGTCAATCTTTCTCCGGCAGATTTACTCAAAGAAGGTTCCCATTTTGACTTACCCATCGCCTTGGGCTTGCTTACCAATATGGGCATTATACCCGCCGAAGAAATCAGTCATTACATGGTTCTTGGAGAACTGGGTTTAGATGGCTCAATCATCTCTGTCAACGGTGTTTTACCGGTTGCCATCAAAGCCAATCAACAAAATTTAGGGCTTATCTGTCCCGCTGCGCAAGGCAGTGAAGCTGCATGGTCCGGGATCAAAGATATTATAGCTCCGCAAAATTTATTACAATTAATCAATCATTTCAAAGGCACACAGCTCATTCCTTTTCCTCAAGCCGAAAAAGCTGAAGCCAAATTATCTCTGCTTGACCTAAAAGACGTCAAAGGACAAGAAAGCGCTAAAAAAGCATTGGAAGTTGCGGCTGCCGGCGGGCATAATATGCTCATGATTGGCCCACCGGGCTCTGGAAAATCCATGCTGGCACAAAGATTAATAACCATTTTACCACCGCTTTCTGCTGAAGAAGCTTTGGAAACGAGCATGATACATTCCATTGCCGGAGAATTAAAAGATGGTAAAATCTCTTTTGAGCGTCCTTTCAGAGACCCGCATCATTCTGCTTCCACACCGGCATTGGTTGGTGGCGGCAGAAAAGCGCAACCCGGAGAAATTTCTTTAGCGCACAATGGTGTTTTGTTCCTTGATGAGTTGCCCGAGTTTAATCGTCCCACTTTAGAAGCATTAAGACAACCTCTTGAAAACGGCTCAATCACCATCTCACGCGTAAATGCCCACACGGTTTATCCGGCCAAATTTCAATTAATTGCCGCCATGAACCCTTGTCGTTGCGGACATTTAGGTAATCACGCTCTGGAATGTACGCGTGCCCCGCTTTGTGCTGAAGAATATCAAAACAAAATCTCAGGCCCCTTGCTGGACAGAATAGATATCAATATTGAAGTTCCGGCAGTTAGCCCTTGGGATTTAGCCAACGCCAAAGAAGGCGAAAGCTCAGCTGAAGTCAGAAAAAGAGTAATAGCGGCCAGAAATATTCAAAAACAACGCTATGAAGCTCTTGGTTACAAAAATTTACACACAAATTCAGAGCTTAAAGGAAAAATTTTGGAACAAGTTTGCACGCTTGAAGACGATGCCAAACAGCTTCTGATTTCATTTGCCGAAAAAAACCAGCTCTCCGCCAGAGCTTATCATCGCACTTTACGGTTAGCAAGAACAATTGCAGACTTGCAAAATAGCGAAAAAATATTTAAGATACATATTGCCGAGGCTTTATCCTATCGGAGGATAAGGCCGATGAAACGTATTTAAATGGAGTATATAAACATGAAACTATCTCGGTTAGCAAAATTGGCTTTAATCCCGACAGCCCTTATTTCCTGCTCGGATTTAAAAAGTCCGGACCTCATTCCTTGTATGTGCGATGGCACAGAAAAAACACTCGGGTTATTTGAATGTATGTGTGAACCGGGAAAAAGTAAGCCTGTAAAAAAGGTCAAAAAACAAGCTTACATCCAAAATGAGCCGCAAATTGACCCAACACAAGATCAAATCAATGCTTATGTTTATTTACACCAATCTCGCGACCAATATGCTCCGGTTAAATTAGAATATGTTGATTTCCGCATTCCTAAGGCTCAACAATATGAACAATACACCAACAAACTCGGCAATTATCGTTTCAGAATTTTCGGCTGCCGCAGATTTGACAAAGAAGTATTCTTAAACCAAGGCCGCGCAATGCAAAAAGATATGAAATTCTTTGATATCTTTTATGAAACCATGAATGACTACTATCCGGTTGTGGTTGAAAAGAATAATCCTTATTATATGTATTCCGACAAAGCTCAAGCTGAATATGTTTTAACGGCTGAAATCAATGACTACTTCATGAATGTTTGTGATGAGTTTGATTGGAATGATGTTAAGAAAAAAGATCTCCGCACTGGCACCTCAGAGATGACCGTTACTTGGAGATTGATGGACTTAACCAAGAGTCATGTATATTGTAAAGGTACAACCACCGGCTATGGTGAAATGAAAGACGGTGAGTATAAAGGTGAAGTTTTGCTTGTTGAACGTGCCTTTGCCGATGCTTTGAGCAAACTTCCGCAAATTGAATGCTACAATACCGAGCTGTCTAAGAGAGTAAAACCGGAGGTTTTGCAAGCTCAATTAGCGCAAATCAAAGAACAAGAAAAGAGCAAAATCACCTTCAAAAACCAATATGCCGAAGAACTTCATGGTATTAATGCACTGCAAAGCTGCGCTTCTAAGGATTTAAAACCTCAAGATTTGCTTCCTGTTGAAGTCTCCGATACAAAAACTTATACGGCATTTAGCGGCCCATCACAAGGTTTTGTAGAAGAAGATAGTGATATTTTTGCAACAGGCCAAAATGTTGAAGGATATGTTGATGAAAATGGCAACTTTGTTGTTTTGAGTTCAGACATCCAAAACAAACAAAGCATTGCCGCAAACAATCAATTGTTAACCGGTTATATTGACGAAAATGAACAAATTACCATTTCTTCCGGTTCTTATACCGGTAGCAGACAACCCTTAGAAATTGCCGGAATTATTGAAACGGATGGTAGTTTTGTTTCCAAAGCTATGATTGAAGAAAGAAGCGGTGGTTCATCTAGATTCTCCGATGGCAAAGTATCGGGAATCAAAGAACTCCGTATCAATGATAACTGCAGTGAAGTGACCTTAGGACAAGACAGCTGCACCACCATTTCCGTCACCAAGAACAACATCACCTACACGGATGATTATTGGATTGATGTTCCTGTTGATGAAAGCGCCGGCATAGAAGAAAGACAAAATCGTGCTGCTGCAGAAAATATGTATGCCGAAGGCAAGAGCAACTTCTGCATCCAAAGTGTCAAACCATATGAAAACTTGTCTCCGCAAAATATGTATCGCTTGCGTGCATCTGTTGTCAGCGTAGAGAACCCGAGCGGTAGAAAAGGAGCAGGTTTGATTATCTCTGATCAGTTAATTTTAACCTCGGCCGATTTGGTTGATAAATCTCAAAACAAATTCAACATCAAGACCATTAACGGCATGGACTACACCGGTTCTGCATTCCGTGTAAACCCGAACAAAAACGTTGCTTTGATTTTGCTTGATGAAAAGACAAAATTCAATCCGTTACCTTTGCGTTTGGCTTTACCTGAAGTTGGCAAAGAGATGTTCATGACCTTAGGCTTACTTGACTTTGACCAAGGCGAAAACTATCTAGAAACAGAGGGAGAAGTTATCGGCTATCGTTATTCTGAAGACAAAGGTGCCGAAATCATTGTCAACACCTATGTTCAGAACCAAACCTTGGGTAGTTCCTTGATTGATAAGAACGGCAATATTACCGGTCTGTCACACTCAGGCATCAGAACTGATGAAGGCGGTGACTTATTCATCCCGATTGAAACAGCTTTGAAGAGCGTTGGTTTGAATATTTGCGGTGTTAAATTCACCAACAAAATTCCTGCCTCAGTATCAGTTGCCAAACCGGTTTCAACCGCCATTGACAATTCAAAAGGCAGTAAAGCTCCTGAAGCTATGAGTGTAAAGGAAAGAAAATAGTTTTATGACAACAATATTATGTATCAGAAAAGGCTCCGAAGTGGTTATGGCCGGCGATGGTCAAGCCACTTTGGGCGAAGCTGTGGTTTTCAAATCAAAATCAGTTAAGGTTAGACGCATTGGCAACGGCAACATCATCGCCGGATTTGCCGGTGCTGCTGCAGATGGCATTACTTTGATTGAAAGACTTGAAGCCAAGTTGGAAAAACACGCCAATCAATTAAAACGTGCCGCCGTGGAGTTGGCTAAAGATTGGCGTATGGATAAATATTTGCGCCAGTTGCAAGCCTATATGATTGTAGCCGACAAAGATGTCTCTTTGGTGTTAAACGGCACGGGCGAAGTTATGGAACCCGATGATGGCATCATCGGCATTGGTTCCGGTGGCAATTATGCCATGGCGGCAGCTAAAGCTCTGTATGATGTCGAAGGCTTGAGCTTGGAAGAAATCGCCCAAAAAGCCATGAAGATTGCCGGTGACATTGATATTTATACCAATCACAACGTTATCATAGAGAAAGTTTAAGAGAAAATGGCTACATATAGTCCTCGTGAAATTGTATCCGAGTTGGATAGATTTATCATTGGCCAAAACGAGGCCAAAAAAGCGGTTGCCGTTGCTTTGCGTAACCGCTGGAGAAGAATGCAGGTTGAACCAAGATTAAGAGATGAGATTGTTCCCAAAAACATTTTGATGGTCGGTCCCACAGGTGTTGGTAAAACCGAGATTTCCAGACGTTTGGCCAAGTTAGCCAAAGCACCGTTTGTCAAAGTTGAAGCCACCAAGTTCACCGAGATTGGATATGTTGGTAGAGATGTTGAGAGCATTATCCGCGACTTGGTTGAAATTTCTTTGAACAATACCAGAAAAGAAATGCGCAAATCGGTAACAGCCAAAGCAGAATTAGCGGCAGAAGACCGAGTATTGGAAGCCTTGGTTGGTTTAAGCGCCAGTGATGAAACAAAACAAAAGTTCAGAAAGCTCTTACGTGAAAATCAGTTGAACGATAGAGAAATTGAAATCAGCGTTCAAGACAATTCCAATGCCTCCATGCCCACAATAGATATCCCCGGAATGCCAGGTGCACAAATGGGCATGATTAGCTTGGGTGATTTGTTGGGAGGAACTGGCGTTAAATATAAAACTAAAAAGATGAAAGTCGGTGAAGCTTATGATGTTTTGATTGACGAAGAATGTGATAAACTCCTTGACAACGACCAAATCACCAAAGCCGCAATTGAAGCTGTGGAGAATGACGGTATCGTCTTTATTGATGAGATTGATAAAATTACCGGTAAATCTGAAAATATGCGCGGTGATGTTTCAAGAGAAGGTGTACAAAGAGATTTGCTGCCTTTGATTGAAGGCACAACCGTTTCTACCAAATATGGCATGGTTAAAACCGACCACATTTTGTTCATCTGCTCCGGTGCATTCCACTTGGCAAAACCCTCAGACTTGTTGCCGGAGTTGCAAGGTAGATTGCCTATCCGTGTGGAGTTAAAAGCCTTAACCCATGAAGACTTTGTCCGCATTTTAACCGAGCCGGAAGCCAACCTCATCGAGCAATATACCGCTTTACTTAAAACCGAAAACTTTGACATTGAGTTTGAGAAAGAAGCAATTGATAAGATTGCCGATATCGCGGTTGAGATTAATGAAAATGTTGAAAACATCGGTGCTCGCCGTTTGCATACAGTTATGGAAATTTTGCTTGAAGACATCAGTTTTAATGCTTCAGACAGAAGTGGTCAAAAAGAAGTGATTACTGCTGAGTTTGTAGAACAAAAATTGATGAAGTTCACGCAAGCCACCGATTTATCAAAATTCATTCTGTAATGAAATTAAAAGATATGAATGCCGAACCTTTACCCGATTTAAGCCGTGAGGACAATTCCGTAAAGTTCGGCATTTATATTCATTGGCCTTTTTGTCTGAGCAAATGCCCCTATTGTGACTTTTTCAGCCAGATTAAAAAAGATGTTGAGCAAGAAACAATCATCAAAGAATACTTAGAAGATTTAGATTTTTATGCCGAAAGAACCGGTGATAGAATTGTTGAAAGCATCTTTTTCGGTGGCGGCACACCATCTTTGATTAAGCCCAATTTAATTGAAAAGCTCATCAATCACATTCATCAAAAATGGAAGTGCAAGAAAGACATTGAAATTTCTTTGGAAGCAAATCCTAATAGCGATAGAAAAAATCTGTTTAAAGATTTAAGACAAGCCGGAATTAACCGCTTGTCTTTAGGGGTGCAAGCTTTGAATGATAAAGATTTAAAGTTTTTGGGCAGAACCCACAATTTAGAGCAAGCCTATACGGCCATAGATGAGGTTTTGCAAAACTTTGACAATCATTCTTTTGATTTGATTTACGCCCGTCCCGAACAAACTTTAAGTGCTTGGCAAGATGAGATTAAACAAGCTGTTCAATTTGGTTTCAAACATTTATCAATGTATCAACTGACCATTGAAGAAGGAACGGTTTTTTATAAAAAACAAGTAGAAACTGCCGAAGAAGATACCGCCCGAGAAATGTATTTATTCACCAATCAATATTTGCAAGATAACGGCTACCTGCAATATGAAGTTTCCAACTATGCAAGGAAAGGTTTTCAAAGCCGCCACAACTTGTTGTACTGGCAAGGCGATGATTATCTCGGCATTGGCAAATCGGCACACGGACGTCTAAAAATCGGCAATAAATTCTATGCTTTAACACACCACCGCCAAGAAGAAGAAATTTCAGCAAGTGACCGCGCCGAAGAGCTGATTATTATGGGCTTACGCCTAAATGAAGGGATAAATAAAGAAAAGTTTTATAAAGTTTGCGGAATAAAATTAGCCGATTTTATTAATCAAAAAAATTTATCCATGCTTAAAGCAGAAAAGTTGATAGAAGAAACTCAAAGCCACCTTTTTGCCACCAATGAAGGTAGATTAGTCTTAAACAAACTCATAGAAGATTTGTGCTCTTAACCTAACCCCTTCCCTAAAGATTTCATAGCTGACAACATCATCATATTAGTCTGATTCTTGTCTTGATTATAATAATCTTTAACTTTTATCTTTCGAAAATTTCCTTCTTCATCGGCATAAGTTCTCTCCGGATGAGCAGCCATATCTTCAAACAAACTGATTTGTTCTTCAATAGACTTATTTGCCGCCAACTTTTTAATCATATCATTATCATTTTTATTAAAAGCAAAAATATGCACATCATTTTGGCGCAAAGAATTAAGGGTTACTTCTTTGGTCTCATCAATAGAAACTTCTTTTTCCGTCGTCCACTCGCCGGGAACAGTACCATCTAAAGCCACTGTCGGCACAAAACCATCACTAGGTGTCAACTTATGTCCGTGAATATAACCAAGAACCTCATCTGGTTTCTTTCCATCTAAACGATTATCGGTCAAGCGCACCAAATTTTCTCCTTTGCAAGCAAAATCTTGCTCATCTTTGGCTTTTTTAATAGCGTAAGCTCCGTTAGAATGTGGAAAAGCACATACACCGGTAAATACCTTTTCCCACATCAAATCTGGTCGTTCGGTTGTTCCTTTCAACACCCCGCCATCCAACTCTTCTTTAGACAGAGGTGTGGCATGCCAAAGAACCATGCCGTTTTCTATGGCTTCTTGTTTGATTTTATCTTGCTTGGCTTGTCTTTGAGCTTCCAACTCTTGAAAAAAGACATCTGATAATTCAGGATTTTCTATAACAGAAGAAAAATATTTATCAGCTGTTTTTTTAATCAATGCAGAAATAAGCGCAACGCTTTCACGAGCATTTTGAGCTGTTTTCAGTTTTTCATTATTTGCCGGATTATTAAAAGTCTGATGCATAAAACGGCTATACAAAGCTTGCGCAAACGTTTTGTCAGTGCTGTTTAATTGTTTTCGGAAAACCTTTAATGCGGTTTCTTTAGAATATTTTTTTGGATATTCTACCATAATTTTCTCCCAACATATGTTTAATCTTAACATAAATATCAAAGAAGAACAAGGTGATAAAAAATCGACATATTTTTCATTTGCATTTTTTATTAAATTTTCTACAATAGCTCTCGCAGGTTAGAGATAGCCTGCGGTGTCTGAAAAACACCCAATAACAAATCCACTTATGGTGGAGTACACGAAATAAGCCTGTTTTCAGGTCGAATAAGTGTGTCTGTGTTATTGCAGTTTTTCAGCTCCACCACCGTTGGTTTTCCTTCGGTGGTTTTTATTTTCAAACTGTAATGTAACAGAGAAAAGGAGTTGAATAAAATGCTGGATAAAAAACAAGCCAAAGCAAATTTAAAACAAACAAGGCTTAATTTAGCCGAGCAAATCATTGCCCTAAGGCGTGCTAATCACATGCGTGTGGTCGATTTGTCCGCTCAATCTGATGTGCCCTCAATTTATATTGAAAAACTGGAGCTTGGATTAGCCGAACTCAATATCGGTTATCTAAACCAAATTGCCCGCACTTTTCATCAAAAAATCTCCATAGAATTGGAAAATGTTTAAGGCACAAAAAAACCTCTCAAAATGAGAGGTTTTTTCTTTATAATTCAAATTACATATGAGAGTTCAACCAAGTGGTAAGAGCATCTTTAGAGTTGAAACCAACTTTCATATCAACTTGTTTGCCGTCTTTGAACAAGAACATGGTTGGAATGCTACGGATTCCAAATTCAGCAGCCGTGTTTGGAGATTCATCAACATTCATTTTGCAAATTTCAATCTTTCCGGCCATGTCTTTAGAAACTTCTTCCAAAACCGGAATGAGTTGACGGCACGGACCGCACCATTCTGCCCAAAAGTCAACCAAAACCAAACCCTTAGAGTTCAAAACCTCATCTTTGAATTGACTATCGTTAATAGCTTTCATTTTGTTTCCTTTCAAAAGTAATATTTAATGTTTTCAATATAACCTAATTTTTTTTATATTCAACTAACTTTCATCAAATTGGCCGTATCTGTCCATAAGATATAAGTTTCAATTTTCTGCGTGGGATAAATCTTGGCAATCAATTCCTTATATGCTGAAAGTTGTTTGATATAAGCTGGTGGAATATCGGCAATTGTCTTGGCGGCCGGTCGATTCGTCTTAAAATCAATAATCATCACACGGTCTTTTTCCACCACCAAACGGTCAATTTGTCCGGAAATGATTCTATCTTTGACCTGCCCCATCACCGGAACTTCAGCCTTGGAATTTTCTCCAAACACGGCAGCAAAATCCGGATTTTGAAGCAAGCAAGAAACCTCTTCAATCACGCGGTTGTGTTCACGCAAAGACAAATCAGGCGCGTTCTTTTGCAAAAATTCATCAATAACCAAAGCCGTATCGGCATTTTTGATTTCCGGTAAAAATTGCAAAAGTTTGTGAATAATCGTACCGCGGCGATATTTGCTTTGTCCGTTTTCTCCGAGCGGAGAAGCAAAAACCTCATCTTCCTCTTCTTCATCAAGTTTAGAAGGTGTCAAAGGTTTGGCAAGTAGACTTTCCGCCTCGGGAATAGTGTGAACCCACGCAAAATCAGGTGTTTGAACAATCGTTTTTGCTTTTTTCTCTTCATTTTCTTTATGGAACTCTTGCGCTACATTATAAGCGACCACACCATCCTTTTGCTCCGTGCCGATTTTGGCAAAGCTCTGCTGACAAAGTGCATACCATGATTCCTCGTTCGGTTCTTTACTTTTTGTATAGCCGCAAATATATAATCTGTCTTCGGCTCTGGTCAAAGCCACATACAAAAGACGGCGATATTCTTCGAGCGAGAGTTCTTTTTCTTCTTGTTTCAGGCGTTTGCAATTTTCTTCATAATTTTGTGAAGAAAAAGGATAATACATCACATCATCATCAAGCAAAAGCCCCGCCTCGTTTTTAATGCTTTTAACGCGTACCGTATCCGGCAAAATCACAATCGGCGCTTGCAAACCTTTGGAGCCGTGCACGGTCATAATCCGCACCGCATCGGCATCACTTTGCTCTTGCTCGCGTTTGATTTCCACCTCGTCTTGCGCAATCCAGTTTACAAAATTTTGCAGGCTGGGAATATGCTCTTGCTCAAAATTCAAGGTTAGGTTGACAAACTCATCAATACCATCTATCGCTTCTTCGCCAAGGCGTGAAACAAACTTTTTACGCCCTTGCATTTTGTTCAAGATATAAGCATAAAGCTCAAACGGGCGCACATAATCAGCCATATTCAGCAAAGTTTGCAGCTCGGAATATGTTTCTCTATAAGCCGGATTATCACCGAGTTTGCTCCAAAGAGAGGCATGACCGCGCTTATAACAAAGCTTGAACAAATCATCATCATCCAGCCCAAAGAGCGGTGATTTCAAAATTGTGGCTAAGGTCAAATCATCAGCCGGAAGCAATAAGAATTTGGCAATAGCAACCAAGTCTTGAATGGCAATTTGTTCAAGGAGTTTAATTTTATCCACGCCGGAAATATTTACATCGGCATTTTTGCACTCACGCACCAACTCTTCCACAAAGCTGTTGCGCCGTTGCACCAAAATCATAAAATCGGCAAAGCGCAGCGGTCGATCTTGCGAAACCAAAATCTCTTTGTTTTCTACCATTTCTTTAATTTTGAGCGCAATCATCTTAGCCAAACGCGAGCTGGTGGAAGATGCTACTTTACGCTCAATCGGCGGCAGATAGACATCAGGGTTTTCATCTTCCTCAGCCTCCACCAAAGGCCAAATTTCAACCTTACCGCCATCACCGATACGCGACGGCACATGGGTCATATCTTGTTCTAACGGCACCACACCTTGCTTGGCTTGCGGCATGGAGAACACCTGATTAACCGTATCCAAAATGGCGGCCGTGGAGCGGAAAGAAACATCCAAATTCACTTCTTCAAAGCTGTTTGAGGGCGCCAATTTTTCAGCAAAATAACGGCGCATATTGTCAAATTCTTTAGGGTCTGCCCCTTGGAAAGAATAAATAGATTGCTTGCGGTCACCCACGGCAAAAATCGTGCGTGTTTGGTTGGAGGAGCTGGCACCGTCAAAAAAGTCTTCCGTCACCGCGCGGATAATTGCCCATTGGTCGGGAGATGTATCTTGCGCCTCATCAATCAGCACATTATCAATACCGCCGTCTAGCTTAAACAAAACCCAATCGGCAACGCTTTTATCTTCCAACAACTCACGTGTGAGGACAATCAAATCCTCATAATCCATTTTGGAATGAAAACGCTTATAAGCGTTATAACCACCGATTAAATCTTCCGCCAAATATAAAACCGCTTTGGTGGTTTCAAACAAACCCACCGCCGCCAATTTGTTATTCTGCTCAATCACGCTTTCTGCCAAGAAAAGCATTTTTTCTTCCGCTTCCGGATAGATTTTGAGCACATCTTTGGTAACCAATTTGGCTCTGATTTTGCCGCTGGTTAAAAACACATTCTGAAAAGCATCATAATTTTCAGCGTTCAAACCTTTTTCTAAAATATCGGCAAAAACTGTGGCGTTTTTATTATCTGTGGTTTTACCGGCAAACAAAGCATTCATCAGAGCTTTGAGTTCGTCCTTATCCATTTTTTCGGCATAGTCAGCAATCACGCTGTTTTTACTATCGGTCGGAGTTATACCGAGTTTTTGCGCCGTATGGATGAGAAGCTCATCCACATTTTTATATTTATTAAGCAAGCGAGAGATTTTATTACGATTCGCCGCCAAATTATTCATAATTTTCGGAAACGTAAATTCACTCACATTTTGCGTAATGAAAGCCAAAGATTGTGAAGATTTGCCATTCGGGTTCAGCTCGATCTGGCGCAACAAATGCGCTTTCACTTCTTCCAAAGCCTCAGCTGCGGCACGGTCGTCCATCACTTCAAAATAAGGCGAAATTTTGGCTTCCAGAGGAAAACGTTTCAAAATCTCTTGGCAAAAACTATGAATGGTCTGAATCTTCATCCCACCTGGGGTATCAAGCAACACCGCAAACAACTTGCGTGCCGTGGCAAGGAGCTTTTCCCCATCTTTCAGACTTAAGACATCTTGCCCCAAAAGTGCCGAAATTTCGTCTTGCAATTTTTCTTCTTTTGCCACCGCCCAACGGCTCAAACGTCCGGCAATACGCGTGCTCATCTCCACTGCCGCTGCTTTGGTATAGGTCAAACACAAAATTTTGGCAGGTGGCACACCTTTAAGCAACAAGCGCAACACCCTATCGGAAAGCACTTTGGTTTTGCCGGTTCCGGCGGAGGCTTCCACCCAAACTGATTTATCTGGGTTGGAGGCTTTGCGTTGCTTTTGTGTGGCTAACAAAGAGCGATTTTCTCTTTCTATCTTAATATCCGTCATCAAAATCACTCCTCTGCATCACTCTCAACCACCGACCATTCTTTCACCCGCGCTAAATGTTCATAATCAGAATATTCCGGCACATTTTTTGGATTCGGTCGACTCAAATAAGGGGTTTCTTCAAAATCAAACAAATTAATCAGCTTAGCAATATTTTCCAAATTGCGGTTAAGGGTTGCTTCCATATCGCCGCCAATCACCGTCTCTTTGCGCCCGAGCTGCCAATAGATAAGCTCAGAAATTGCCTTTTTATCAATACTCGCAAAACCACCGGCTTGCGCAATCAATCCCTCAATCGGCAACTGCGGTGCTTTACCTGTTTCCACTTCTTTTTTGGAGCGCGCTCTACCGGTTTTATAATCAATAATGTTAATTTTGCCGTCTTTGGTTTCATCCACACGGTCTGCTTTCGCGGTTAAGACAAAATCTCCGGCCGGAGCATTAAGTGTGAGCTTACCTTTCACTTCATTATGCACTTGTTTGATGTTGGCACGATATTCTTTTTCTTTTGCCACCACCCAAGAAACGGTTTTCAAAAAATTCGGCCACCAAAAAGCGCGTGTTTCTTGGGCAATGCCATTTTCGGCAAAATATTTTTCACCCAGCACCAAAAATTCTTCTTCCGCATTATCAGGAAAATCGCTCGGGTGCTGATTATTAAATTCTTCCAAAATAGCATGGATAATATTGCCATAATCCGCCATAGATAAATCTTGCTCAATTTCTTCCAAAGGTTTGAGCTTTAAGATATATTTGGCAAAAATAGAATATGGGTCGCGCATCCACATTTCCACATTGCTGGCCGACATCTCACGCGGACGGGCATATACCGACGGTTTGGGAGCCGGCGGCAAAATTTTAACATATTCCTTGGGCTTATCCAAATCTTTGGCAATCAGACGATAAATCACATCTTCCAAAGCTCCGGCTTCATAACCCAAAGCTTTTAACACCGTTTCCAAACGCAACCACCAACGCGAACGCACTTGCGGCGTGCCTTGCACTTTTTCGGCGCGGGTTAAATAAAGCTCCTCACCACCCATAAACTCGGCAAAATCTTTAGCCATAATACCAATGGCTTTTTCAGGCAGCGGAAATCCAAATTCTTTTTTCATCGGGCGCGACATCCATGGGTCGGAAGTGGCAGTTTTGGGCCAAATACCCTCGTTCACTTCCCCCAAAATTGTCACATCATATTTCACCAAACGCGCCTCAATCGGTCCCAAAATCTTTAGTCTCGGGTGTGTACCAAACTTCGGACGCACGGTCACACTGCTCATCAAGGCTTCAATCAGACTTAAATATTCTTGCGCTTCCACTTCGCCCAAAACTTCGGCTTTTTCCAATAAGTCGGCAAAGAAATGCGCTGCTGCCTCTCCGGCATCACCTTTCCACAAATTAAGCGCACCGGCTTTTGCATCAGTTGCTGCCAAGGCTTCCGCCACTTGCAAATGAGCCTGAATAAGTGCTTTCAAATCTGCTTTTTCTGCAAGATAGAGGTTATAAAGCGGCGCAAAAACTGACCTCATATTTTGCTCAAAGGTTTGTAAGGCTTCATCTTCTTGTTGTGCGCGCCAAACTTTTTCTTCCAAAATACGGCTCATGCGACGCACTTCGCCGTTCTTCTGCCCATTATTGGTGAGCGGTTGTTTAAGCAAACTCAAAAAATCTATTCGGTTAAAATCACTTTCGCAAACTTTTGCCACCAAACGCAAAAAGTTTCCGACGGGCGTTAAAGATAAAGGCTTACCGGCAGAATCATCAACCTTAATTTCCCAACGCTCAAGTTCACTGGCCACACGGCGCGCCAAGTTTCTGTCTGAGGTAATAAGCGCCGCAGTTTTCTCAGGCTCTTCCAAGGTTTCACGCATAATCAGCGCAATCGCCAAAGCCTCTTCCCTAATATCGGCACAATCAATCAAGCTAATACCGGCGGTGGCTTCAATACCAAGCTTTTTCTTTTGAATATCACGCCATTTATCGGTGGTTTTTGCCGGACGCATAATTTCGGAAATAAGTTCTTCTCGCGGTTTGTTTTGCGCTTCTACCAAATCGGCGATTTGCGTGCGTTCAATCTGCAAATAATCAAGCAAGAGCTTAAACTCAAACTGCGGGTGGGTTTCATCAATCTCTAGCCAATCTTCATCATCCAAATCTCTATCCAAGCCGGAGAGAATAACCTCACCTTGAGGCAAGTTTAAAACCGTTTGCACCAACTCTTTCATGGCTGGATAAGTTGCCGTGGTTCCGGCAATGATAATGCGTTTATCAGGCTTGGTTTCCGCCCATTGGCGACTTTGCGCGCGAATAAGCAGATTGCGCCGCTCGCTGGGGTCAATCAAATTTCTTTCTTTGAGAATATCCGGCCAAAAGCGGGTGATGATTTCCAAAAACTTCAAAGTTTCTTGCCAGTGCGCGGCATATTCTTCCGGCACTAAATTTTGCAAATTGGCAAAGCTCAAGTCTTCATTATTAACCGTATCAATAAGGTTAGCGAGCTCTTGCGCTAAAAAACAAGCTTGGTTGAGGGGGATTTTCTCCAAACCAAAATCAGAAGGCTTGGCCATAATGATTTTGGTAAAAAGGAGCAAACGCTCGTTGCGCTCAATCGCAGGAGGAAGGTTCAAAATCTCGGCATCACTATCAAGGCCGGATAGAAAAAGCTCATCTTCTTCCACATCGCCAATCGGTATCATTTTTGGCAATAAGGTCGGCGCCATACCTTGCGCACGCACAAAAGCATCAGCCATTGACTTTACAGCACGACGATTGGGTAGAAGGAGCAAAACCTCGGCTAATTCTAACGGATTATTTTGATATTCAGCCAAAAGTTTGCCTGCCAAAGTGTCAACAAAAGAGCAGGTTGCAGGAATGTTATACAATCGACAGGCAGACATTTTTTACAAACTTTCTAAATAAGCCACAAATTTTTTGCAGGCATTACCACGGTGAGAAATTTTATTTTTCTCTTCTTTGGGCAAATCACCAAAGGTTTGGTCATAACCATTGGGTTTGAAAATCGGGTCATAACCAAAACCGCCCTTGCCTTCTTTTTCTTCCGTAATCACACCGTTGACACGACCTTCAAAAACTTTTGTTTCTTCACCAGGTACGGCAAAAGCCATCACGCAAGCAAAATAAGCCGAACGGTCATTTGAGCCACTGCCTTTAATCTCTTTAAGGAGCATATCCATGCCCTTGTCAAAATCACGATTGGGAGCATAGCGTGCGGAATACACTCCGGGGCGACCGTTTAAGACATTCACACATAAGCCGGAATCATCTGCCAAGCAGGGAAGGCCGCTGATTTTGCAAAGTTCATCAGCCTTGAGGCGAGAATTTTCTTCAAAAGTGGTGCCGGTTTCCTCAACATCGGGCAAGTTCAAATTTGCAGCCGAAACAACCTGAATGTTAAAAGGTTTCAGCATTTGACCAATTTCTTGCACTTTGCCTTGATTATGGCTGGCTAAAACAATTTTATCAAACTTCATTTCTTATTTTCCTAAGGCTTGTTTTTGTTTTTCAATAAGTTCGGTAACACCCTTACGTGCCAAAGCAAAAAGCTGATTGAACTGATTTTCATCAAAAGGTTTACCTTCCGCCGTACCTTGAATTTCTACAATTTTGTTATCATCGGTTAAGACAAAATTCATATCCACTTCAGCGGTTGAATCTTCTTCATAATCCACATCCAAAACACATTCACCGTTGCAAATGCCGCAAGAAATGGCTGCGACCATACCTTTGAGCGGATTGACCAGAAGTTTTTTCTCATCTTGGAGTTTTTGCAAAGCCAAAGCCAAGGCCACATAGCCGCCGGTAATGGAGGCAGTGCGTGTGCCACCGTCAGCTTGCAAGACATCGCAGTCAATGCAAATGGAAATATCTTTCATAGCCTCTAAATCGACCACAGCACGCAAAGCTCTGCCGACAAGGCGTTGAATTTCTTGTGAACGACCGGAGGGTTTTTTAGTTTCTCTCGGGATTCTGGTTTGTGCAGAACGCGGCAACATGGCATATTCTGCCGTAACCCAACCTTTGTTTTGTCCTTTGAGCCAAGCAGGGAGTTTGTCTTCCACACTGGCAGTACAAACCACATGGGTATTGCCGCATTTAATCAGGCAAGAACCTTCGGCATAAGGGTTAAAATGGGGGATAATTTCAACTTCACGAATTTGATTATTTTCACGCTGAGAATGACGCATTTTTTTCTTCTTTCATTCAAGTTTAAAAACTTTTTTGAAGATAGACCAGATTCGCTTTATCATCAAGCATAAAAAATAGAGTGATTTTTGGAAATTCAAAATCACTCTATTTTTTCTATCATTCAGATTTTATCTTTCTAATTTTTTATATTTCATTCTGTGTGGATTACAAGCATCTTCACCCAAGCGGCGACGTTTGTCTTGCTCATAATCATCAAAGTTTCCTTCAAACCACTCAACATGCCCATCACCTTCATAAGCAAGGATATGGGTTGCCAAGCGGTCCAAGAACCAACGGTCGTGTGAAGTAACCAAAACGCACCCTGGATAAGCCATAATTCCTTCTTCCAAAGAACGGAGTGTATCCACATCCAAATCATTGGTCGGCTCATCAAGCAGAATAACATTAGCACCTTTTTTAAGCATTTTAGCCATGTGGACACGATTTCTTTCCCCGCCGGAGAGCTGACCGACTTTCTTTTGTTGGTCGCCGCCTTTGAAGTTGAACTGTCCGACATAAGCACGCGACGGAATAGTTTTTTTGCCAAGTTCCATCATATCCAAACCATCGGAAATTTCTTCCCACACGGTTTTATCCGGATTGAGCTCATCTCTGGATTGATCGACATATCCCAAATCTACCGATTCGCCGATTCGGATTGTACCGGAATCCGGTTTTTCTTGTCCGGTAATCATACGGAACAAGGTAGTTTTACCGGCACCATTTGGACCAATAATACCAACAATGGCCCCTTTGGGAATTTTGAAAGACAAATTATCAATCAAAACTCTGTCTCCATAGGCTTTGCTGATATTTTCAGCTTCAATGACCAAATCGCCCAAACGTTCATTCATCGGAATATTAATATAAGCTTGGGTAATTTTATCTTTAACTGCTGCATTTAACAACTCGTCATAGGCCTTGATACGAGCTTTAGATTTTGCCTGACGAGCTTTCGGATTTTTTTGAATCCATTCCAACTCGTTAGCCAAAGTTTTTTGACGTGCACTTTCTTCACGAGCTTCTTGAGCCAAGCGTTTTTGTTTTTGTTCCAACCAAGAAGAATAGTTGCCTTCATAAGGAATTCCCTGACCTCGATCAAGTTCCAAAATCCAACCGGTAACATTATCCAAGAAATAGCGATCGTGAGTAACCATAACCACCGTTCCCTTATATTCTTGCAAATGTTTTTCAAGCCAAGCCACCGATTCGGCATCCAAATGGTTAGTCGGTTCATCCAAGAGCAACATATCAGGTTTTTGTAACAACAAACGGCAAAGAGCCACACGACGTTTTTCACCACCGGAAAGTTTAGTAACATCAGCATCAGCCGGCGGACAACGCAAAGCATCCATGGCAATTTCGATAGTGCGTTCCAAATCCCAACCATTACAAGCATCAATTTTTTCTTGCAATTCAGCTTGTTCTTCAATGAGGTCATTCATTTCATCATCGCTCATCGGCTCAGCAAACTTCATGGAAACTTCTTCAAAACGTTTGAGTAAATCTCTGGTTTCACCCAAACCGTCCATAATATTTTCCATCACATTTTTAGCGGGGTCTAACTTTGGCTCTTGTTCCAAATAGCCGACTTTAACACCTTCTGCGGCCCATGCCTCTCCATTAAATTCTTTATCTACACCGGCCATAATTTTTAATAATGTAGATTTACCGGCACCATTCACACCCAAAACACCGATTTTGGCTCCGGGTAAAAAGGAAAGCGTGATACCCTTAAAAAGCTCTTTTCCTCCGGGGAAAACTTTGGTTAAATTTTGCATTACAAAAACGTACTGATACGCAGCCATTACTTTCTCCATTTAAAAATATTAACTGAGGCTAGAGTATATAGGTTAAAACAAATTATGCAAGATTCTTTAGTGTCTGCGCCGAGACAAATGTCCTACCGAAGATTCGGCAGAAAAATCATTAACCAGCGGTTGAACCGTATTTTGTGGCGCATTTTGCACCTTCAAAGCGCGATTCTCCACTTGGTTGGACGTTGGAGCATAAACTGCGGCCTGCTTTCTTTTTTGTTGAACTTTATTTACACTGTTCTGATAAACGTCATTAACATTTTGTTGTAAATTGGAATTTACGGCATAAATTTTTGTAGCATCATACGGAGTCTTTGGGGTGATAATTTGCCCATCAGGCATTTTAAGCGTACCGTCTTCATAAAGCGTAATGTTATAAATATCTTGATTATCAAACATACGCAAAATTTCACCGCAAAGATAACCTCCGTCTTTTCTTTTAGCCAAGAAGATATCTGCTTTAGCGGAATTATACGCATATAAACCATCTTGCAAAGCCTGCACACTTGGAGCTTTGGTTAAAATGATAGCTCGTGCCAACATCTCAAATTGATCATAACGAGAAGAATTGCAAGCCAAACCTTGTCCGGCCACAATTCCCAGAGTCTTAGCTTCTTCAATATAGCTCACTTGCTGAGCTTTTGCCTTCTGAGCAAAAATAAGACTAAAAATCAAGCATGCAGACACAAAAAAACGCATTTCCACCTCAACCCAAGCATTAAGAAACAAGCGCAGTTTATAAGAAAAAGGAAGATATTGCAAAAGATATCTTACATTTTTACCAAGAATCTCCAAAAATAGGGTTGACAAAGACATCTTTTTAGCATAAGTTGCGGACAACTGTTTATGAAAAGGAAGAAAAATGAAAGTTTATAGCTCATTGAAAACTAAAAAAGTTCGCGATAAGAACTGCAAAATCGTTCGCCGTAAAGGTCGCGTTTATGTTATCAATAAAAAGAACCCTAAACTTAAAGCTCGTCAGGGATAATTTATTGTATAGAATTTTAGTTAAAGATTAAAGTTCGCTGGATTTAGGCGAACTTTTTTTATATTCAATAATTACTTGCCAAAAAATATATAATATCATACAATTAACAGACACGTCCCCAAAAATCGGAGGCTCAATGTGGGATTGGTCAATAAAATCTGAAGGTAGAAAAATACCCTTAAAAAAAGAACATGTTAATTCCTATGATATTGGACTTAACACAGATTTATATGAGCACACCTCAGAAACAAATCTATCTGCCGAACAACTCAAGCAAGACATTTTAAAGCTTTTGCATATTTACAAACTTGAAAAAATGCAATTACAGCCCCAACAGTACGCCCCGAAAACTTGGGAAGAAATGCATTTTATCTTCAATGAATATCAGCGCAAGCGCTCTGCTTTTTTAAAAATGGTGGGATATGGAGACAAAGAAGAGCTTATTGTCATAGGATTATCAACCCAAGATATTGAATTGTTAAAAAAAGGCATTGCTCCAGAAAACTATAACACGCATCTCAAAATTCCCTTTGATTTTGGTGGTAATTGCGATTTTGAAAATTTCAGCCTCATTCGCACACACCATATACATTCCAACATTCATCGCATTATAGATTATCAAATAGCCAATGGTTTCTTGCGCAAAGAAAAATTCATCTACCTACCCTATTTTGAAGGGAGATTTTATTATGATTAAACATTTTGAGCTCATCAAAAAATTTGCCGATTGCATCACCTTCACCCCTTGTAATGAAAGTGAAATTGCCAAAGCCAGTGCCTTACTTGCAGCCAGTGGTTTTTGCGCTTTACCTGAAGAATATAAAGAATTTTTGCGTTTATCCGATGGTCTATCATATAACGGAGTTGAATTTTTTGGCATACAAAACCACAACCGCAGCTCCAAAAAATATACTTTTCCTGATATTGCCGCCTCCACTTTTCACTATAAAGGTTATGCTTTCTTTCACCATAAATTGGTATTAGGCCGCATTTCAGAAGCTTTAATCTGCTATGATAAAGTTTCAGATAACTACATAATTGTTGACCGTGTCAGCCTTCGTCCATTAAACGGCGGCAAAACCTTGGCTGATTTATTCAAAATTTTCTTAAGTATTTTTGCTTTATCAGAAAATAACAAAAATATTGACAACAAAAACATTCCCCAATAAAAAAAACACAATACAATCTTATTTTATAATAATTATAACCAAGTCCGCAAAGTAAACTATGCGGCAGATATCATTATGGAAAAAGAATTTTGGAAGAAGAAAACGCTTTATGAACTCACTCCGGAAGAATGGGAAGCGTTATGTGATCATTGCGGCAAATGTTGCTTGGTTAAACAAAACTTTTTTGGCAGAACCATTTTTACCAATTTTCATTGCAAACATCTCAATTTGGTCAATTGCCAATGCAAAATTTATGACCAACGCTTGCAGCAAAATGATTGTCTAAAAGTTGATTTAAGTTTAGTAAGCAATCAACCTAATTTATTGCCGGAAACATGTGCCTACAAACTTTTGTATTTGAAAAAAGAATTACCACAATGGCATCCTTTGATAAGCGGCACCTATCAAAGCGTTAAAGACAGCCAAAATGCGGTCAGTTGTTTAGGTCCGATTTCTGAAGAATTTTCAGCTTTTGTTAAGCCTCAAATTCTGGAAGTTGAAGAACCAAAGAAATGAAGTATAAAAAAAACGTTACTTTTAGCTAAGTGACGTTTTTTTATTATCCGATAAATAAATGTGCTTACGAGCCAGACGAACCTTGGTTCGAGCCTCTTGCTACTTACAAAAAAAGCACCTCATTTGAGGTGCTTATCCTAAATCTGGGGCGAACGATGAGGCTGGAGGAAAAAATAATCTCCGGTGGAGATTATTTTAACGACAGGCGCAGTTTTGTTAGCTTTGAAAAAGCGACAGCGCCTTCGATAAAGCGTTACAAAACAAGTGACCGCAGCGAGTTAGCAAATGTAATGCGCTTACGAGCTAGAGGAGGAAAAAATAATCTCCGGTGGAGATTATTTTAACGACAGGCGCAGTTTTGTTAGCTTTGAAAAAAGCGACAGCGCCTTCGATAAAGCGTTACAAAACAAGTGACCGCAGCGAGTTAGCAAATGTAATGCGCTTACGAGC
>CALXVY010000020.1 GCA_944392255.1 uncultured Alphaproteobacteria bacterium | reverse complement strand
GAATGTAAATGTTTATCTCAATTTAACAAAACTTCTTGTACCGCTCCTTATATTTTGGGCGGCACCAGTTGTGACGGCAAATATGAAAAATGCGTTTGTCCGGCAACCGTTTCATTAACTTATGCCAATGATAAATGTACGCAATATTGCGATGGTAAGTGTATTAAAAAATCTTGTACACCAACTGCCAACCAAAGCAATTGTACTAATGGTATGCAAAATTGTGATAATGGGTGCGGACAAAACACGCGTAAATGCTGTGTTGCTTGTACTCATAAGATTACAACCAAACCCGCTAACTCTTCTTATACCTATTCTTCTTGTAATGACGGCTCTGGTAGCCATCAGATTCAAACCGGTTGGAAATGTAACCCCGGATATCATGAAAAGAACGGCGGTTGTGAGAAAGATTGTATTGCCAATACTTGTTCGGGATATACTCTTGCTGGCTGTCCGACTACGGCAATATGCGCAACTTGCTCTAAGCAGACAACAACTTGCGGCGGCGGTGCGACCATGAATAAAATAACCGGCTGTAAATCCGGATATCATTTAAGTGGTAGTACTTGCGTGGCTCACTCTTATTCTTGCCCGAGTGGTTACCAAGCATCAAGCTGTTCTTCTTCGCAGGTGCAAACCGGAACAACACCTAAGAAATGTTCTTGTGGCGCTACTTCAGGTACTTGCTATGCATGCCGAGCTAAGACTTGTGCTGAACAAGGCAAAAAGACTTGTAACGGCTCTTGTATTGCTACTTCACAATGCTGTGGTGGATGCTCTAGTGGATATAAATGCGACAATGGTTCTTGTGTACCTGCTTTAGCTGTCGGAGATATTCTTTATGCTGATAAATCAACTTCTTCTCTGGTTAATCTGATTCGAAATCCTATTGGCGTGGTCATTAGTACTAACCCCAAAGTTGCTATCGCGCTAGAGGAATATAAACATGCCCATACTCCAGTAAAACGACATTGTTCTGATTATAAAAGGTTCAATGTTGGAGGTTGGAGAGTCCCGTCAAAAACAGAAATGCAAGCTGTTTACAATAATCGCTACAAAATCAATGGAACTCTAGCTGATTTACATCAGAATGCTCTGACAGTATCAAGTTATTGGACTTCAACACAATCTTCTAGTGCTGTATATTATGCAATAGATTTAAGCAATGGTAACTGGGCAAAATGGTACAAATTTAAAATAGCTTATGTCCGTTGTGCGATATCATTCTAACTTTGATTGCAACCATAAAAAAAGCTCCTCAATGAGGAGCTTTTTTTATATCTTTTTCCAAGTGGTGCCGTTGGGGCCGTCTTCCAAGATAATGCCCTGCTCTTTTAATTCATTGCGAATCTTATCAGCCGTGGCCCAATCTTTGTTCTTTTTGGCTTCGGCACGGGCTTGGATTTTGGCTTCAATCTCGGCATCATCACCCTCCGTACCGCCTTTGAACCAGCTCTCAGCATCTTGCCACAACAAGCCCAACAGATAAGCATTGGAGAGCAACTCAGATTTGTATTTAACCTTATCTTCTTCGCTCTCTGCTTTGTTCAAATTATTGACATTCTCATGCAAATAACTCAAAGCCAAAGGTGTGTTCAAATCATCGGCCAAAGCCTCAACTACCCTTGCATCCGGCTCAACTTTTTCAACCTTAACATCTTTAACTCTTAACAAGGCATTGTAAAACTTATCCAAAGTAGCTTTAGCATTACTCAAGCCTTCAAAGGTGAAGTTAAAGGGTTGGTGATAGTGTGAGCTCAAGAACAACAATCTTAAAGCTTCTGCCGGGGCTTTTGCCAAAACATCATCCAAAATATAAAAATTGCCCAAAGACTTAGACATCTTCACGCCATCAACCATCAACATACCGGCGTGAACCCAATAATGCGCGAATTTTGTACCTTCAAAAGCGCAGCAAGACTGAGCGCACTCATTTTCATGGTGCGGGAAAATCAAATCTGAACCACCGCCGTGGATATCAAAGTCATTACCGAGCAACTTAGAACTCATGGCTGAGCATTCCAAATGCCAACCGGGACGACCATATCCCCAAGGGCTGTTCCAACCTGGTTCTGTGGGTTCAGAGGGTTTCCAAAGCACAAAGTCTGCCGGATTTTTCTTATAATCGGCAACTTCCACTCTGGCGCCGGCCAACATCTCTTTCATACTTCTACCAGACAAGCAACCGTAATTTGGCATTGAATCAACCGAGAAAAGCACATGCCCCTCTGCCTCGTAAGCGTGACCATTAGCGAGTAAGCGTTTAACCAGCTCAATCATCTCGTTGATATAGTCTGTTGCTCTCGGGCGATAGTTCGGCTCTAAGTTGCCGAGCTTTTTCATATCTTCAATATACCAATTATAGGTTTCTTCGGTAATCTCACGAATCGGTTTGCCGGTTTCTTTATGCTTATTTAAAATCTTGTCATCAACATCGGTGATGTTTGATACATAAGTCACATGGTCAGCACCATAAACATAGCGGAGCAAACGATAAAGCACGTCATAAGACACCGGTGTTTTGCCGTTGCCCAAGTGTGCTTTATCATAAACCGTGGGACCACAGACATACATGCGCACATTGTTACAGTCGATGGGAACAAACTTTTCTTTGCGACGTGTTAATGTGTTATGCAAGTATATGTCTACCACGATTTTTCTCCTTTATTCTAGTTATGTTAAATTATGCGGCTTCGCCTTTTAATCTCTTATAGGCTTTGGCTCTGCCCATCAAAGGCATCAAGATTTTGAGTTCCGGTCCGTTTTCTTGAGCGGTTAATGCTTTTCTAATCGGGTGGAACAAATCTTTGCCTTTTTTACCGGTTTTGGCCTTGACTTCATTTACCCAAAGATTGAAGGTTTCTTCATTCCAAGGTTCTGCCGGCAACAAATCGGCTGCGGCTTCGGTTAATGCAGAATCTTCAATTACCGGTTTAACTTCTTTATGGCAAATATCTTCCCATGCGGTAATATCTTTGACAAAGGTCAAATTACCTTTAACGGCATTCCAGAAGTTTTCATCGGCATCAATGCGACCTTTTACATATTCATAAGGTGCGCTGTGAATGAATTTGGTATTGAAAGTTTCCAATTCTTCAACATCAAATTTAGGCTGAGAACGGCCGATTTTGCTCAAATCCAAAGATTTTGCCAAGCTTTCCAAATCATAAAACGGCTCAATGCTTTCAGATGTGCCCAATTTTGCCAAGAAAGAGCTAATGGCCATTGGCTCAATGCCCTCAGCCTTCAATTCTCTCACACCCAAGCTGCCCAAACGTTTGGACAATTTTCCTTCTTTACCGGTTAACAACGGCAAGTGGCCAAATGTCGGAACAATGCCGCCCAAAGCTTCAAACATTTGAACTTGAGATGCGGTATTGGTTACATGGTCTTCACCACGGATAATGTGAGTGATGCCAAAATCATGGTCATCAATGACCGATGGCAAGTGATACAAAAAGCTGCCGTCTTCTCTGATAATAATCGGGTCGCTCAAATTTTTGGCTTCATATTTAACTTCGCCACGAACCATATCATTCCACTTAATCTCGCCGTCAACGAGTTTGAAACGATAGTGCGGCTTGCGACCTTCTTTTTCATAAGCGGCAATTTGTTCTGCCGTCAATTTCAAAGCCGAACGATCATAAATCGGAGGCAAGCCTTTATTCATCAGGCGTTTGCGCATAAACTCCAATTCTTCCGCCGTTTCATAACAAGCATAAATGCGGCCTTCTTTTTTCAATTGTTCTACAACTTCGTTGTATCTATCAAAACGGGCAGATTGTCTGGCCTCTTCTTCCCAAACCAGACCAAGCCATTTTAACGAATCTCTTAAAGAAAGCTCATATTCTTCTTTAGAACGCAACTTGTCGGTATCATCAATACGGAGCATAAACTTGCCGCCCAACTTTTTGGCTAACAACCAGTTGAATAATGCCGTTCTGGTGTTGCCAATGTGCATATAACCTGTTGGACTTGGGGCAAATCTGACTTTTATTTCACTCATAACTCAAATATCCACTTTAATTATTATTAAAAAACTAAAGCCGATATTATAAGTTTCTCTTTATAAATTCAAGGTTATTTTGCAAGAATCTTGCTTTTTATTGCTGACTTTCTTCCAATTTTTGTTGATTGCTCTTTTCGGTGGAAGTTACCATGGTGGCAAAATCCTCTAAAAACCATGTCATATCGCCTTCCGCTTCGCCAACCATTTGATAAAAACGATTGCGATATGATAATATTAAGCTGCTTTCAGCAAGTTTCAAATCTATGATTTTGATACCTTTGGCATTTTGCACCAAACGAAAGATGACATTGATTTTTTGTTCCTGATTTTCTTTACTCTGAAAATTGCCGCCCAAATCTATGGTGGCAAAAACTTCCGTATATGTCCTTGAGACAATGGCATTGTTAATGCTAAAGGTTATCGGATATTGAAAAGTAAGCGGGAATCCTTTGTATGCGGCTAATGCATAGCGCTTGAATAAGGATAAATATTCTTGCTGTTGTTCTTTGCTCATCTCTTTCCAATATTTGCCGATGACAAATTTGCCGATATATTCCAAATCAACATAATTTAAGAACAAATTATCTAAATCTTGATATTTTTGTGCCAGATTTTTTTCTTGAAACGTCTGAAGCAACAAATTTCCTTTATCTTCTGACCAAGATATTGCTTCTTGCGGCTTGGGGGCTATTGCGTGCGCCGAAAAACTTATAAAACAAAAACAAACGATAATAAGTTGTAAAAAATACTTACTTTTCATTTAAATATATCCTATATTGTTCTTAATTTTATTGTAATTATAACATCAATTGGTTAAAAAAATGAAACTAAAGTTTTTCTTTGTGTGCTTTTTATCTTGTCTTTGGACCACAAATTCTTGGGCTGTTGATAATGGTTGGCGTACCATAAAATCGCATGGAGAAGTTCGTTGTGGCACTAATCTTAATGCAAAAACTTATGCCTACAAAGATGAAAACGGATATTGGCACGGTATTGATGCTGATATTTGCCGTGTACTCTCGGCGGCTATTTTCGGACGAACCGACAAATTTAAACTTGTGGACGTGAAACCCTATCAGATCAATGATGCTCTGTTGCAAAATAAAATTGATGTTATGCTTGGAGAAACTCCCGGAAGTGCCTCCAGTGATATTGAAAATCCTATAACTCAAGCTGCTTTGCTTTATTATACTCGTCAAATGTTTTTGGCTCATAAGAATAATAATGCAACATCAATGAAAGATTTTAAAGGAAAGAAAATTTGTATTGTGCCTGACAATACGGATTATTTTGTTTTTCAAAGTTTTAATGACAAATACGGATTGGACTTAAAAACACTTTACTTCAAAGATGAAGCTCGCGCTAAAGAAGCTTTTTTACTTAAACGTTGCGACCTTTATACCGGCAATGAGCTATATTTGAAAAATATGGTTAAACAGATGAATAATGCCAATATTCAAATTGAGCTTCTTCCTGAAGTTATTGCCGAAAATCCTATTTATATTCAGGTCTTGTCATCTAATATCAAACTGGCAAAATCTATAAAATGGATTGTCAATGCTTTGCGTTTGGCTGAAGAACAAGATATCACTTCTCAAAATGTAAATATTTTTATTGGCATTAATGACACATCTCTTAAAAATTTGCTCGGTTATACTCCCGATTTGTGGGAAAAATTCGAATTAAATCCTTCTTGGGTTCCCCTCGTGTTACGCGAACTTGGAAATTATGGCGAAATTTATGAAAAAAATTTAGGAAATCTCTCCGAGTTTCAAATTGAACGCGGGAAAAATAATCTGATTAAAAATGGTGGTTTGCTCGGAACTGAAAATTTTTATTAAGCAATTTTTTGCTGATTTAAATTATGCTTCATAATAAAATCGGCGGCGACATCCAAGCCATCTTCACTAATGCGATGCTGACCACCGTTAACAACGTAGGTCTCGACATTAGAACCTAGTTTTTCTAACTCTGTTTTGGTAAAATCCAAGGCCTCAAAACGCACCAAGTTATCTGCATTGCCATGAATTAAAAGCGCGTCCGGCGTTGATTGAGCATGCTTCTCCAAAAATTTGTGTCCAGCTATAATTCCGCTGAAACTAATACAACCGCCAATTTTTTTATCTCTCATTAAAGATGTATAAATTGCCAGCATTGCCCCTTGAGAAAAACCACACAAATATAAGTCTTTATCTTCTAATTGGTATTCATTCAAACACTGGTCAATATAATCATTGAGGTATGAAAAAGCTTCTTCCAACCCCAATGTCATTTTGTTGTAGATGTCTACACATTCATGCATGGTCGGAACGGTTTTTCTTTCATCATTGGGATCGAACCTGTGCATGGAATACCATTGGCGTTTGTCTTCCAAAACTTCACAGCAAATAGGTGCTTGCGGTAAATGAATTGCCGTGTTATCAAAGGCTTTGATAAAATGTTGCAATTTTCCTTCTAAATAGTCGGCATTATCAATATAACCATGCAAAAAAATTATCAATCTTTGTGGTTGTCCGTTTACGTAAACTATCTCTTCATTTATGGTATTCAGCATCTTTACGAATCCGTCTTTTTCTTTCGCGTTACTTTAATGCCAATTTTCTAAAAAAAACGTAAACGAACACGGCGTGTTCGACGGCAAAAGTTTGATTGCCTCTCTTGCAGCACCTTGAATCCACGCTGCTCCCTCCATTCTTGGCGGAGTGATGATGCCTTGTTCAGGCAAAAAAGCCAGCTTGACCGCATCAGTTAGATGGCCGAGCTGTCCGTGCCGCGAACACACATAATTTTTGGCGGAGGCTTATGTGCCTTGTATGGAGAGAAAATGAATTTTTAATTGAAATAGATTAAACAAATGCCTGTGAGGGTAAACAATATGGCATATACCAGCGCATAAAATGCTGATTTATTCATCTTTTGTTTGATTTTTGGGCGATACAAGAGCGGGAATATTATATATATGAGTAGATAAACACATCCCCAAAAACCAGCATATAGCTCATAGTCTTGCGGATTGAAGACAAACGCCGTTATCCCACCCATAATCATGGGAACAATAAAAAAACCAATTATGAAAAATATTATCTTCTTCATGATATCCTCTTTTTATTTCAAGATAATAAAAATTAAATAAAAGGCAATATAAAAAAATTCAGGCAGGATTAACCTGCCTGTTTTTAAACCTTGGGATATTTGAACTTGATGGCTTGCCATTTTTCAATCACATCAATCAGTTCATAGGGTAAATCACCGCCATCTTGCAAAACCATGTCAAAAGCTTTCAAAATAGCATCAAGCTGCTCTCCAATCGGCAAACTTTTTTCATAGGCTTTTTGTCTTTTTTCTTTATATGTTGTTTTTGTTCTTGGCATTTTTCTTTTCTCCTATTTTATGATTTTTCCGGTTGTTCCCCATATCGAATCAAGTAAACCCTGATTCAGATTGTTTTCTTTATCTCGGTATTTTTGCGAGTAGTTATAATCAAAATTATCATTGTTATATTGCAACTCATCATAACCTTCTTTAGCTTCTCTTTGCTGTACGGCCGCGGCTGATTTGCTTGAACTTAAACCCATGGCGCTCAAACCGGCTCGTCTGCTTGCCAACTGCTCGTTCAACAGATTTTTTCTTTTTTTCTGGTTATATTGATATTCTTTTTGCATTTGTTTTAATTGCTTATTTTGGTTGTTTGCCTCATTGAGCAAATTGACGGCACTTAATCCTACGCCTACTGCCGTTTCTATTCCGCCCATTGTTTTCTCCTTTCTTTAATCTTTGGTTTTAATTTCTATTGCTGCTGATAAAAGCATAAACGAGCATGGAACACTGCTCTTAATGCTCCACATTGGTTGTTGAACATCTCTTATCCATCCGATAGAGCGCAACTCAACATCTCCGCAAAACTCATTCGGCGGCGAATCTAAAATTTGATCTCGATGCATTTTCTTTAACGGCACGTCAAAATAGCCGTTACCAAAATTTAAGCGCAGAGATTTTGAATTGATTATGCGAAATGCTCCATGAATCAGACGATATGCTTTAGGGGGATATGGTTTTGCCGAATCCACCATAAACGGCAATGGTTCAATGATATGTTCATACGGCAAACCAATGCTTATTTCTTTTGCTTCATCTTGGAGTTCAATTTGTCCGTCTGCGACTTCTGTTTCTCCAACCGTGAATTTATCTGCCACAACCGAAACCGTTTTCCCGTCTAAATATTCCAAACCTTGCCAAACTTTTTGCGCCATGTCTGAACTCAATATTTTTCCACAATCGACATACATATTTTCTGAAAAAGTCTCCAAAAAATATTTTTCATCTCTTTTAACCAAAAAATATATTTCATTGCCGATGACGGCGCAGGAAATAAATTTGCCTGCCGTGACAAATTTGCTCCAAGCATTAACTTCTTCCGTGCGATATGAGGTTAAGCAAGAGATGCTTCCGTCTTCTAAAATCAGATATAAAATGCTGTCATCTTGGAAATAGACGCAATCTATCGGCTTATTTATGATTTCGTCAGAAAGCAAAGTTAAGTCTTTGGCTTGATAGGCTTGCTCTACATCAGCATATAAAAACTCGCGCAATTGTTTGCCGTTTTGCGATATAAACAATGTGGCGCCATCTACATTTTGCGGTGGAAGAGAATATTTGGCATAGGTTCCGATATTGGTTTGTCGGTTAAGCTTTATGCTACTCGGGGTCAAAGGCTCTCCCGAAACCATCCATTCCGCACCGGTGGTAAAAACCAGCAAATGTCTGGTTGACACCACATTTAATATGGCATTTACCTGATCTGACAAAATAGCAAAATCTATTGCCTCATCATCTAAGCCCGTTCCTATATCAAAATTGAACAAATCTGACGACTTTGATAACCACAAATGATTGGGTAAAGACTTTGAGCCACCGATAACCATTCTGTCTTGATGAAATGTTACCGAGTTTGGATAGCCACGAACTTTAGAAAAAGCTTGTTCCTCCCATTCGGTTGTCTCATTTGCATTGCTTAAATTTTTGCTCACATTAGCCTTGCAATTTCTGGCATCTGTAACCGAGGTGATTTCTACCTCTCCTTCATTTATTTTTAAACGCACGCCAACATAATTTTGATTAAACACATCTGAACCCGTTGTTATGCTTATGCTGCCATCTCTATCACTCGGTTTTAACGTAACTTTATTTTGATAAAAATTATAATAAGGACAAAAAACTTGCCCCTCTTTTTGATAAAATTCCCATTCGGAAATTTTCCATACTTCATTATTATTACGGCTGATTTCTTGCGGCGGCACATCGGGATGAACAATTAACAACGTATCGGCACTTTGCGTCCAGTTTATTTTGTGCAACTGCTCCAAACTCCATGGTGTTGTTAAAGTTGATATTAGCTTTTTATCTTTATAAATTTTGACACTCTTGTTAATAAAACAAAGCAAATATGTTTGCTCCGTATTAAACTCAAATGAAATTAACCTCCCTTCCTGACCAATTTCATCTATATATTGCAAACCTTTTCTTCTGGAAACTCCTCCGGTTGGATGAATTTGCACATTTTGTAATATTTTTGCGCCATTTTCATATATTCTCAAATCTCCTCGACCATATAATTTGTCGGATAATTGTCCCGAGGTGAAATTGGTTTTGACATAAATTTGATTCATCCTCTAACCTCCACCAATGAAAAATCTTCAAACTTTGACGGTGTTGATTGTTGAGCATCAATTGAACGCGCGCGGTTAACACTATCTTCGGCAATTTTGCTCAAAAATTCGGCTCTTGTGGTGCTCTCGGTTAACGGAATGCAGAATTCGTATGCCAATTTGTTAATTAAAGCCTCACAAAAATAAGCCGGAAAATTATCTTCATCCGGCCGACGCAAATATGTTAAATTTAATTGTGGCAAATTGCAGTAAATGCAATCTTTTACAATTTTGTATTCTACGCCTCTTCCCTTATTTCCATATCCAACCGATATAATTCTTAAAAAATCGGACGGAAGTAAATATGCATAATTAAAATCGGCAAGGGGTGTGCTTTCCAAACGTGCTAATTGGGTTTGTGTTAATATAAAGCTCCATGGATAGGAAGATAATAACGCATCACGAATATACGGATATAAATTTCCGGCAACTTCTGCTTCCGCCGTTCCATCTTCAAAGCTGGTTATACTTGATGCTCCTATCTTTAACAATGCTTGTGAACAGATATTGATGCTACTGTTACTCATCTCTTTTTCCCTTCAAAAAAAAGGAGCCTGCTTTATTATCACAGGCTCCCTATCATTTGCTTACAGTATATCTTTTTTTATTTAAAAACCTACAATACTAAAAAAGGATTTATTTATTCCCGTTACGCGGCGGCAGATGTTGCCAATGCCGCAACAGTTACGGTTCCGTCTTCAATCGAAGATACGGACAAAACTGCCGGTTCCAATGTGCTGGCCGTGCCGGCATTTGTTAAAATCATATCGCCTTTGCGAGCAAATGGGGCGATATCATTAAAATAGCCGCTTCCTTTAACGGTATTTAAATCATCTTCTGATGAATAGTTCCACAAAGTAAAACCATTGGCATAAGCCATTACACTAAAATTTTTTGAATCATAAGCCATATTTTTAATTCCTTTCTTTTCTTAATTATTCTTCTTTGCATTTAATGCGGATAACGCCGGTACCGTCAATCAAGCAGGCTCCTTGGCTCATCATGTTATTAACAAAGTGAGCGGCATGATCACCGTGCCATGTGATGTCTGATTTTACATCTTGACCGGAAGCGTGACCAACGGCGGTTTTGTGGAAAATGAAACAATCACGATTGGTACCTTCAAGTGGTAAACCTGTGTGCATAATCCAATTGATTCCTAACCATTTGCGGCTTTCGGTACCTTTTAAGAACGGCAAATTATCACCGGCATAGTCAGAATTAGAGAACTCATCAATATTCAACAAAGCGTTCCATTGCAACGGACCAACAATACCAAAACGTTGTCCATCATCCGGAACATCGTTACTGTTCAATTTGGCAAAAGCTTGCAAAATGGTATCTTTGTTCAGAACTTGACTATAATCACCGACATCATTTTCCTCTGGTGCTTTATTCAATGCATCTATAATCAATTCATCGGTTTTTCTGCCCAAAGCGTAAGCGCCGGCACTGGCAACCACACGGCGTTCATCAATACTCATTTTGAGTTCATCCAAAGCATCTACCCAATCACCGGCATAGTAGTCGAGCAATTCACATTCAACCGGTGTGTGGTCAATGCTCATAACCGGAACCAAACCATGGCGCGCTTTGCCAGAGGCAATACCTTTGCCAACCTTTTGGAATACGGTGGTGGCGCCGACAATGTTGCCTTTGTAGCGGACAGCATTTCTCAATTTTGAGCCCATTTGTTGATAAGCCAAATGAACATCTGCTTCAAAGTTTTTAATAAAGGACTTACTTACTTCTGTTGACATATTTTTATTTTCCTTTTCATGTTAAGTGTTAATATTTTAAGTTTATTTTTCAGGATAAAGTTTTTCAAAACCACGAGTGATTTTGGCGATATAGGCGCTATCCTTGTCACGCCAATAACGCGGGTCTTCCATCATTTTACGAAGTCCGGCTTCACTCAGATTGCTTACTTCGCCGTCGTTTTTGTTCAACAACGGTTCTGATGAGCTCATCATCTTATAAAGGGCAATCACCCCTTCTGATGTGGAGCCCAGCGCTTCATAAACTTCCGGATTGACATTTTGTTTGGCCCAGTTGGAAAGAGAACGAGAAACCTCGTTAAACTTGTCTCTGCCGCCAAAATAGCGAGAAAGTTTTTCAAGTTGTTTTTCGGCCTCGAAATTGACGGCCATTTCATCTAAAACCGGCAAAACTCTCTCTCCTGCCAAGTCATAAACAAATTGGGCTTGCTCATTGGTGAAACCTTTTTCATAAAAACGTTTCATCAAATCTTCATCAACCTCCAAAACCGGTGATGGGCTTTTGATTTGATATTGCGTATAATTTTGCGGCATATTACGCAAATTGGTTTCTATCAAATTGTCATCTCTTCTTGCCAAATCGTTATAAGAGGCAATCAATTCTTCCAATCTGACCTCACCTGTTTGCTCATCCCAAAATTGCTCGGGTAAGCCTTGCGGTTTGTTTGAATATCCGCCTTTTTCTGCAATAGCGGATGTTTCCAAAAGATTTTCTGTTTTTGCTTTTGGTTGCATTTATTTTCCTTTCATGTAAAAAAAATTAATTGATGTCACTTAGCTGCTCTATTTGGCGGACCAATCTTCTTTGTCCTTCCAAATCGCGCAAGTGGCGGTCTTCTGCGTCTGCACCCAAGCATCTCTCAATGGTTTGGCGACGCAAATATGAGAGGACAATTTTGCCCTCTTTGCTTATGAAGCACCGGACAAAGGCTTTTTTGATTTCTTCATCACTCATTTGTCTGGTGTCATATTCCTCATGCGGCGGCATTTTCTTCTCCTCCACCGATTAAACCTTGCAACAGATTTTCATCTATGATTTTTTCGTTTATCAATTTTTCCGGAACGTTCAAAATTTTGCCCAAGGTTTTGGCTGCCTCAAAGGCATTAACCGCACCCATTCCCAATGCACCTAACGAAGAAACCAAAGTCACCCACTGGCTGATATTATTGACATCTTCTCTGGCTTTGAGCATGGCTAACGGCGATTTGTATTGCAAATCAACAATCTTGCCATCCAAGTCAAAATTCATGATATCACCGCGACGACGCAAAATCAGAAATGCGCGCTTGAGCAAAGGCGTTAATAACTCGGATTGCAAGCGCCCAAAACTGGCTCCCAGAATGCGGGCTATTTCCGCTGTTCTTTCCAAGACCTCGGTCGCGGTCATGTTTGGGGCATTAATCTGCGATAATCTATCTGCCAGCAATGCATGGTTGATATTCTTTTGCAGATTTTCCAAAATCAGCTGCGAAACATCAAATTTTCCGGGGGATTCCAATGGTGTTAAGCCTTTTGAGCCGACAGCTTTGGGAATAATCGCCCCTGGGACGAGTTTGATATTTGCCGGATTTAGTACCCCATCATCGTCTGCTTGCCAAATGCCGGTTACGGAAATGGAGGCATTCTTTAATATCAGCTCCACTACTTTATTGGCAGTTTTGATATCCGGTAAAGCCTTCATTACCGGCGAGCGACCATATATTTCTCCGGGAGCTTTGAGCCAACGGAAATTGATGAACGGCGAAGAAGAAAATATACCTTCTTTCAAAATGACATTATCTTCCAAGCCGCTGTTTTCATCCCATACAAAAGCCGTATATTCATATCCTGCTGCACCAAATTTGCCGTTTTGCGGAATAACAGCCTCTATCAAGCTTAAGCGAAAATCCGGATTTTGGGCTTGTTCGAGCCAACTGTCTTGTAACTCAGCCTCCGGAAAACGCAGGCGAATATCCTCTATACTCACTTGAGAACAACGAAATGTGGTATCCAACTTGCCATCAGCACTTTCTTCCAAAGCAATTTCACGCAAAGGAACGGCATAAAATCTAAAAGCAGATGCCTCACCCACCGGTGCTTCTTCAAACATCAAACAAGCCGTACCGACAGTAATTAAATCCAAATAACACTGATGAATCTCCACCGCAAAATTGGAATGTTCAAAATGTTGCAACATTATATCTGAGGTTTTACTCAAGGCTTCTGCTATTTGAGAGGCTTCTTCGGGCAGTAATTCCGGTCCGGCTTTTAACCCAAACCATTTCGCCCATGGCGGAGTTAACTCTGCCAGCAAAGAAGATGCCAGTTGGTCTACCGCGTCGGGAGCTGTGGCATCAAATAAATGCAGATTTTTTTTGGCTCCTTCCACATTTTGAAACATTGAACTGCAAACATTTTCTCTTTGCGGAAAAGCATATTCATAACATTCTTGCCAATGGGGTTCCCAGAGCTGTTTTCTTTCCACAGCCTTTTGATAACGTTTGATTAGCTTTTCAATCTTATTTTCCATGTTTATTCTCCCAATAGTTTTTTACGATTCAAATCGCGATTAGTGGGATCGAATGTTCCGGTATATGATGTATGAATGGTACTTTCCAAGCCGCGACGTTGACGTGCCAAAGCCTCTTTTCTGGCTTCTTCCGCATCTTGAGCCGAAGTATCTTCAACCACCTTAATTTTGGGTTTGCTACTAAAAACTCCTCCCATGTTTTCTCCTTTCATTTTGATATAAAAAAAGCTCGAATAAAAATTCGAGCCACTTGGGTTTTGTGTGTTATTATTTTTTGTTCGATTTTTCTTGAGTACTTTTGACAACCTGAATTCCCAAAACACCCAAAGCAACGCTCCAGAGAGATGTGGTCTCCACCAGCGCATTTATTATTGTTTCTGCATTTGGATAAGAAGACAAAACAACATAGCAAACCGTGCCAATCATCAACAACCATGCTAATGCAACCGAATATCCAAAAGCCGGACGCCAAAAACGAACAAATCTATCTTCAGCATTCAACTCTTGACGTATGGTTTGATGAATTTGGCTTAATGTATTGTTATCCAATTCATTTTCCAGTTCTTGCATTTTTTCCAAATGCCGATTGGCTTCCGATACCGCCGCATTGGATATTTTTTGTTTTTCGATATCCGCACTTACTTCGCTTAAAGCTTCTGTTGCTTTAAGTGCCGTATCTCCGCCGATTTTTTCCAATCCGGAACGCACCATTTTTATTAAAAAAGGTAATCCGAACTGGCTTAATAGTTTCATCAGCATTTATTCCTCCACATCATTATAAAAAACATGATTGCCAATTTCTGTACAAGGAATTTTGCCAATTGACCAACGCGGTCGTACTTTTTTGGTATGATAATGTGTGGCTCCATAAGTTCTATCCGGCAACATACCTGCCAGAGCACGTTTGGCTATGCGTTTGCATGTTGCATAAATCGGATTTCCCTCATCTACACGAAGCAACAGCCGATAATTGGCATCATCTAAATTCCAACAGGAAAACTGTTTATCTTTTTGGCAAACACTTGCAACATCATTTCCCCACCAATAACCTCCTTTCTTTTGACTAAAGGCAACTCTGTTCATAATCACGTTAGCAACCGCCTCTTGACCGGACAAAGGTTCTCCTCTGGCCTCACCAAAAATGGTTTTTGCTAAAATATCCGTCGTTAAATCTGTCATGTGTTTTTTCCTACTCCATCTAATTTTTTCTCAATTCTCAGCAGATGGTCGGTTAAGCGGTTTTCCACATCTTTCAGATAGTTTACCGAAACATAATTGCGGGCTACATGAAGTTTGAAATCAGCTAATGCATCTTTCAGATTGGAAACATGTGTGTCATGTGCTTCTTTCAAATGTTCTATGCCTGTTTCCGCCTCTTTTTTGTTACGATTAACCATTCTAAACAATGCGGCAAATACCGGTAGTTCAACCATCGCTATCCAGTTTGTTAATTCGTTCAACATTGTTTTTTCCTAATCTATTGTAAAAGTTGTTTGTGCCGTAAACTGCTTATTGCTGCCTTGCCATTTGTTATATTTTGGCGGAATGTTGCCCATAAAGCTCACAGATAACCGTACCGGTTCAGAACTCAAACATCCGGCAACGGCATCTAAAGCATCATCATGTCCGCTTCCATCGACAGAGAACTCACGCATTTCTTCAATAAATGACGTGCTCCAGATTTTTTTGTGTACATTCAATGCCCTTTCTGCCAACAACACTTCAAAGGCTGAAATTATCCGTTCAGCTTTATTTTTGCTTGAATACATCTCCAAAACTGCGACACGCATATTTTTTTGCGCCAAAACTTGTTTTAATATCCCCGGCAAAAATTTACCTATACCATTGGCTTCCACTCGAATGGCATTTAAATGATTACGCTCAATAAAAGCCGCCACTTTTTGACATTGTAATGAAGCGGCATTGTCTTTAACTTCATCATCTATTTTGATATATTCCAAATCGTGCAGCCAATAATGACCATCTTCATCGGTAAAGACACAGGCAATGACCGAGTTATCTCCTTTGCTTGAAGCAAACGAGGGATCCCACCAGCACGAGGCTGACAACATTTTCTTGTCTCCGATTTTCAAAAAATCACGACCATTTGAGGCAATAATATTAATTTCTGCCTCATATGGCTTTAAGCAATCTGGATTTAAAATACTGTCATTGAAGTTAACTGGCGTTAACATCATCTGAGATAAAAACTTATTTTCTCCTGAGCGTATGCGTATTGAAGCAATTTTTTCTTCACTAAAACGTTCCGGCCAAGCAGATTTTCCGTTTTTATCTAAAATCGGCAACTCTAATTTATTAAATCCTAATAAAAAAGGTTCTGTTTCCGGCTTTTTTTCCTCATATTCTATCTGATAAATCGTATAGAATGTATGCGGTGTGCCAATATAAAGCTGCATTCCTTCTGGTGTTAAGATATAGTCCAACTCTTCCAGCTTTTCTCTCATATCGGCTCTTTTGGCTGGAGAATCCGAATTCTTGGGAACCTCAACATCGTCACAGATAATCAAATCAGCTCGTAAGCCGGTGATATTTGCTCCCAAGCCTTTTGCCAACATAGATGGGTCTCTGAGTTCAAGCGGACGATTTATGGTAAATTGTCCTGCCGCCCATTGGTCTGACTTTTGTGGCTTTAGCCCTTTGGTCAAAGGATGCTGTTCAATAATGCGTTTGACGTTTCTAACCATTTTTTTTGCTAAAGCATGATCTGCCGCCATGACTAAAATTCTGGTTTCGGGCTTATAATATAAAACCCAAGCGCAAAACAAACCTACAATCGTTGACTTGCCGGAATTTCTAAATGCCATTAACAAACCTTGTCTTTGCTTTGAAGATGTGAATAACTCAGACAGCCAATGCGCCATTTTGCTTTGATGTTTTGGGACTTTTAAGCCTTGTAACCGCATCCAGATGTATACAAAATCAAAAAAGCTGACTTTTTTTAATAAGTCAGCTTTCGTCATCTTCATCTTGCTCCTGTTCATGTGCTTCTTCTAATATTGACGTTATGTCAAAATTATCATTTTCGGGAGTGAGTATTGGCTCATCTTCTGTCCAACGAGCAAGTTTTAGCAATGTTTCGGCATGGACGACTGCCGATTTACAGGCACTATGATGTGCGCTAAATCCTTTGGCATCTGCCGGTGCAGGATTTTCTGCAAAATTTTCATAACTTTTAATAACCTCCGATATTTTTTGTGGTAATGTTTTTTTCAAATTTTCTTTCAATGATTTTAATGTTTTTATCTTTTTACTTGGCATAATTTATGTACCCTATAAAAAAAAGCTCCCTAATGGAGCCCTTATTTTGTTTTAGATACACTTCAAGCAAGTGATATTATGCTTATAAAACAAAAAAAATATAAGACTTTTTTCCTACTATTTTTGAGAGTTTGTTAAAAAAATATATAACTGATACGGTGTTATTATGCTAACCTTATGAATTCCCAATATTCTTTTGGCAAATTCTACACAGGTAAAAATCCCTAACGGGGCGCATTTTAATGGGGCTTGATTGAACTTTATCGGTAAAATTGTCACTTTTTTATTGCCTTTTAAATGATTTATATAGTCTAACCCAAGTAAAGATTCGTGCCTAAATATATATAGCTGATTAGACATAGGATTAAGTTCCAACCATAAGTTGTGTTTTTTTGATATACAAATTAGCACATAACAGTGTCTGAACCCTTTTTTTAAAAACCTGAGCCACCACAAACTGGTATTATTTTCAAAAACAATATAACCATTAAAAAAATATCCGCTTCGGAATCCAGAATTACGCATTTGTTTCTCCTACAAAATTTTATAATAACGCAAATAAACGTCAAAATTACGCAACCCTTCTTCCCATAAGCGGATTTCACTTCTTTTGGCTCTTCTATCATCCCATGGAGCCTCTTGTTTTTCTCCCCACTCGGTCATCACGCGCAAATGCCGATTGCTGATATGATGATGCTGTTTCATTATTTTTATGATTCTATAAATATCTGTTATTTCGCAACATCTTGGTTTTCCACAATAATCTGTTCTTGAACGCAAGCCACCGAATCTGGCTTGGACTGATGTACAAAACCAAAACCATACTTCTTCAGCACTTTCAAACGGTTCAAAATTTTCTTTCATTCCCCTCATTCTCCCCTTGAAATATTTTATACAATTAACTAAATATTAACCATAAAGATTTATACATTAGGTTGTAGGAATTTCAACATAAAAAAGAATTGATTCCTATCTCATTTTTTGTTATGATAGGAAAAATTGCCTTTAACCCTTTCTGAAAGCGAAAAAAATGAAGTATGAAAATGTTTGGGATGCTGTTGATAAGTTAGCTGAAATTCATGGTCTTTCCCCATCCGGTCTGGCAAAACTCGCAGGTCTTGATGCCACTACTTTTAATAAAAGCAAACGTATCCGCCCAGATGGAAAAAAAAGATGGCCCTCTCTTGATAGTATTAATCGTTTGCTCGAAATCTTTAATATTTCTTTTGAACAATTCTATGCCCTTAGCTCCAGTAATGAAGATAAAGAAAACGGCTCTATCCCTTTTATTAAATTTTCTGAATTGTTCAAACACATTACGCCGGACATGCAAAAGATTTTAACCTCAGATTGGAACAAAGTCCTTTTTCCCGATTTTAAAGAAACTCTCTATGCCGTTGAAATTGATAATGATGCCTTTGCTCCCTTATATCGTATTGGCTCACTCTTGATTGTATCTGAAAATTCTGATATCAGAAAAGGTGATAGAGTCATTATCTATCTGAAAAATGGTGATGTCAAAATAAGTGAATTCACTCGGAGAACACCATCTAAATTAGTTGTGTCAAATATTAACTGCCCCGATACGGATGAAAATATTGCTATTGCCGATATTTGCCTCTTAAACCGAATTGTTTGGGCTAGTCAATAGAGATAGGCGGAAAAATGAATATTAAACAATTTTTGCAGTTAAGCGACAAAAAATTACTTTCGCTTGAGAAAAAATATGATTTTTTGCCCAATGATACTCAGATTGATAATCTATCTTTATCCATAGATAAATCTTGCTTAAAAGAAACGGCTCGAATTGCTCGTCTTCGTTCCTTACAAAAACAAACGCTTCACTGCGAAAAAAAACTTTCTGAAAAAAGAAAATCTGCTATTCGAAACCTTTTCGTTCGCCCTGAATGAACTAATTTTCTTTGAATGTCTTAAATATTTGCTCCAATGTTTGTTGAGGATCTCCAGCAAAATCTATAGAAATTTTATTTCCAAATGTACATTTTTGATTTTGCGCATCATAATAACAAAACGGTGTTGAAAACCAGTTTTCATATTCTTTACTGTCATCTATGTGTATGGTGATATTTTTTTCTGCACAATATTCACCTTTGGCCATATTCCACAACATGTCAGGAACTTTATATTCCCCATTTTTGTAATATTCTACCATGCCTTGCGCATCATAATAATCTAAAATTGCAAACAATTCTTTATAAACAATTTTATGGTCTTGCAAAAATCTATCAACTACTTTTTTTGGACCTCCGGTTATGATATAAATTTCTATTCCCATTTGCTTGGCTATATGCGTAAAGCGGCTAAAATATTCTGGATATTTATCGACTACTCCATGAAAATCGAGCCCTATTCGAATTGGCGTTTCAGTTTTCATCTGAACCTCCAAAGATGGAGTTCATCAAATCTTTCAAAGAACTCGGGCTTAAAGCTGACAGAGGATTGATGTTGATAGCCGGGTCATCCAAACTTCCGTTAATTGT
Source organism: uncultured Alphaproteobacteria bacterium (assembly GCA_944392255.1). Lineage (GTDB taxonomy): Bacteria > Pseudomonadota > Alphaproteobacteria > RF32 > CAG-239 > CAJLXD01. Next base: position 12,690 of record CALXVY010000020.1, on the reverse strand, counting down.
ATAATTTGCAGCAAAGACCGTTCCGTCTTTTCCGCTCAATATATTACCGACTATCGGTAATTTACCTATAAAATTGTTCAAGCCATAAGCCGGGGCAATCACTCCTTTTATATTTAAATCTTCGGTATTTCTATCAAAATTGCCATTGACAGTTATTCCCATGACATTACCAAAGGCCTTTCCTTCATGAAAACTCAATATTTGGTCTTGATAAGTGAACGGAATATCTAAATGAGAAAAGACTATTCCCTCGCCGGTCAGCATATTTACCATACCGCTGAATGAAGCAACCGTTAGCAACTTAGCCAAAAGCGGGGTATTATGAATATTAAAATCTCTGATTTGAGCATGTCCGATAAATTGTTTATTTTTTTCTCTTTTACCATTTATGATTAAACGGCCTCCTCGCATATTGTCATAAGCACGCAAAAACTTTAAGGTTCCTCCGGCATCGTTACTTTCTATTGACAATAAATATTCTTTATTTGGACGTGGTGAATAGTCTAATTTGACGTATTTTTTCTGTGTTGTATCAAAATTTCCGATTAAATGCATATCTTCTATACCTATGCCATTACGCAATTTGGCCGAACCGGCAAAATTTTTCACTGAAACATACTCATTGGTCCAAATATTATTAACCGCAATAAAAATATCCGTATCGGTAACTTTTTCTAAAGCATCTTCATCTTCTTTGACACCTGTTGTCTTTTTGCCATCCGGCATGGTCTTCTCTTCTTTACGAAAGAGCTCTGATAAGTCATAACTACTACCGGAAACATTAATTTTTATCTTTTGTTTAGCAGTGTTTGCAAACTCTATCTTGGCTTTTGCATTTGTCTTTGGGGCTTTTATTTCGCTGATATCTATTGTTTTTACTTTACCGTTTTTATCTATATTCATTTTGCCGCTTAGAACAAAATCTTTTTTCTTAAAGCCAAAATTTGGAATCTCGGTTAACTTGCCTTGATTAAAATCTAGGCGGATAAAAGCATCTCCTTTTTGATGTATGGGTTTATACAAGCCAAAAAATGAATAATCTACTTCGGCATCGGTCATATCTGCCGTTAAGTCCGCTTGTATATGTTTTTCATCAAACTTTGTAATTGTGGCTAAAACTATTGTCTTGCCGTTTATATATGGCGAATTGACAAACTCAGTATCTATACCGGCCTTCTTTTTAACATTATCATCAAAAACAAAACTCAAATTATATTTGCTTTTATAAAGTTTATTGGCAAAATTCTCATTCCATGTGACTTTTAGCGGTATATTGTCTAAGTTAGCATCACCTTCAACCAACAAGCCGTTATTATCTACTTGTAAATCTAATTTTTGTGCCGTTATAGCCTGTTTTTCCAATACGTCCGGTATTTCGACATCTGTTAGAACCGAAGATACTTTAACCTTGACTTCATCTGGGGCCAAATTTCTTTTTAATTCAAAATCCAAATACAAATCCGTTGCGGCATTTCCTTTAAAAGAATCCGGATTAATACCCATTTCTGTGGCATAGTTTAAGGGTTGATGGTCAATCAATTTTAAGGCATCGGATATACTTGATTCTGCCTGCAAACTGATTTCAGCAAAATTATCATATTTATTCAAATCATATAAGCGAACAAAACCGCTGTTGACCAAAACATTGTTAGACACCGCTTTGTCAAAATCTATCTTTATCGTATCATTAGAAAAATGTGCTGTACCATACATATTGGTAACTTTAGGCATGCCAGTTAAATAATCTAAACTTACATCGGCAATTGTTCCAATGCCTGATAAATTTTGAAAGGCAAAATTTTTACTTTTTTTATCATAGCCAAAATCAAACTCAAAATCCGCATTTTTTATTTCCCCGCCAAACAGGCTCGATTTACACCAATCCCAAGCAATGGTGCCAACATAACGCGGCCAATAATCATATAATTCATCAAACTTCATGCTATCTATATGGGCCTTGAGTTTGAGTTTTAATTTATCCATGGAACGTTTTAAAAGATATTCTTTCATTCCATCTACATACAAACTCACAGATGCTTTTTGCATACCCAAATCAAAAGATGCATTTTCAATTTTTAACTTATCCAAACCGGCGGAAATATCTCCGGCAAGCAAGAACCCCGAAATTTTATAATCTTCATTGGACTTATCGGTGAAATGAATGGTTCCATTACCTCCTTCAAAATTGAACTTCAGGCTTTCTATGGCGGTATCTAAACTTTGTATGATATTATCTTTATTTTTTAAAACTTCGGCAAAATCAATCAACGTATCCACGCGACCGCTAAGCGGAACAGAAATTTTTATAAATTTTTGAGCTTCTTCTTCACCCAAGATACTTTCTATAATATCATTCGGGAAAAGTTCCGAAAAATAAAATTGCAACCCGATTTTATTACTGAAAGGACGATATTCTGCCTCCAAACCTAATGAAGATTCATGTCCATTGGCTTTTATCAGAGCATTAAAATTGGTTTCTATATTAGAAAAATTGCGTTCAAATGTATAATTTAAATCTGAAAAGACCCACTTGCGTCCTAAATCCACCTCATGAAACTCTACCGAGGCATTTTCAATGGCAATATCGTTAATATAGCTTTCGGGATACACCTTGTCTTCTGAATTAAATCTATCAATAAAATCTTCAAAACTATCAAAATAATATTCTATTTTTTTCTGATTAACTTCATTTTTGTTTTCTTCTTTTATTCCATAATCCGTAAAAACATATACAGATGGTTTGCTGACTTCAATAGAACTCGGAGCGATAATTCCGCGCAGCAATGCTCTGATACTGAAAGATAATGAAGTTCTGGGTGCCGTAATGACAAAACTGCCATCAGATTTTCGATAATCTACATTATTGGCAATAATTTTTAATGGCTTTATTGAACGGACCAACTCAATATTTACGCTATCTAAAGTCACTTGGTATTGGCTGTCATCATGATTCAGAGCTTTGATAATATAAGGTTTCAAAAAAGGAACTTGTACCGGTCCTCGGTATAGTTGCCATAAAAACAATAAGAAAAAGGCTAAAAATATCACGCCCACAAAATCTAAGATTTTGTGCAAACGATATGCTTTTTGCCCCATTTTTTTCATTTTCTACCCCACTTTTGCTGCCAATGATGCGGCTAAAAATAAATCTATATCACCATCTAGCACCGCTTTTGTGTCTGATGTTTCAACTTCCGTACGCAAATCCTTGACTAACTTATATGGTTGCAAAACATATGAACGAATTTGATATCCCCAACCATTATCACCTTGGTTGTCTCGGGCTTCTTCTGCTTTAGCCTCTCGTTTTTTCAATTCTAATTCATATAATCGGGCTTTGAGCATATTCCACGCACTTTCTCGGTTCTGAAATTGAGAACGTTGGTTTTGGCACTGGACAACAATTCCGGTCGGAATATGGGTAATACGCACGGCGGAATCGGTTTTATTAATATGTTGTCCGCCGGCTCCCGATGAACGATAGGTATCCACACGGCAATCTGCCTCATTTATCTCTATGTTTATTTTGTCATCTACCACCGGATAAACTCCCACAGAAGCAAAACTCGTGTGGCGTCTGGCTCCACTGTCAAAGGGAGATATTCTTACCAAACGGTGAACTCCGGTTTCTGATTTGAGCCAACCATAGGCATTGTGCCCGATGATTTTAATAGTTACAGACTTAATACCGGCAACATCACCCTCTTCTTCTTCAACGTATTCAACTTTATATTTATGCGCTTCTGCCCAGCGGCAATACATTCTGAGTAACATTTGCGCCCAATCTTGCGCCTCGGTTCCGCCTGAGCCGGAATGAATTTCCAAAAAAGCATCATTTCCGTCAACCTCGCCGGAAAGCAAAGCCTCCAATTCACCTCTTTTGGTTTGTTGCTGAAGTTCGCTCAAATGTTTTTGTACTTCATCAAGCATACTTTCATCATTTTCAGCTTCCGCCATTTCTGCCAATTCAACATTATCATGAAAGCTCTGCTGCATTGCCTGAAAATTTGCCAAACTATCTTCCAGATTGGTCTTTTCACTCATCAATTTTTGAGCTTTTTCCGGATTACTCCATAAATTTGCATCTGAAGAAAGTGCGTTTAATTCTTCTAAACGGAGAAGCGCATTATCATAGTCAAAGAGACCTCCTCAGCAGTTCTAATGACTGCTTAATCTCTTCTATCATATTTGTAATTTCTGCACGCATATTTTGTTTTCTCCGTTAATATTCTGTTCCTAACATAAATTCATCTTCTTCATTGGGTTGATAAATATCCGGCTCTGCGGTCATTTCCGCATCATTTCCTTCTACCGTTCCACCGCCGATAACCCTTTGTTTGTTTTTATCAAAACTATAATCAGGTTTCAAAGCTTCAACAATGACTGATTTATCCGTTGGCGTGGCCGGACGTCCGGTATCATAATTTATGCGCACCAATTTGATTCCTGTGGGAATACGGAACGGAATATCGGGTTGGTTTGCCAAAGCTTCAGCCATAAAATTTTTGAAAATAGGTAATGCGGCCGCAGCACCGGTTTCATAACGGCCTAAGGTTCGCGGATTATCAAATCCGACATAAACGGCAACAACCAAATCCGGTGAGAATCCAACAAACCATGCGTCTTGTGTATCATTGGAAGTTCCGGTTTTGCCGCCCAGATGTTTATTAATTGAGCGCAAACGAGCACCTGTTCCTCTTACGGCAACACCTTCCAAAATTGAAGTTATCTGATATGCACTCAAAGGATCTACAATCTGCTCTCTTTCATCCGGCAATTGCGGAATTTCTTGGCCGTCACCCCAAGCATCCACATTGCAAGTTTCACACTTTCTTTTATCTTGCTTTAGGATATTTCGACCATAACGATCTTGAATTTGCTCAACAAAATAGGGTTTAATATCTTTTCCGCCATTTACCATGATACCATAGGCTCGAGCCATATCAATCACATGGGTTTCCCCCGCTCCTAAAGACATAGACAATAAATGTGGCAAGTGGTCATTTACGCCAAGTTTTTTAGCATATTCAGCCACTTTATCCATACCTAAATCTTGAGCCAGACGTACCGTCATTAAATTCTTAGATTTTTCAACACCTTGTCGCAAGGTCATTAAACCATAAAACTTTTTAGAATAGTTTTCAGGTTTCCATTTTGGCAAACCCGGACCTTGATCTAAAACAAACGGTGCATCCAAAATCAAATCGTTCGGAGAATAGCCATTATCCAAAGCTGCTAAATAAACCACCGGCTTGAATGCAGAACCAGTTTGTCGCAAAGCTTGGGTGGCACGGTTATACTGAGATTTTTTGAAATCATAACCGCCAACTGCGGCCAAAACTTTTCCGGTATGTGGATCTAAGGCAAGCAGAGCTCCTTCAACATTGGGAACTTGGCGCAAATAATAACTGTTCTCGGACAAATTTTTGGCTTTAGCGTTTTTTTCAGAAACTTTTTCCACCAAAATCACATCACCTTGCTTCAAAACTTTAGCCATACTATTGGGTTCATCTGTAATTCCTTGATTTTTCAAAGTTTTACGAGCCCATTTTGCTAAAGTCAGCGGAACAATACCCTTTTCGCCCTTTGCTGTTTCTATCTCTGCTTTATCTTTTTCTACCGTAAGTACAATTGCTTTTTCCCAAGTTTTTTTAGCCCCTCCGGGAATTTTAATTTCAGCTAAAGCCTCTTTATATTTATCATCAAGGGGAATATTGGTTAAAGCACCACGATAACCATGTCTGATATCATAGGCTTCTATTTCTTGACGAAAAACTTTTGTCGCAATTTTTTGCAAACGAGGGTCAACCGTTGTTCTTACAATCAAGCCGCCTTCATATAAGGCTTCCGAACCAAATTTTTCACTAATCTCTCGGCGAACTTCTTCACTGAAATATTCTGCATCTTGTATAAATTCGTTATTTCTGTCGATGGTTTCCAATGGCTTACTTTTAGCTATTTCTGCTTCTTCTTCAGTGATATATCCTTCTTCAAACATACGTTCAATTACCCAATTGCGACGAGCAACTGCGGCATCATATTTTGTTTTGGGATTATAATTATTTGGACCTTTGGGCAATGCCGCCAAATATGCCGCTTCTTCAATTTCTAACTTATCAAGCGGCTTTCCAAAATAATTCAGCGCGGCAGCGGCCACACCATATGAGCGATTACCTAAATAAATTTCGTTCAAATATAATTCTAAAATATGGTCTTTGGTAAAAGCCTGTTCCATGCGCATAGCCAAAATAGCTTCTTTGATTTTGCGGGTATAGGAAAGTTCGGAAGAAAGCAAAAAGTTTTTGGCCACTTGTTGCGTGATGGTTGAAGCTCCGGCTGGACGACGTCCTGTGCCTATATTTTTTATATTTCCAATCATAGCTCTGGCTATGCCGAAAAAATCTACTCCGGAGTGATGATAAAAATTCTTATCTTCTGCTGAGATAAAAGCCTGCTTAACGCGTTTGGGAATTTTATTAACCGGAACGAACAAACGTTTTTCACTGGCATATTCTTTCAGCAACTGCCCGTCTCCGGCATACAAACGTGTTGTAACTGCCGGCTCATATTTTGCCAATTGATGATAGTCAGGTAATTGCTCTGAATATTCCCACAACGAACTTATTACTAATACAAATGCAATTACGGCAAAGAAAAAGCATGTGCTTATCAATGAAGATAATGTTTTTAACATTTTACCTCGGTTTATCATGATAACTTATTAATATACGTACAGTTTATGGTTATAGAACATTTAATTTAAAAAGCCAAAGCAATTTTTTATTTATGCAGAAATTACATATATTTTTTAGAAAACGGAAGCATGCTGCATATTGTCAAAATAGCGGTCGATAGCCTTAACCGTAGCTTCTCCCAGTTTTTTTCGATAAGCTTTTTGTTGAAGTTGTTTTTCTTCTTGTCGATTGGATAAATAGCCCATTTCAAGCAAGACAGCCGGAACATCGGGACCTTTCAACACGGCAAAGCCGGCAAAACGGTGCGTATTATTTACCAATTTTACTTTCTTCTTCATTTCCTCGACCATAAATCCGGCAAATTCTGATGACCTGTTCATTGTTTCTCTTTGAGCCAGATTAATCAGAATGTCAGAGACTTCTTTTGAATGTTCAACCAAATTCAAGCCGGCGATAACATCTGCCTTATTTTCACGTTCAGCCAAAGCGGCAGCTTCTTTATCGGAAGCCGTTTCTGACAAAGTGTATACGGAAAGCCCCGTTGCACTGCGGTTTTTAGCACTATCTGCATGCAATGACATAAATAAATCCGCTTTATATTTACGCGCAATTTTAACACGGTCACGCAGAGGAATAAATTTATCGTTACTACGGGTTAAATAGACTTTATACTTTCCGGTTTTATCCAGTAAAGCCTTTAACTCACGACCAAATGCCAGAGTGATATTTTTTTCATAAACGCCAGAATACCCAATAGCTCCGGGATCATGTCCGCCATGCCCTGGATCTAAAACAATAATCTTTTTTTGCTTACTGTTTTCTTTGATATATTGACGATTTGACGAGGCCTTTTGAGCCATTTTGCTTTCTTTGTAATTTTCATTGGTTATGGCATGAGAACTTCCCAATCTGGAAGCAAATTCTCTTTCTGATACGAGCTCCAAATCAACCACAAAACGCCAACCAAAACTGCTTTGCGGGGCTAGAAGAAATGCTTTTTTAACAACAACAGGCTTGCTTAAATCAAAAGCAATGCGGACATCATCAACCCCAACCGTACCTAAGCGCGGATTTTTCAAAAAGGCATTTGTATCTAATTCTCTGACTATTTTTGGATTTACTTTAATATTTTGCGTATCAACAATTAGACGTCTTGGCTCGCTCAATAAAAAAACCTTATAATCAAAACTCTGGTCGGAATCAAAAACCAAGCGCACACTTCCAACACCTTGCCCGACCCTCAACGAATTAATTCCGGCATAGGCCGAATTCATACAAAAAAATATTCCGCATACGACGAAAAAGACCGTCAACACAAGATTGCGGCCGCAGCATCCGAAATATTTTTTTATATTATATAACATTCAGAGCTCTCAATTTTCTTCATTCTTCACATCATTTATTATATACAGAAACTTATTACCAATCTCTTAAAAAAAATCGGAATAAAAAATAATAATAGGTGTTGTGTTTTAAAACATTTCGTATATTTTATTGTTGTCGGGTGGTTTATATATTGGTTTGCCCTTTAAGTAAATAAGAAATAATAATGTTGGGCATATTAAAAAATTTTGCCAAAACCGACAATGAAGAAAAGTTTTTTTTGCCGGAAGGTTTCCGTCCTGCTGGGCTTTATGGGAAAAAGTTTGAGAGTCTAGGCCTTGCAGATGAAATATTTTTTATATTAACGGCTTTGCCGTATGCGAGTTTTTTTGATAAGGGAGAAGTTTAAACTTCTTTTTATTCGCAAAAATATACTAAATTATGGATATTTTCTCCGGCTAAGGGTAAATTTTATTTTGCATTCGGATTAATGCAAAACAGACGGAGTTATTATATATGACTAAAAGAATGTTGATTGACAGCACTCAAGAAGAAGAAACTAGAGTTGTTGTCGTTGATGGCAATAAATTAGAAGATGTTGAATTTGAAACTTGCCGCAGAAAACAAATCAAAGGAAATATTTATCTGGCAAAAGTTATGCGTGTGGAACCTTCTCTGCAAGCTTGTTTTGTAGATTATGGCGGAAATAAACATGGTTTTTTGGCTTTTGGAGAAATTCATCCCGACTATTATAATCTTCCCCAAGAACAAATTGATGCTATTGATAATGAAGTTAACGATATTATTGAAGCTAAAAAGCAAGCTTTGAAAGAACGTGAAGCGGAAAGAGAACGTATCCGTGCTGAAAAAGCCGCTGCTTATGCTCAAAAAATGGCTGAAAAAGCTAAAGCTGAAGCAGAGGCAAAAGCTTTAGAAGAACAACGTCTTGCCGAAGAGCAAAATCTCAATGAAAATAATGTAGAACAAGTTGAAGAACAAGCGCGCGATGAAGCATCTGTTGACAGCGAATCCAAAGACGCTCAAACAAGTGGCGAATCTGAAATTGAGATAAAAGAATCTCATGAACAGCCGCAAGTATCTGAAACCACTCCTGAGTTGACGCCTGAACAGGCACAAGCCGTCGTTGAAGTGGTTAATGATAAAATCACTGATGAGGAAATTGCCGCAGAAGCAGAAGAAGGCGGCAAAAAACATCCGTTAAAAAAACGCGTTGCCAAAAAGAGAATCCGTAAGAAAAAAGAAGAAAAGAAAGAAGAACTCAAGGTCTTGGCTGAAGATACCGGATTGGCCAGTGATGAACAAATTTCTGATGAGGTTGAAGAAAGCGAAACAGCTAAATCGGTTACCGAAAATACCCCTCATCTCGTAGCTTCTGTTAATGATAATCTTAATGATGATGACGATGATGACGACGATGCCGATGATGATGATGACGATGAGTTGGAAATGGATTTTGAGTTGCAAAGAAAGCTTCTCCGCGCTCGCAAACTTTACCATTCCAGCAAAATTCAAGATGTTATCAAAGAAGGACAAATTCTTCTCATTCAAGTAGTTAAAGAAGAAAGAGGAAATAAAGGCGCTGCTTTGACAACTTACCTTTCACTCGCCGGTCGCTATTGCGTTTTGATGCCTAATCGAATCAAAAGCGGCGGTGTTTCTCGAAAAATTACAAACGTTGCTGACAGAAAACGTCTCAAAGCTATTGTTAAAGAACTTCCGCTTTCAACCGATATGTCTTTGATTGTAAGAACTGCCGGAGAAGAAAAAACCAGAGCTGATATTGTTCGTGACTATAATTATCTTATTCGCAGTTGGAATCTCATTCGTTTATCTGCTCTTAAAGCTAAAGCTCCGGTTATGATTCATGAAGAAGGAAATCTGATTAAAAGAGCTTTGCGTGATATTTACACCAAAGATATTTCTGAAGTTATTGTTGCCGGTGAAGAAGGTTATAAAACGGCTCGCGATTTTTGCCGTATTCTTTCTCCAAGCAATGTTAAAAAGATTAAAAATTATCGTAACAATGATATGCCCTTATTCCAACGTTTTCAAGTTGAAGGACAGCTTGATAAGCTGCATGAGGCTAATGCCCAACTTGAATCCGGCGGATATTTGGTCATTAATCCTACCGAGGCGTTGGTCTCAATTGATGTAAACTCCGGTCGTGCAACTAAAGAAAAAGACTTGGAAGAAACCGCTCTTAAGACCAATTTAGAAGCTTGCGATGAAATTGCTCGTCAATTGCGCTTGCGCAATTTGGCCGGTTTGGTTGTGGTCGATTTTATTGATATGGAAGATCCGGCCAATAATCATGCCGTTGAAAAAAGAATGAAAGAAGCTTTGAAAAAAGATCGTTCACGAATCCAAATTGCTAAGATGAGCTGTTTCGGTTTGCTGGAAATCTCTCGCCAAAGAATGCACTCCTCTTTTATGGAGAGCAATTATCAGGTTTGTCCATATTGCCATGGACAAGGCATGATTAGAACTATTGAATCTAGCGTTGTTTTTGTTTTGCGCGGTATTGAAGAAGAAGGTATCAGAAATCGTGCTTCTCAAATCAATGTATATGTTCCCTCTGATGTTGCTATTCATCTTCTGAATCACAAAAGACAAGCTTTGCTCAATTTGGAACAAAAATATAAAATGAGCATCATTATTTGCGCAGATTCTTCTGTTCAAAATATTGCTGATTATCGAATTGAAAGAGTTAAAGGCGTGGTCAAAGAAGATATTGCCGTTTCTAAAGCAACAATTGAAAATGCCGATGATGACCTTGGCTCTGAAAATGAAGCTCTTATGGAAAATGAGGTTGAAGAAACCGAAGATAATGAGTTTCAAGAAAACAATCAAAATCGAAGAGACAGACGTAACCGTCGTCGTGATAGACGTGGTCGTCGCGGACGTGACCGTCGCCGCAATAATATGGATAATACCGACAAAGGCAGTGTTGAGGCTCCAAAGGAAGAACCGGTTATCTTATATGATAGCCATACAGATACCTCTTCCAGTAAAGAAAATGATAAAAACGAAAATGCCCCTCAGAAAAAAACTGCTTGGTGGAAGAAACTGATTAAAAGTTAAACCATATGTCTCTGATGCTTTTCATAAAACGACTCATGTGCAGATTTTTTCTGTCATGGGTCGTTTGGGCTTTTATGAGCGGAAATGTATGGGCTCTCAGCCTGATTTCTGACGAAGAAACAGAGCTTTTTCTGCAAAAAATTACAATGCCTATTTTTAAAGCGGCTAACTTGCCTTATAACCGCAATAAGATATTTATTGTTAATGACGAAACCTTAAATGCTTTTGTCAGTGATGGAAATTATTTATTTATCAATACCGGTACAATTATTGCGGCAGATGATGCAGAAGAATTGAGCGGCGTTATTGCCCATGAAACCGGACACATCACCGGCGGGCATATCATTACGCAAAAGATAAAAGCTCAAGAAATGCAAAAAGTTACTTTAGCATCCATGATTTTGGCCGGAGGTGCGGCTGCGGCAAGTGGTGATGGTAATGTGGCTATGGCCGTGGCTTTGGGAAGTCAATCCTCGATGATGACAAATTATTTTCGTTACCGAACAGAACAAGAAAGAAGCGCTGACGAAAGTGCAGTAAATTTTCTTCAAAAAACGCAACAATCCCCGATTGGCTTATATCGTTTTATGAAAAAAATTAATCGTATTAATGAAATGAGCGGAATTGAGGAATCTCCTTATTTTCGCACCCACCCTATGAATCAAGAACGTCTTAAATTTTTGGAAAAAGCCGTTAAAGAATCTCCTTTTTCTCAATCAACGTCTTATAAAGAAGAATTTTCTCGTATCAAAGCTAAGCTTTTTTCTTTTTTGTCTGAACCCAAAGAAACTTTTAGAAAATATCCTCTCCAAGATACTTCTATCACTGCTCAATATGCTCATGCAATTGCTTTCTTTAAACTGTTGAATATGCCCAAAGCCCTACATACCATCAATAACTTAATTGCTAAAGAGCCTAATAATCCGTTTTTCTATGAGATTAAAGCTCAGATGTTGATGGAAACCGGCAAAGTTAATCTGGCAAAAACAGAATATCAAAAAGCGTTAAATTTACTTCCTTCTTCTGCTGCCTTGCAAATTTCATTAGCTCAAGCAACTTTAGAAACCCAATCTTCTCCTGCTGAAATAAGACAAATTATTCATATTTTGAATAAAGCAAATATTAAACAGCCTTCTGCTCTAGGGTGGATGCTTTTGTCCCAAGCTTATGGACAAGTTGATGATAAAGCTTATTCTACTTACGCCGCCGCGGAATATAGTGCGGCAATCGGAGAAGATAAAACAGCACTTAAACAGCTAAAAATTGCTAAAGAATTTGCAAAAAATAATTCTGCATTAAAATTAAAAATTTCTGATTTAGAAAATAGAATAAATAGCAAATCTCCTAAATTTCATTAAAAGAACAACCCTTTAGATTTACAAATTTATCGCCTTCTTTAATTTTTGGTTGCAAAAAAAAAAAATGGATTATCATGGATAGTATAGGCTTTAATTCTTATTATTTCATGGAGGCGTGTTATGAAACATTCTGTACTTTGTTTATCTTCAGTGCTGATTGCTTTGATTGGCTCTGTTTGTAACTCTTCAGCTATGGCTCTTGACCCGCCTTC
>CALXVY010000019.1 GCA_944392255.1 uncultured Alphaproteobacteria bacterium | reverse complement strand
AGCAAAACCGGCATACTTGCGTCTGCCTTCTTTCAGCGGTTCAAACCCACGTCTCGTGGGTTCAAATCCCTACGTGACTTTTAAAATGAAAAAAGACAGCTTTTGCTGTCTTTTTTGAATGGTAGCGAGAGAGGGATTCGAACCCACGACACAAGGATTATGATTCCTCTGCTCTACCGACTGAGCTATCCCGCCATCAAATTCACGTCTTTAATAATCTTTATTCTTGCATTTGTCAATCATTATTTTTCTTGTTGATAATTTTTTTTATTTATTAGGAATTTATTCCTTGACAAATGATTTTTTTTCGGTTAGATATTATATATCACTTGCTAGAAGTGTATCTAAAAGGGCTTTTTAATTAAAAGGCTCTTTTTTTGTTTTAATAATCTCATCTCAAAAGATGAGATTTTTTTTTGGAGATTTTATATGGTGTTAGATGCAAAACAAAAAACTGTTGTGCATTATATCGCGGATGGCGAAGTGAAAGAATTTAACTTTCATTTTCAAATTTTTGAAGCCGGAGATATAGATGTTTATTTAGATGAGACATTAACCGATTCTGGTTATAATGTTTCGATTGATGATAATATTGGTGGAAAGGTAATTTTTAATCAGCCTCCAATAACTGGTACTAGAATTACCATAATTCGTAATTTAGAAATTAAAAGAACTTCTGATTTTCAAGAAGGTGGCGCTTTTAGAGCAAAAGTTATTAATCATGAATTGGATTATCAAGTGGCAACATTGGAACAGTTAGATGAAAAAATCAGCCGTTCTATGATTTGTCCTCCTTATATTCAAGATGGTATGAACATGACTTTACCGCTTCCTTCTACAGGTAAAGCGCTGGTTTGGAATGAACAAGAAAGTGCTCTGCAAAATTCTGTTGTTGCTGTGGACGAATTGGAAAATATTACCAGACAATATCGCGAAGGAGCTTTACAATCTCAAAATTTAGCAGCAGAAAGCGAGAAAAATGCAGCTGAAAGAGCTCAACAAGCGGCAAATAGCCTTTCTCAAACTCGCGAATATGAGGCACTTGCGAAAGATTGGGCTAATAAAACGACAGGTCTTGTTGATGGAAAAGAATATTCTGCAAAAAAATATGCTCAAGATGCAGAACATTTTGCTAATCAAGCAAATATCAATTCTATTCAGACAAACAGCATAACTAATATACCTCAAGACATAAAGCTAGAGTTATCTAATGGTACGCTTACGTTGAAAGCAGGTAGCAAAGTTTATGTGCCGAATGGTGCAGGAAAATTCAATGTGATATCAACACAAAGTGATTTTAGCCGAACTGTCAATGTATGGAGAGGATTAGGTTTAATAACATATGAAGGTGGAATAGATTTTGCACTTTTGCATAGATGTTTTTCTGGTGATACGGCTCCTGATAATCCCAGCAATGGAGATTTGTGGTATGATACTGCCAACAATATTATACAAAGATATAATGGCTCTCAATGGTTAGGCAGTAGGTCGCTTCCTCTTGCTATTATTTACGCATCATCAACTGTATCAGAACAGTATATCGACCAAGTATTTAATGGTTTTGGGTATATTGGTAATGTTTTTTTTAGAAATAATGTAAGTGCTTTATTGCCAAATTATAGAAATTCAGATGGTAGCTTAAATAATATTGTTGTAAACACAACTGGTGTTAAAACTCATGAACCTATAACTTATGATGAATTTTATTATTTTCATATGCTTCAAAATGGTGATTTAGCAATAACATTACAAAAAAACTATATTATAAGTGAAACTGAACCTCCATTTATTAAATCTGGTTGTTGGTATAACCCAAAGACTAATATTATTTGGAAAAGTTTATCTGGTTCTACAAGTTGGACAAAATCTCCTTCTTTCCATGTCGTTGATTGTGGAATTTTAAAAGTGGAAAATGGTCGCATAACTTCATTAAAACCAAATAGTGTGTTCCAAGCTGTTGATAGAAACGAATACAAAAGTTTACATGGTATTGATAGCAATATTGATTATGTTGTGGAGCAAGGGAATAACTACATGAAATTTAAGTCTAAAAAATTGATTTGTTGGGGAACTAGTCCGGCAAATGTAGGTGAGGGAACAATAACATTTCCTAAACCATTTGCCAATACAGATTATGTTATAACGGCAACAGATAGTTTAGGTCTAGCAAATCCTACTGATTATGCTGAACGTCATTGTATAATTGGAAGTTATACTACAACAGGATTTAATTATGAAATTTTCAAAGATACTAATAGATTTGTTAGTTACATGGCAATAGGACAAGGAGCTTAATATGGAAGAAATTATAGACGAAAAAATAAAACTTAACGATGTATTCGGAATAGAAAAATATGATGAAGCTGTTGAGTTTATTAAACAAAATGAAGGAACAACTATTGTAGAAGTTGAACCTATCATAGACGATGAAAACATAATAAGACAGTATCAGCTTGTTGAGTTACCTAAACCAAGTTTGGAAGAACTTAAAATTATTAAACGTGCTGAGATTAATGCCGCCCGTGATGCTGCCGAACAAGGCGGCTTTTTTTATATGGGTAAAATCTTTGATAGCGATATTGTCTCATGTGTTCGTATTCAAGGTGCAGCTCAATCTATGCAAACAGCATCTATGGTTGAAGATGTGCCGAGTATTACTTGGACATGTAAAGATAACTCTACAATTGTGCTATCTGCTCAAGAACTCATGGGGTTAAGTGTGGCGCTGGCTGAATGGTCTAATCAATGTCACCAGAAAGCAACAACACTTAAAACTCAAATTGAAAATGCAACATCTCAAGAAGAATTGGAGAAAATAACATGGAATGCATAAAAAGAAAATATACTCGTCATAAGGTTTATGATTTTGCCGTAACCGGGATTAATTATATTACCTTAAGAGAACAGACCTGTGAAAATATTACAGTACCCAAAGATTTTGTCTTTGATGGAGTGTCTGTTCCGGCACCGTTTACCTTGCTCTTTTCCAATAAAGATTTACGGCAAGGAATTAAAGCAGCTTGTTTCCATGACTATATGTGCCAACACAAAGATATTTATACACGCAAACAAGCCACAGATATCTTGATGAAAATTTGGAAAGAAAACGGCTTAAATGCCTTCAAAGCTACTGTCGCTAAAGCAACTGTTAATGTCTATCAGTTCTTCAATGGTTGGAAATAATTGTTATGCAAATGTAACGAATTGGGTTTGACATCATTTTACCTTAATATTACTAATAAATTATTGTGTTTACTAATATGAAAGATACAACCGATGAGAAACTTATATAATAAAAATTTATGCTTGTTCCTTTTGATACATTTCCTTGTATGGTTTATTGTTCCTTTAGTGCGACAAAGCTTGCCTTTGGATAGTGTGGAAGCCATTACTTGGGGAAGATATTGTGATTGGGGAACAAATAAACATCCGCCGTTGTCCGGTTTTCCGGCTGAGTGGTTTTATCAACTCTTTGGACAGATGGGAATTTATCTCCTGAATCAAATTTTGGTTCTCATCGGTTTTGTCTTTATTTATAAATTGGCTAAGTGCTTTTTATCCGAAGGTAAAGCCGTTTTGGCTGTTATGCTTTTGGAAGGCGTTATTTATTATGGCTTTAGTGCACAAGAATATAACGTCAATGTCGTTTCTTTAGCTTTGTGGCCGCTCACTGCTTATTATTTCTATATGTCTTTGAGTAAAAATACCTTAAGTGCTTGGATTTTTACAGGTTTGTTTGCCGGCTTGAATATGTTTAACAAATATGTGGGTGGAATTGAACTTTTGTGTATGGCTCTTTATCTGTTCTTTACAGTTCAGGGTAGGGCTCAGTTCAAAAAAGTTGGTCCTTATATCACATTTATCGTTTTTCTTGCCGTGATTGCCCCTCATGTTTGGTGGCTCTATCAACATGATTTTTATTCTTTTGAATATCTCATGGGGAGAACCGGAAATAGTGCACAAACTCTTGGTGCCAAAATTTGGGCGCATTTCTTCTATCCTGTTAAGTTTTTAGGTTCTCAAATTTTGTTTGCTCTAATGACGGTGTTGCTCTTTTATTTAAGCTATCGTCGTGATGAAAAAGAAGAAAATTCTTTGCCTAAAGATAAAAAACAATTTCTTTTCTATATGGGAATCTTGCCGGTGTTCTTGTTTGCTGCCGTGGCTCTTGTCAGCGGAAGCAAACTCAAAAGTATGTGGGGATTTCCGACCATGTATATGCTTGGTATCGTCCTTTTTGCTTATTTCCCGTATAAACTTTCCGAAGTTAATTTCCGTAAAACCGTAAAATCTGTTTATGTGGCTATGAGCTTGTTTGCCGTAGCAGCATTATCGGTTATTATTTTTAATAAGAGCGAAAAAATAAATTTCCCTTATCAAAAATTTGCTCAAGATATGTCTTATGCATGGAAACTTCATACCGATAAACCTTTGAAATATGTCGGCGGAGAAATTTGGTATGTGGCAAATTTATCTATTTTTGCCGATGCACAACCTAAACCCGTACCAGCTATGCGTCCGGAACTTACACCTTGGTTTGATAAAAATGATATTCTTTCCAGTGGTGCGCTGGTTGTTTTTCCAAGCAAATCTTCTTATATGAACTTGAAGCAAAGTAACCCGAATATGAGTGAACCGAGTGAATATAAGCTTGAATTTAAAAATCGAATTGGTAAGCTAAAAACAAAGATAATTTATTATGGCTTCTTGGAGCCTATGACAGAGGTGAACCATGACTAAAGATTCTATCAGTATTGTTGTTTCCGCTTATAATGAAGAAGATAATGTTGAGGCTTTGTATAAAGAACTCAAAAAAGTTTTGAAAGATACAAATGTCAAAACTTATGAAATCATTTATGTTGATGATGGCAGTTCTGACAAAACTCATGAGAAATGTCAATCTTTGCAAAAGAAAGATAAAAATGTAAAAATCGTGCATCTTAAACGCAATTTTGGTCATGAAATTGCCATGACGGCCGGTATGGACTATGCCAAGGGCGAGGCGGTTATTTTTATGGATGCCGATTTGCAACATCCGCCTCTTTATATCAAACAAATGGTTGAAGCTTGGCAAGAAGGCTATGAAATTGTTTTAACACGCCGTGTGGATAATGTGGATACTTCTGCTTTTTATAAATTCTGCGCTAAAACATTTTATAAGATTTTGAATTTGCTCTCAGACACAAAAATTCCCGAAAAAACACCGGATTTTCGTTTAATTGACCGCAAATATATAGACTTTTTGAAAAACTTTAATGAGCAAGACCGTTTATTCCGTGGATTGCTCAGTTGGATTATGCCTAATGATAAGGTAAAAGTTTTAGATTTTGTGGCTCCGCAAAGGCACGCTGGCGAATCTAAATATAATTTCCGTAAAAGTTTGCAATTGGCTATAAACTCAATTATCCAGTTTTCTGTAAAACCGTTACGTTTTTCAACCTATTTAGGGGTTATTACTGCATTTGTAGCCGGTTTACTCGGTTTATATGTTATTGGTGAACATTTTATTTTACACAAACCGACCCCTGGTTACGCCACAATCATGGTAACCATGATTTTCCTTGGTGCTGTTCAACTCATTGTTTTGGGAATTATCGGTGAATATATCGGAAAAATTCATATGGAAGTGAAAAAACGTCCACTCTATATGGCTGATTATGAAACACAAGATGAAGTGAAGAAGGTGGTTCGAAATGGAGCTAAAAAAGATATTTAATGCTGATGATTTTGGCATGACCCCTGGGGTAAATCAAGCCATTGCCAAAGCTTATCATGAAGGAATATTGAATTCTACAAGTATCATGATAAACTTGAACTTTGTTCAAGAAGCTCTTGATTTAAAAAAAGATATGCCGAATTTGAATGTTGGACTGCATCTCAATTTGACCAACCAATATGCACTCTCTGTTCCGCAAAATATTCCGCTACTTGCAGATGCTAATGGTGAGTTCAAGAATGGATTTGTAAATTTATTTTTGCTCTCCATATTTCATCCCAAAGAATTGGCTCGACAAGTAGAACTTGAGGCCAGAGCGCAGATTGAAAAAGCCATTAAACTTGGGATTAAGCTTTCTCACATTGACAGCCATCGTCATATTCACCATATTCCGGTGATTTTTAAGGTGGTGAAAAAACTTGCCGAAGAATATAAAATTCCAAGAATCCGTGTGATGAATGAAAATATCTTCAATACACTCAAATTTAATGACGATAAAAGCTATCTTCATGATGGTGGGTTGATTAAATATTTGATTTTGCGCTCAATGGTGATTTGGAACAATTATCCGACAGATACATATTTTTACAGTATATTATATACTTGCAAACTTGCTAAAAATCGTTTCAAGGGTATCAAAATTCCTGAGAAATATAAGGCTGTGGAAGTTGGTATTCATCCGGCTATGCCTGAGGTGGACAGAGAACACATGGAAAATGTGTTTGATGAAAATGTGCTTTCTCCATGGCGTACCAAAGAGCTTGAAACACTTCTTGATAAAAAAGTTGCTGATGAAATTCAATGATAATCGAGCTTTATAAAAAAATTGAGCGTATTTGGTTCAAAATTAACCAGAAAATCCGTTTTCTTTTGGTGGGTGGATTCAATACTGTTTTTGCTTATGGTGTTTTTGCTGCCTTGTTTGAACTTGCCAAAATTCCATATAATCCGGCATTGATTTTGCAGTATTTTATTACCGTCAACGTATCATTTATAACCATGCGTTATTATGTTTTTCAGAGCAATGGCAACATTAAAGCTGAATATTTTAAGGCTTGGACGGTTTATATCGGCATGTATTTTTTTAATGCCTTTGCGCTTAATTTATTTGTACGTGTTTTAGGTCTTTATCCTTTAGTGGGGCAGGCGGCTTATCTTGTTATCTCTACCATTTTGACATATATTTTGCATAAATATTTTTCTTTTCGTCAGAAAAAATAGTTTACTTTGAGATTAGGTTTAAATCAATCAGTCCTTGCTTATATAACAGATGTTTTGATGTGGCGGTGTGCGCGGCTTGTTTGATTATTTCTTTATAATTCTTTTCTTGAGTTAAATTATATTTGAAATCTTTATAGGTATTTTTTTGACATTCAAGTAAATATTTTTTTGATAAAACTTCATTTTGAGGAGTTTTATTTCTTTTTAAAATTTTCGCTTCTTTTTTAGGTGAAATTTCAATCTGTTGGACTATATTCCAAACAGCTTGGCGCGCTTCATCACTTGTATAGGATTTAATTTTGTCAATTTGATTAGATTTTCTAAACCACATGTCCAAGAGGTTATATTCTGCCAATAAGTAACAAGATTGATCATTTCTTTTTTTGTCTTGTTGGATTTGTGTGAAACTGGTGATTTTATAATTAGGCAATATTTGTTTTAGAAAATCTTTTATTTCTTGACGGATTTCCGTGCCATATGAATCTTGATACCAAATTGTTTTAGCTTTGCAATCTGTCATTAACGCAACAGCGTGAAAACATCCTGCCGCATTGACAGAGGGGAGAATCATATTATAGGCATTGATTGAGGCATAGAGATTATTATTTAAAATTTGTTCCCCAAATTTTATTAAAGCTTGTTTATCTATTATTCCATGATCGGAATTTTCTTTGCGTGTAAAAAGATTTATTTTTTCCGGATGTGAGAAATTAGTTCTTTCATACATTTTGTCTTGGATAAAATCAGCATCAAGACAATCTTGTATAAAAGGTTTGGTAATGTCTGTGATATCTTCTTTGCTATATTTTGTGCTCATATCTGTCTCCTATAAAAAAATACTATATTTGGCTAATTTTGTCAAACAAATAAAAGAATATATTTTTTTATTATAAAGACTTGTAATTTTGTTTATTAGTATCACATTATATTCATGTGCTTAAATTATTTAGGAGTTTATTGATGCAAAAGCTGTTGTGTTTATCTTGTGTTTTGATGTCTGGAACTGCATTGGCTTTAGATGTACCAACCGGAGATTCTTTGTCTGATTATAATGTTCGAAATAGGGATCCTTTAACTGTAGAGGGGAGTGTAACAAACACCACCGTTGGTACCTATGGGCAAATGACAGTGCGTAATGGTGGTTTAGCTGATACAACAACAGTGGGTAGACGAGGCACTCTTACCATTACTGGAAGCGGTAGCTCAGCATTAGATACCATTCTTAATTCTTCTTCTCAAATGAATATTACTAATGGCGCTTTAGCAAAAAATGTTGAGGTAAATTCATCTGCCAAAGTTTATGTCGGTGATCAATCTTCAATTGAAAAAGCCAAAATTAATGGCGGAAGTTTGGAAATTTTGAGTGGTGGAAATTCAACAGATGCCGTTATTAATGATGGATATGTGTTTGTTGAAGACAAAGGAATAATAAATAATACAACCATAAACAGTGGTTTGTTAGATGTTTTTGATGGTGGTGTTGTTAATGGTTTGACCTTGAATGGTGGTGAAACTGTTTTTGAAGGAAATGCTCAAGTTGGAGGTGTTACGGAAGTTAATTCCGGAAGTAGTTTATATTTACACGGAAATGCCTCATTTGATGAGTTGGATTTAAACGGTGGAGAAATCCACTCTGTGTATAATGGTAGTTTTAAGACGATTGATGCGTCGACCTTGCAAGGCAATGGAACTGTATATATGAATACTGATGTGGCGCAAGATAAACATGATACTATTACCGTGAGCAGCGGTTCAGGACAAATTGGTTTGGCTCTGAGCGATTATAGTGCCGAACCGGTTTTCAAAGAAGATATGGAATTGGTTCATGGTATTGCCGGAGAGAATTTTTATCTTATTGGTGGTGCTGCTGATGTGGGGGCTTTCCGTTATGATTTGCAACAACAAGGAAATGATTGGTATTTGGTTAAAACATTGCAACTCAGTGATACGGCAGTTTTGGCCAAAAATACATATTCAGCCATTCATTCTGTAATGTATGCTCATTTGGAGAATCTCAATAATCGTTTGGGTGAAATTCATACCAACAAAAATGGAGGCCTCTGGGTAAGAGGAATCCATCGTGAACTTGATTTAGATTTTGACGATGCTTCAGAATCTGATGTCGATATGAATGGTGTGCAAATGGGATATGATTTTGCTTTGCCACAAAATGTTTTTAATCGTTGGCTTGTGGGCATTTATGGTGGATATTCTGATACCGACCAAAGTTTTGATCGTTCGGGTAACGGAAGTGCCGACACCTATAGCTTTGGTGCTTATACAACGATGATTGCTCAAAATGGTTTTTATGCAGATTTGGCCGCAGCGTATTATCATCATAAACAAAAAATTTCCAGCTATTTGCCGCATGGTGCTCAAGTTGATAGTGATTTTGATGTCGATGGTTATACCATTTCTTTAGAAGGTGGAAAACGTTTTGAAATATCAAACGGATACTACATCGAACCTCAAGCCCAAATCAGTTATCTTGATTTTGACAATGTTTCTTATCGTACTTCTTATAATACATTGATTGATGCAGCAAACCAAGGAAGTTGGCTCGCTCGTGCCGGTGTTATTTTGGGTAAGAGAATTGATGATTTTTACGATATGCCTTTAGATGTTTTTGTCAGAACCGATTTCTATTCGGAAATTGATAATGGACATAGAGTTAGCGTTGCCGGATATTCTATTGAGGAAGATCGCTCAGAGGATTTTGTCCGCTTAGGTGCCGGTTTTAATCTTAATACCGAAAAAGGCCAAGAACTTTATTTCGGAATTGGTACAATTATGGGCGGAAATGTTCAAATGCCGATTGATTTGAGCTTGAATGCTCGATTTGAATTTTAAGCTTTTATAAAGCATATTTATATAAAATATCCATATTTTTTAAGAGAGGAAAATATGGATATTTTTTTATTGTTGTTTGGATGTGTTTTGGTTGTTGCTTGTATTGGTTTTGAGTTATACTTTTTGTATGCACTTTTTATTTCTAAAAATTGTAAATATCCTCCGGCATTTCCTTCGTTTGGAAATATGAAAAAAATAGCTCTTAATGAGGCAGAAAAAATATTGCAAAATTCTAATACTCCTTTGAAAGTTGTAGATTTGGGAAGCGGAACCGGTGGATTGCTCATCCCCTTGGCGAGAAAATTTCCTCAGCATCAATTTATTGGTTACGATTGGGATTTTTTTGTTTGCCAGATTTTAAAATTCAGAGCTCGCCATTTATCTAATCTCAAAGTAATTCGTGGTGATTTTTTAAAAGCAGATTTAAGTCAATATGATTTGCTTTTGTGCTTCTTAGATACTCAGGCAGCTGAGGATTTGTCTTTGAAAGTGCAACAAGAGATTAAGGAAAATGCTAGGATTATTTCTTCTGCTTTTGAATTAAAAGGTCTTAACCCCACGCAAATCTATGATGCAAAATCTTATGGTATGCCGTTGAAAGTATATGTCTATGATAACCGTAATAATTTGTAAATTTTTGTGTGTTTACATTAGTAATAAAAAAAATATTATATAATAAAATTAACTAAAGAAAGGATTTTTATTATGACAAATATTCACCCAACCGCTGTTATTGAAGATGGTGCTCAAATTGCAGAAAGCGCAAAAATTGGACCAATGTGCTGGATTAGTTCTCGTGCAAAAATTGGTGAAAATGTGCAACTCCTTGGTCGTGTTACCGTAATGGGTGATACAACTATCGGCGAAGGAACAATCGTTTTCCCCGGAGCAGTGTTGGGTGCAGGTCCACAAGACCATGGTAATGAATTTAAAGAAGAAGCCAAACTCATTATCGGTAAACGCAATATCATTCGTGAAAATGTTACTATGCATGCAGGTACTCCCAAAGAACACTTTACAACAACAGTTGGTGATGATGGTATGTTTATGATTAACTCTCACATTGCTCATGACTGTGTTGTCGGTAATGGGGTTATCATGACAAACAATGCTGTTATCGGTGGGCACGTTCGTTTGGGTGATGGTGTTATTTTAGGCGGTAACTCTGCCGTTCACCAATTCTGCCGTATTGGACGTAAAGCAATGGTTGGTGGTTTGTCCGGTGTTGACCGTGATGTTATTCCGTTTGGTATTGTAACAGGTGACAGAGGCAAACTGCGTGGTTTGAATGTTGTCGGTTTGAAACGTAGCGGCTATGACGAACATACCGTAAAATCCATTTCTCGAGCTTTTATGTTCTTGTTCAAAGGAAAAGAAGGTACTTTTGATGAACGTCTAGAACAAGCCAAAGAAAAATTCAAAGATAATGAAATGGTTATGGAACAATTGAAGTTTATTGCCGAAGGTTTGGAAGGCAGACGTAAAATTATGATGGCTGATTAGTCCTTAATAAGATTTTATGTGATAACCGGCATGGTTTTGCTTGAAAAAGTGAGCTTTGCCGGTTATTGTAATTTTATTATAAACAACTTGAGGATTTCTTTGTATGAATGAGCGTAAACTCGGTATTGTTGCCGGTGGTGGCGATATTCCAAGAATGTTGATTGAATATTGTTTGCAACAAAAACGCGAATTTTTTGTTTTGGCAATTGAAGGTAATGCCAATGAAGATTTGGTTGATGATAGTATTCCACATGCTTGGATACGTTTAGGTCAAGCTGGATCTGGTTTTAAACGTCTTAAAGATGAACAAGTGCAAGATGTGGTAATGATTGGTACAATTAAACGTCCGAGTTTTAAAGAATTGGTGCCTGACTTGCGTACCACCGCTTTTTTTGCCAAAATCGGTATGAAATCTTTGGGTGATGATGGTATTTTGCGTGCCGTGGTTAAAGAGTTTGAACATGATGGCATGGTTGTGCGCGGTGTTCATGAAGTGATGCCGGAGCTTTTAGTTAAATCGGGTATTTTAACAAAACACAAACCAGATAAAAAAGCTCTTGCCGATATAAAACGCGGGGTTGAGGTCGGTTTAGAACTAGGTCGTCTTGATGTCGGACAATCGGTTATTGTGCAGCAAGGTTTGGTCTTGGGTGTTGAAGGAATTGAAGGTACAGATAAACTTATTATCCGTTGCGGAGATTATAAACGTAAAGGCGAGGGCGGCGTTTTGGTTAAGCTTAGAAAACCACAGCAAGATATGCGTATCGACTTGCCGACCATTGGTATTAAAACCTTGCAAAATGCTAAAAATTCCGGTCTTCGCGGTGTGGCCGTTCATGCCGGAAATGCTTTGATTGTTGATGAAAAAAATGTGATTGATTATGCCAATAAAGAAGGATTGTTCATTATCGGAATTAATCCTGCTGATTATATCAATGAGAGTGAGGAATAGCTCATGAAAGTTTATCTGATTGCCGGAGAACCCTCGGGTGATTTGCTTGGTTCTCGTTTAATGCGCGCCATGCGTCGCAAAGATAAAAATGTTGAATTCTATGGTGTCGGCGGAGATACAATGGAAGCTGAAGGTTTGAAATCTCTCTATGATATTTCAGATTTGGCTGTTATGGGTTTGACTGAGGTTATTCCCAGCATTCCCAAAATTTTAAGATTAATAAAAGAAACCATTGCCGATATTCAAAAAGTGCAGCCCGATGTGGTGGTTACAATTGATTCTTGGAGTTTTTCATCACGCATTCATAAAGCCTTGCGTAAACTCAAGCTTGGTATTCCGCAAGTGCATTATGTTGCTCCGCAAGTTTGGGCTTGGAAGAAAAAACGTGCGCGCACAATGTATAAATATATTGATTGTCTGCTTACTTTGTTTCCCTATGAACCAAAATATTTTACACCATATAAGTTAGATGCTCGTTTTGTCGGACATCCGGTGATTGAAAGTGAAGCTATTACGGCAGATGGGCAGGCTTTTCGTAAAAAATTTAATATTCCTGAAAACAAAAAAATTATTACCATTCTTCCCGGTTCTCGCAAAAATGAGGTCTCTCGTCTTTTGCCGGTGTTTATGGAAGCAGCACAAGAACTTCATAACTCAGATAAAGATTTTTATTTTGTTTTGCCGACGGTTAAAACTGTTGCAAATATGGTAAAGAATGAACTTAAAAATTATGATTTGCCGGTTTTAGTGGTGGAAAATCAGCAAGATAGATATGGCGCATTTAGAGCCAGTTCAGCAGCAATTGCAGCTTCTGGAACTGTTGCTCTGGAATTGGCAATTTGTGATATTCCGCATATTATAGCTTATAAGGTTGCACCCTTAACGGCATTCTTGGCCAAAAGATTTTTGCATATTCAATTTGTGAATCTTTCAAACATCTTACTCGGTCGTGAAATTATTCCTGAGCTTTTGCAAGAACGTTGTGTCAAAGGGAATATTCGTAACTATATTTTAGAATTGTTGCGTCATGAAGATTTGTATCATCGACAAATGGAAGGTTTTGCAAAAGTTCGCAAAATTTTGGGGCAGGCTGAGCAAACTCCGAGCCAAAATGCAAGTGACATTATTTTTGAGCTTATTCAAAAATAAAGAATAGTAATGATAATTTTTCTTGCATTTCATTTTTTCTAGTTATAGTCTGTATTTGCAATATTAAGATTTAGATTATAATTATATTAAAAATATTCCACACGTGAGTGTCGAATTCAAGATTTAGTTTTAGCCATATTTTTTACTTTATTTTGGTTTAGTAAATTTTTGACATTGTTTGGAAAACTACCGTTGCGAAACGCTAGTTTTCTTTCCTTTAAGACTAAATTTTGACATTTATATTATATAATAAAAAACCGTTAAGTCTTTAGAACCTAACGGTTTTTTTGTTATTTGCATTTTGTACAATGATAATTATCCGGCTGAGCCACAATTGGACAATCTTTGAAAGAACGATCATAGCCTTGTTTGCAAGGATTTTGTTCGCATTTATTATAATTTGCACAACTAGATACTTCACAAGTGACTAAATCAAATCCTTCCGGACATTCGGTTATGGCTGAACTATATCCTGGACATAATTGTACACACATATCTACTTCTGAACTAGAATCAGCAATCGGACGGCCAAATTCATCTAATGTACTACGTAAATCTGCATGAGCATTAAATGCTGCGCTTAATGATAAAACACAAGCAAAAAAGAATGTTTTTTTCATAAGCAAATTCCTATTTATTTTTTAGAAGAATCACCAGGAGTTTTATCCCAATCATAATCGTTTAAGGGAGTTGTACCGGCTTGAGCCGTAAATGCAGCAAACAATGATAAAATGCATGCTAAAAAGAATATTTTTTTCATAAGATTTCTCCTCTCTTTATTTCACATTATATAATTTAAATGTAAAAGTATTAAATTTTTGCAAATGTTTTTAATTTGTTGTTTAATTCATAAAAATATTTTAGATTGCAAATATGATGTATAAAATTTTTCAATATATAAAAGAACAATTTGATGGTGAGCAAAATCGGTGGTTTTTATGGATGCCGGTGTTGTTTGGTTTAGGTATAGCTTTTTATTTTCAATTGCCGCAAGAAATTTCCATTTGGTGGACTTTAGGTGTTTTGGAAAGTCTTATTCTTTTGGCTATTTTATTTCGACATCATATTAAAGTGTTAATTTTTCTGATGATTGTTGGAGTTATCTCTCTTGGTTTTGCTAATATTCAGCTTAAAGCAACGTATCTTAATAAAACAAAAGAGATTAAATCTCCCGAACTGACCTACATTAGCGGTATGATTACCAACATTGATTATAATTATCGTGGCTTTCAACGCTTTTTGCTCAAAGATACATCAAATTTTGAAGAGAATCGGAGCTTTGGTACGGTTAAAGTCAGCACACGCATGAAGAAAAGTGACTTTAAGGTCGGTCAGTGCGTGGAAATGGCGGCAAACCTTATGCCTGCCGGAAAGCCTGTGATTATCGGTGGCTATCAATTTGATCGTAAAGCTTATTTTGAAGAAATTGATGCCAATGGGTTTGCCATGAGTTCAGTGTATGAAATTGATTGTTCAACTAAGCCGAGTTTTGCCGAAAAATTTAATTTCTATATTGATGAATTGCGGGCTAAAATCATCAACCATATTCGTGCCATTCTTCCTCCGGACGAGGCTTCGATTGCGGCGGCGATTGTGGCAGGAGAGCAGGGGGTTATTAGCCGCAAAGTGATACAAGATTATCGAGATTCAGGATTGGCGCATTTTCTCTCAATCTCGGGCTTGCATATGACTATGATTGCCGGTTTGATGTTCTTTTTTGTGCGTTTATTTATGGCACTTATTCCGCCTTTGGCCTTGCGTTATGATTCTAAAAAGCCGGCGGCAATTATGGCCATTCTCATCAGCATATTTTATCTGTTTATCTCCGGCGCGCAAGTGCCGGCGCAACGTGCATTTATTATGAATTTGATTGTGGTTTTAGGCATATTCATCGGTCGTAAAGCCATTTCTATGCGCACAATCTCTTGGGCAGCAATGTTCATTTTGTTCTTTTCTCCGCAAGCGCTTATCGGGGCAAGTTTTCAAATGTCTTTTGCTGCTGTGGTGGCTTTGATTGCTTTTTATGAGAAATATGCCGGTGCTTTACAACGCTTTCTGCGCGGCAACCCCGATAGTGGTAAAATGGTCAAATTTCTTCGCTATATTTGGGCGTACCTTATCGGTATTTTGGTGGCGGATTTTATTGCCAGTTTAGCAACTACTCCTTTTGCTGTTTATCACTTTAATAAAATTGCTCTCTACACAAGTTTGACCAATCTTTTAGCCGGACCGATTATTGGTTTGATTGTGATGCCTTTTGTTCTTTTGGCACTTGTTTTAATGCCTTTGGGACTTGATGTAATTCCTCTCAAACTTGTCGGCTGGGGAATAGGGCTTATCAATGACATTACGGCTTATGTTGCAGCTCTTCCCAATTCCGGTTATCAAGTTCTCTCGATGCCAACTTGGGGATTTGCACTGATTATTATGGGTGGTTTGTGGCTCTGTTTGTGGAATATGCCATGGCGCAAATGGGGCTTTATCGTCATTTTTGCCGGAGTTTTAAGCATTTTTACGGTCAAAACGCCGGATGTGATGGTGGATAATGAAGCATCTCTACTTGCCATTAAAGATGAGCAGGGTGATTTGGTGATTTTGCCGGCACGAGGCAACAATTTTACCAAGCAGATGTGGCTGGAGAAAACTGCCAATAAAAAGCTTGATGAAAAAGAACGGCGCAAGCTTTATCAAATTTATCGCGGTAAAAAGACAGATAAGTCTTGGCTTGATTTAGAGTGCGATAAAAAGTCTTGCCTTTATAAAAATCGCATTCGTTTTTACAAAGATAAACGTTTGGAAATTGACGGCAAAAAGTTTGATACTTATCAAGCCGAAGGTGCCAGTATTTATTTTGAAAAAGATGAAATAAAAATTAAAACAATACGTGATTTTATTGGCTCAAGATATTGGAATAAATGAAAAAAAGCCTCTCGATGGAGAGGCTTTAATCTTTAGAACATTTGTTCGCGGGTCTTCTTGAACTCTACATCAGGGAAATCTTCCTGAGCTTTGTTCAAGTGCCATGCGTTTCTTGCCAAAAAGACGTCGGCGCCATCGTGGTCGGTGGCCATGGAGCCTTGGTTGGCATCAATAAATTTCTTCAATTTTTGCTTATCTTTGCAATCCACCCAACGGGCAGTGAAATATTGAGTGGGTTCAAAAGCAACCGGCAAGTTGAACTCTGAACGAATGCGGTCGGCCATAACTTCAAACTGCAAAGCACCAACCACACCGACAATCCATTCCGAACCAATAACCGGTTTGAACACGCTGGCACCGCCTTCTTCGGCAATTTGTTGCAAAGCTGCACCTAAGTGTTTTGACTTCAACGGGTCTAACGCACGAACGGATTTCAA
Organism: uncultured Alphaproteobacteria bacterium; assembly: GCA_944392255.1. Lineage (GTDB taxonomy): Bacteria > Pseudomonadota > Alphaproteobacteria > RF32 > CAG-239 > CAJLXD01. Next base: position 15,730 of record CALXVY010000019.1, on the reverse strand, counting down.
CAATTCTGGTGCAAAGCTTGGTATGCCGGTGAAGTGTAATTTTTCACCTTCGGTTAAAGTATCGCCGATGCGGAGTTGTCCGTGGTTGGGAATACCGATAATATCACCGGCATAAGCATCTTCTGCCAATTCTCTTTCTTGTGCCAAGAACATGACAGGGGTTGGAACTTTAATGCCTTTACCGGTGCGGACTTGGTTTAAGGTCATGCCGCGCTTAAAATGTCCGGAACAGATACGCATGAAGGCAATACGATCGCGGTGTTTTGGATCCATATTGGCTTGAATCTTGAAGACAAAGCCGGTGACTTTATTTTCATCAGGTTTAACTTCTCTTTCTACAGCCGGATGTTCTCTTGGTGTTGGGGCAATGTTGTGCAAGCCTTCCAAAACTTCTCTCACACCAAAGTTATTGATGGCGCTACCGAAAAATACCGGTGTTTGCACACCAGCCAAATAGGATTCAAGAGAAAACTCAGGGCAGAGCTCTTTAACCATCATCACGTCTTCACGCAATTTTTCAACAGCATGAGCCGGCAACAATTCATCTAATTTCGGGTCATCTAAACCTTTGCAGGTTTCAATGGTGGCATTGATTTGTGACTTGTCTCCGGTTTTGTTCATCAAAATCAATTGGTCGTTCAACAAATCGTAGCAACCCAAGAAATCTTTACCCATACCAATCGGCCAGCTGGCAGGGGTGACTTCCAGAGCCAAAGTTTTTTCAATATCATCCAACAATACAAACGGGTCTAAACCTTCGCGGTCAAGTTTGTTGATGAAGGTTAAAATCGGTACATCTCTTAAACGGCAAACTTCAAACAATTTTTTTGTTTGGGTTTCAATACCTTTGGCTGAATCCAAAACCATGACGGCGGAGTCAACGGCGGTTAACACACGGTATGTGTCTTCGGAGAAATCTTCGTGTCCCGGAGTATCCAAAAGGTTGAATGTAATGTCCTTATATTCAAAGTTCATCACCGAAGAAGCTACGGAAATACCACGTTCTTGTTCTACCTTCATCCAGTCTGAATGAGCGTGGCGGTTTTCACCACGGGCTTTCACGGCACCGGCTTGTTGAATGGCACCTCCGAAAAGCAATAATTTTTCGGTCAAAGTGGTTTTACCGGCATCAGGGTGTGAAATAATGGCAAATGTTTTGCGCTTATTTACTTTATTATTCATTTTCTACCTTACTAAAATGTCTTTAATTTTTGAAATTAGGCTTCTTTTATATCAAATCTCTGGTTTTGGCAAGAAAAAAGAGGGCTCAATTGAGCCCTCTTTAAAATTATATACTTTTGCTAAAATGGATTTGAAACCATGGGAACCAAGGGCTCTGCTTTAGATTTTTCATCTTCTGCTTTTGAGGTTTGGCCTTTGCCTATGTTTGTTTTTTCTACTGTTTTAGTAGGAGCGCGATTGATTCCTAAATAGTTTTCAATAGCGGCTTTTTCTTTTTCTTTTTCTTTAGATGTGATTAAGTTCAAATCATAAAGGACTTCCAATTTGCGCAAGTTTTTAGCCGCAGTCATAATATCTTTGCTCGGAAGTTTTTTCTTGGCGCGTTGACGTGGTTGCGGTGGAAGCAAAGTTTCAATAATCAAATTGCGCTCTGCCGAAAATTCTCTTGGCGTGATGGCTTTTGCTTCAGTAGCTTCTTTCAAAACATTGATGCGTTCTACAATCAAATCAGGAGAGGGAACGGCTCTATCAATGCCATAGGCCGGAGCACTGTTGGTCATTGGCAGCAAAGCACCAATATTAGCTGAACGTGCATTCAAAAATTCTTCTTGTGTGACTAAATCTTTTTCGGCCAATTCTTTCAAGGTCAAAAAGCGAGCGATAACGTTTTGTTCACCATCATCAAATAGAACTTCGGCGGCTTCAATTTGTTCTTCAGTTGTGGGTTCTTCAACTATCGTCTTTTTCTTTTGAGCCATGAAAATAGCTTTGGCAATGGCAGATTTGCTTTGTCTTAAAGCTTTGGAATCATCAATATTGAAAACTTTGGCTCCGTTATCATCTTCAATTACCATTTTGCTTTGCTGCAAAGTTATCATACGCAAGCGTTTTTGGGCAATATCGGACATTTTTTCCGGTTTGCCGGTTGTGGAACCCAAAATGGTTGTATCATTACTATTTAATAGAATGATGTCTTCATAATTTTGGCGAGCGCGGTTATAGTGTCCCAGTTGTTCTGCCGTCATGGCGCTGACAATCAATGCTTGCGGAAGTTTGGGATTTGATTGCAAAGCTCGGTCAACCAATCTTTGAGCTTCGGCAAAATTGCCTTGTGAATAGGCAACCGTGGCCAGATTGGCATCTTCTGCAGCTTGGTCATTAAATTGCCAGATAGTTGGAGTATTACCATTTTCTCCCATTCTGGCCGTAGAAGTACAACCGTTTAACATTGCGATTGCCGCAACGCTACATAATAAATTTTTGGTGATATTTTTTGCAAACACGAGTTTACTCCCAAAATTATAATTAAAAAAGCTTTTGTGCTCATCATATAAAATATTAACTTATATTACAATTATTTTTATTAGGTTGTGAATTTAGTCTTGATTTAAATTTTTTTTTCTTTACTATGCAAGCAAAAATAAGTAATTGCGAGCGTGGTGAAATTGGTAGACACGCCAGACTTAGGATCTGGTGCCGCAAGGTTTGAGAGTTCGAGTCTCTCCGCTCGCACCATCTTTTTGCTTAAAGATGGTCTAACCCTAATTCAAAGAGAGAATTTATGAATATTAAAGAAGTGAAATCCGAAGGATTAAAAAAATCTTTCAAAGTCAGCGTTTCTGCCGCAGATTTTGCTAAAGACGTTGATGCTAAAATCAATTCTATTGCCAAATCAGTTAAACTTCCCGGTTTTAGAGCCGGTAAAGCTCCTGCTTCTATGATTAAACAAAAATATGAAGCTTCTGCCAAAGCTGAAGTTTTGGAAGATTTGGTTCAAAAAACCGCTCAGCAAGTTATTAAAGAAAACAATCTTCGTCCGGTTATGATGCCTGATGTTAAAATCACTGCTTTCAAAGATGGTGAAGATGTTGAATTTGACGTTAATGTTGAAATTATGCCTGAAATCAACTTCGATGGCATTAAAGACATTGCTCTCGAAAAACAAATGGCTGAAGTTCCGGCTGAAGAAGTTGAAAAAGCTTTGAAATATTTGGCCGATGCTCGCAAAGAAACCAAAAAGGTTGAAAATGACAGAGCTTCTCAAAAAGGTGATACAGCCGTTATCGACTTTGTTGGTTCCGTTGATGGTGTTGAATTCCAAGGCGGTAAAGGCAACAACTATCCTTTGGTTTTAGGTTCTAACTCTTTTATCCCCGGTTTTGAAGATCAATTAATTGGTAAAAAAGCAGGCGAAAAAGTTAACGTCAATGTTACTTTCCCTGAAAATTATCATGCTAAAGATTTGGCTGGCAAAGCTGCCGTATTTGCTTGCGAAATCAAAGAACTTCGCGAACCTCAAGAAGTTCAAATCAATGATGAATTCGCAAAATCTATGGGTGAAGAAAACTTGGATAAGCTCAAAGCCGTTATTGCTGACCGCATTAAGAGCGACTATGAAGCTGCTTCTAAAATGAAACTCAAAAGACAACTCTTGGATATTTTGGACAAGAACTATACTTTTGAAGTTCCTGAATCTTTGGTTGATGCTGAATACAAAGCTATTGTTAACCAATATGAACAAGCTAAAAAATATAATCAACTTGATGAAGAAGAAAAAGCAAAATCTGAAAATGAACTTTTGAAAGAATATAAAGATATTGCAGTTCGCAGAGTTAAACTCGGCTTGCTCTTGTCTGAAATTGGTCAAAATGCAAAAATCACCATTTCTGCTGATGATATTAATCAAGCTATTATGGCAGAAGCTCGCAAATATCCTGGTCAAGAAAAAGCTGTTTTTGACTTCTATGTTAAAAACAAACAAGCTGTTGAAAACTTGAAAGCTCCGATTTTTGAAGAAAAAATCGTTGACCACATTATCTCTCAAGCTAAAGTAAGCGAAAAAACTGTTTCTATCGAAGATTTATATAACTTTGATGAAGCTTCTAAACCGGCTAAAAAAACAGCCGCTAAAGCTAAAAAAGAAGAAACAGAATCTAAAAAAACAACTAAAAAAGCTTCTTAGTTTTAGTTCTTTTGAAAAAAAAAGCCCGAAAAATTTTTTTTCGGGCTTTTTTTATATTGGCTTAATTTCTTTACTTTTTGTTGATGATATTGTTATAATCTGTTCCAAAATTGGTTTTATGCTTTAAGGAAAGTAAAATGATGGAAAAAAATTCTTTAGAGGTTTTCAATAGCAGCCTTGTACCGATGGTTATTGAACAAACATCAAAAGGAGAACGTTCTTTTGATATTTTTTCAAGACTTTTGAAAGAAAGAATCATCTTTTTAACCGGAGAAGTTAATGATGAAATGTCTTCTCTTGTGTGTGCTCAGCTTTTGTTTTTGGAATCTGAAAACCCCAAAAAAGATATCTTTATGTATATTAATTCTCCTGGAGGATCGGTTACTTCAGGTATGGCCATGTATGACACCATGCAGTATATTTCTTGCGATGTAAATACGGTTTGCATCGGTCAAGCTTGTTCTATGGGGTCTTTTTTGTTGGCAGCTGGAACTAAAGGAAAACGTTTCTCTTTGCCAAATTCCATGATTATGATTCATCAGCCAAGTTCCGGTTTTAGAGGTCAAGTTACCGATATTGAAATTCATGCTCGCAATTTGGTTGAATTGAAAAAACGTATGAATAAATTATATTCTCATCATACAGGACAAAAACTTTCTGTTGTTGAAAAAGCTATGGAAAGAGATAATTTTATGACTCCTGAAGAAGCTTTGAAATTTGGTCTTATTGATCAAATTGTGGCTAATCGCTCTGAAATTGTTGCAAAATAGGATGATGAAAAATGAGTGAAGATAAAGATAATGGTGAATTGCACTGTTCCTTCTGCGGTAAAAGCCAATCTGAAGTAAAAAAATTGGTGGCCGGTCGCGGTGTGTATATTTGTGATGAATGTATTGAAGTTTGTATCAATATCGTTGCCGATGAAATGGCTGAAGAAGCCAAAAGAGAAGGTGGTATTGATGCTGAAAATTTGCCAACCCCATCTAAAATTAAAGAGTTTTTAGATCAATATGTTATCGGACAAGATAAGGCGAAAAAAGTGCTCTCCGTGGCCGTTTATAACCACTATAAACGTTTGAACAATGTTGATAGCAAAAATAGTGATGTTGATATTTCAAAGTCTAACGTCATCCTTATTGGTTCTACCGGTTGTGGTAAAACTTTGCTTGCACAAACTTTGGCAAAAATTTTGGATGTGCCTTTTGCTATTGCCGATGCTACAACCTTGACCGAAGCCGGCTATGTGGGCGAAGATGTTGAAAATATCATCTTAAAGCTTGTTCAAGCTGCAAACTATGATATTGAAAAAGCTCAACGCGGTATCGTTTATATTGATGAAATTGATAAAATTACCCGTAAAACCGATGGTCCGTCGATTACGCGCGATGTGTCTGGTGAGGGTGTGCAACAAGCTCTCTTGAAAATTATTGAAGGTACAGTTGCCAATGTTCCGCCTCAAGGTGGTCGTAAACATCCGCAACAAGAGTTTTTGCATGTTGATACAACAAATATTTTATTTATCTGCGGCGGAGCTTTTTCCGGTTTGGAAAAGATTGTTGGTCGCAGAGGTAAAGAATCTTCTATCGGTTTCGGTGCAGAAGTTCGTGGTCCGGATGAAAGACGCGTTGGTGAAATTTTGCAAGAAGTTGAACCAGAAGATTTGCTGAAATATGGTTTGATTCCTGAATTCGTTGGTCGTTTGCCGGTAATTGCTACTTTGGAAGATTTGGATGAAGAAGCTTTAATCAAAGTTTTGACCGAACCTAAAAATGCGCTTGTTCGTCAATATGAAAGTTTGTTCAAAATGGAAGATGTTAAACTTACTTTCACGAAAGAAGCTTTGAAAGCCATTGCCAAAAAAGCAATTGAACGCAAAACCGGTGCCCGTGGTTTGCGTGCCATTATGGAAGAAAACTTGCTCGAGTTGATGTATGATATTCCGGATAAGAAAAATGTGGAAGAAATCATCATTGATGAAAAAGTTATTGATGATAAAAAAGCACCGAAGTTTGTTTATCGTAAAGAAAGTAAAAAATCTGCCGAAGATAAAAAATCGGCTTAATTGATAAAATGAGGAGAAAGCCGCAAGAAATTGCGGCTTTTACTTTAGATGAAATTGCGTGATATAGATATTTCAAAAGAACAAAAACAGCTTTATAACGCTTTTGAAGATTGTCTGAAAAAAGTAAGCGGAGATTTTTTTCTTGAGGGGTTTGCTAAGGAAAAAATCAAACATTCTATGCAAGTTGTCGGTGCCGGAAATTTGATTTTGAAACAAGAAAAAAGTTTTCAAAGCAAAGGACAGAATTTTTTTCGATTAGGAAAACTTGTTTGCTTGTTTCATGATATTGGGCGTTTTAGAGAAATTTATATGCTTTCGCAAGATGCGACTAAACACTATAATCATGGGTATTTTAGCTATGAAATGCTCAAAGATTTAGGTTATACGGATTTACGTTTGCTTCTTGCTGTTAAACGTCATGGTGAACTTGCTGATGCTCTTGAAAATGATTCTGAATTTCAGCAGATGTCTGAAGGAACAAAAAAAGAAGAAACGCGCGAGCTCTATGGTTTGGTCAAAGATGCTGACAAAATTGCCAATCTTTATCTGATTAAACATGAAGAGCGTATTTTTAAGGACTTATTTTTTGAGCATTTGTCAGATGAAGATAAATATGCCCCAATTTCCGATAAAGTCATGCAAGCGGTTAAAAATAACAGTTTGGTAGTACGAGGAGATGACAAATCTTTTTCGGATAGATTAATTCAAATTATGTGTTTTGTTTTTGAAATTTATTATCAGCCATCATATGAGTTTATTGTTAAACATAAGTTGTTTGATAATTTGTTTGGATATTTGTTGAAATATTGTCCCGACAAGGAGCAAGCACAATTTGTTTGCAATTATATGAATGATTATTTGAATAGCAAAATTTTATAGCTTATTTATCATAGATTTTGAGAGGGCAATAACAGCGTCAAAATTGTCATCATCACAAACTTTATTACGGCGAATGTGTCCACATTTTGTGCATTTTTGGGTGAGGATATATTCGCCGTTTTTCATTTCTACGGCAATTGGTTCCATTAAGCCACCGCAATCAGCAGCACGGTCTCCGGGGTTGATGTCAACGTGTTTGCTCCACAAACAATTTGGACAGTGGTTGGTATAACCATTGCCATGAACTTTGGTGCCGCAGTGTTCACAAGTAAAATCTTCAATTTGGCGATTAAATCTTTTCATTTATTACTCCTATTGGTCAAATTAAATGCAATCTTTCTCTTTGGCAAGAAATTTTTGACGCCATTATAAATTTGCGCTATAATTTCAGAAAAAAGGAAAGACGTATGGATAATATATCTCAATATGCCGAATTTATAGTGCAAAATTTACCGGAGTGGAATCATCACCAAGCCAAAGAAGATGTTGATATTGCTTTGCAAAAAAGGCGATTTTTAACAAATGTAGCAAAGATTGACCGTACTTTATCAGAAAGTAAACAAATGGAAGCTTTGGGTAGAATCATTTCTCAACAGGTACCTGATAATCATATTGAATTATTTGATGAAAAAGGGCGACAGTTAGTGGTTAAAAAAGAACCGGAATATTCAGCCCAAGCTTATAACTTGGCTTATAAATCAACCAAAGAATTGTCTGAACTGAAATTAGAAAATGCCCAGCATTTCAAAATCCAAAATGGGCAGGCGCAGTGGATGATTGCAAGCCAAAATATTAATGGAGAAAGGGTAGGTGTCGTTGCCATTCCTTCATTTGGAGGAAATACAAATTTGCAAAAAGAAAATCGGCAAAAGTTTGTTGAAGCTTTCTTTACTGAAAAAGAAAAACAACAATGGCAGAATATTATTTTTGATTTTCGTGGTAATCAAGGTGGTGATGCTGATGTTATTAAAGAAATCGGCGAACGTTTGGGCGGAAAAAATTTGTCTTATGCTGATGTTTATGAGCCAATTGATATTCAACCGATTAATCGAGAACAAGCCGATATTTTAACCGCAAAAAAAGAAATTATTGGTCCTCATCAGTTACATTACGAAACAAAACCAAAGGATAAATTCAATGGCAGCATTTATATCTTGCAAGATAGATGGTGTGCCTCAGCTTCTGAAGGAGCTATTTTTATGCTTTCACAGTTGCCTCATTGCCAAACTATCGGTGAGCGAACTTCAGGTTGTTTTGCTGGTTCTGCACCGGTCAGACTTCCATTTGAAAATGGAATGTTAAAAATTGGTACATACTATTGTGCCAGAACAAAAAATGGTGTGTCAATAACAGAAAAAGAAGGAAGCCCAGCAGATGTTTGTGTTTCTTCGGCTGATGCTTATGTCAAAGTACAAACCTTGATTGAGGAGAGGGCAAATAATAAGAGAACGCTTAGTGTTCAGATATTAAAATCTACGCAAGGAAAAGAAATGTAATTCTGATATCAGACAGCAAAAGCATAAAAAAATCCCTTCGCAAACGCAGCGCGTTTGATCGCATTAGTTTGACTGCCGTTCTTGCGGTGTCCTGAAACCGCGTTGCTATCAATGTACAGGGCGGAGCATTTGTGCCTAGTTTCAGAAAAAAAAGAATTTTTATGGCTCCGGCTCTAACTTAGTAAGTTCGTTTCACTCACTAACTGCGTGTCGCAAACGTGAGGACGTTTGATCCCCAAAGTTTGATTGCCATGCTTGCAGTGCCTTAAAACCGCGTTGCTCACTTTGTCCTTAGCTAAATCATTGTGCCACATTAAAAGTCTCCAGCGGTCGCCGCTCTTATCAGACAACAAAAGCATAAAAAAAATCCCTTCGTAAACGCAGCGCGTTTGATCGCAAAAGTTTGACTGCCGTTCTCGCGGTGTTCTGAAACCGCGATGCTATCAATGTACAGGGCGGAGCATTTGTGCCTAGTTTCAGAAAAAAAGAATTTTTATGGCTCCGGCTCTAACTTAGTAAGTTCGTTTCACTCACTAACTGCGTGTCGGTCACTTGTTTTGTAAATTTCGCTGTGCAAAGCTCACACTTTGCTTGCTCAATAACAAAACTACGCCTCTTGCGGTATAAAACACCGGAGCATCGGTGTTTTATATCCTCGAGCCTGATATCAAACAGGCTCCCAGCGGTCGCCGCTCTTATCAGACAGCAAAAGCATAAAAAAAATCCCTTCGCAAGGAAGGGATTTTTTTTATGGCTCCGGCTGCCTGATTCGAACAGGCGACCGATCGGTTAACAGCCGATTGCTCTACCGCTGAGCTAAGCCGGAATAATGCGGTTTTGAATGAAATTTTGGAGGCCGGTACCGGAATTGAACCGATGTACAAGGATTTGCAGTCCTCTGCATGAGCCACTCTGCCAACCGGCCAACTGATACCTCATCTTGAGTTCCTCATTCACTCAACGAGAACTATATATACAATCTTTTCACCGATAGTCAATAACTTTTTTTAATTTTTTTTGCTTTTTTTGTGATTATTTTTTTATTCCTTTAAAAATCAATCTCTTGGTTTTGCACAACTCTTATATTTCTTGCATTTATATCCTCAGCATTTATGATTGTTGCAGATTTATAAGGAGATTGATATGAAAATTGCTATTGCTTCTGATCATGGCGGTTTTGAACTTAAACAAAACCTCATAGATTATTATAAAAAACAAGGTCTTAACCTTGAAGATTTAGGAACTCACTCTTCTGATTCTTGTGATTATCCTGATATCGCAAATAAATTAACTGCTGAAATTTTGAGTAAAAATGCCGATTTGGGAATCCTTATCTGTGGAACAGGAATCGGAATCTCTATTGCCGCAAATCGCCATAAGGGAATCCGCGCGGCTCTGCTTTATGATGATTTTACTGCCGAAATGGCTCATAAACATAATAATGCCAATGTTCTTGTTTTTGGCGGTCGTACCATGAAAAGTGAAGACGTTATCAGAAGAATCGATATCTTCTTAAATTCTACATATGAGGGTGGTCGTCACCAGAATCGTCTGGATAAACTTGATGCTTAGGAGGATCTTATGGATTTTTATCAAAAACTTTCTGTCGAAGATTCTGATATCTTTAATGCTATTCAAAATGAACTTAAACGTCAGCAAGAGCAAATTGAACTGATTGCTTCCGAAAATATTGTCTCTAAAGCGGTTTTGGAAGCGCAAGGTTCTATTCTTACCAATAAATATGCTGAAGGATATTCTGCCAAACGCTATTATGGTGGTTGTGAGTTTATTGATGTGGTGGAAAACTTGGCAATAGAGCGTGCTAAAAAGCTTTTTAATGCTCAATTTGTCAATGTACAGCCTCACTCAGGTTCACAAGCCAATACAGCCGTTTATGTCGCCTTGCTTCAGCCCAATGATACTATTATGGGAATGTCTTTGGATGCCGGTGGACACTTAACCCATGGGGCAAAGGTTTCTTTCTCCGGTAAGTGGTTGAATGCAGTAGCCTATGGAGTGTCCAAAGATACCGGCTTGATTGATTATGACCAAGTAGAACGTTTGGCAATTGAAAATAAACCCAAACTCATTATTGCCGGAGGTTCGGCTTATCCGCGCCAAGTGGATTTTGCTCGTTTTCGTGAAATATGTAGTCGAGTAGGGGCTTATCTCATGGTCGATATGGCTCACTTTGCAGGACTTGTTGCCGGTGGTGTGCATCCGAATCCATTAGAATATGCCGATGTGGTCACCACAACTACGCATAAAACGCTTCGTGGCCCTCGTGGCGGTATGATTTTAACTAATAATCCGGATATTGCTAAAAAAATTGATTCGGCTATTTTTCCCGGAACACAAGGTGGACCTCTCATGCATGTGATTGCGGCTAAGGCTGTTTGCTTCAAAGAAGATTTGACCGACGAATTTAAAGCTTATGCTGCTCAGGTCATTAAAAATGCCAAAGCCCTTGGTAAACGCTTGCAAGAGCGAGGGCTCGATTTAGTTTCTGGTGGAACAGATACACATCTGATTTTGGTAGACTTGCGCCCCAAAAAATTAACCGGAAATATTGTTGCTCAAGCTTTGGAAAGAGCGCATATGACCTGTAATAAAAATGCTATTCCGTTTGATCCCGAAAAGCCGACTGTTACTTCCGGAATCCGTCTTGGTTCTCCGGCGGCAACGACACGTGGTTTTAAGGAAAAAGAATTTATTCAAGTGGCAGATTGGATTGCCGATGTGATGGATTCTCTTGTTAACGGAACTTCGGAACTTGTTATTCCGCAAATCCGCGAAAAAGTGATTGCGCTTTGTAATCAATTTCCGATTTATAAAGATTTGTAGTCGGCATAAAAAAAAGTCTGTAACTCATAAAAGTTACAGACTTTTTTTAGAATATTTTATCTTACTTTACCAACTTTTTGACTTGAGCCAAACTCGGTGCTTTGGCTTCTTTTCCGTCTTTATCAAAAGCGGTGATTTTTACACGGCTCCAGTTGGTGATTTTTCCGTTTTTCAGCATCGGCAATTTGGCATTTTTGCTGTTCAAGGCAATGTATTGTTCTCCGTTCGTTAATAACATTTCATTGCTAATTGGAATAAGCAATTTTCCTGTTTGGGCATAAACGCCGTATTTACCGTTTTCTTTAACCAAGATGTTTCCGTTATGATCAGGTACATATGATTCAAAATTGCCCATTATTTTGCTCTTTTCGTTAGGGAAATAAAGCGTGACTTTCTGGTTCTCTTTTGTCTCAAAGCACTTCGCATCTTTGTTGTATGAAATGGTTGAAGAACTTTGTAGAGCTACTTTATTCTCCGGCGTCAACAAGAGGCATTTATCATCTAATTGCGCTATAAATAAATTCTGCTCATAACTAATTTTATTATACACATTTGGTGTAATTGGAACGCCATTTGCTTTTTTGATACCGACTTTGTCGGGGGCATCACTTAGGCTGTATAATACATATTCTCCGCTAGTTCCCAGAGGTGTCTGAGTTTCTTTCGGACCACAACCAAACAAACACAAAACTGTGGCAATCAATGCCAAAAAACTAAATTTTTTCATAATAGTACAAATTAATTAAACATAGGGTTAAATAAAGCAATTTCTTTCTAGCATTTAAAATGAATTTAATCAAGATTATTTGCTATTTGTGTTTCTGCTCTTTATCTAGTTGAGATATTAAATTTTCTCGGAAATTTTTTTGCTTATTGCGGAAAAGTTGCAGAGCTTGATTGATTTGCAAATCAGTCATTTCAACATCGTGACGAATATCCGGTTTTCTTGCATCAAAAATATATTTGGGGTTGTTGACCAAACAATATCTTTGATATGGAGTTAAGCTTATTTTTGCTTCATTTTTCTTTTGGTTTTGCAAATAAAAACTTTGACATTGAGATTGAAAGTTTGGAACTATCTGTCTGAAATTTTTGAAAATTTCTGTCTTGATTTGTTTGAACTCACTCATATCATAAGTATAATAGAACTTATTTTTTTGTATGCTTTGCGCATTATTAATGAGCTTATATAAATCTGGAATATTTTTAATTTGCTTGGGATTAGCAATGCAAGAAGTGGTGATATCATCGGCATATAGTGCCAAAGCTGTCTTTTCAAAATCAGCATATTTCAGATTGCAAAGTAATGGGTTTATTTGCAGAGCTGGAAATGTTTTATAATTTTTTATCGGATTGATAATGCCGATTTGATGGGGTCTAAATAAAATTTCAGGTATTTCATCTTTTGAAAATAAAGGTGAAAACTTGTTTCTTAAATCTTGATATTCAGTGATAAAATTTATTTTCTTTGCCTTAGGCGTCTGTTTGATTTTGGCAATACGAGATTTAAGACTTTGCTTTTGGTTAAGATGAATCTGTTCGTTATCGTTAAGCAGGCTTAACGAAGCTTCTATCACTCTTATTTCAAAAGCTGCATTTTGTTCAGACATTTTTTTCTCAATTAAAAGAAAACTAAGAATAATAAGTAAAAAGTTAATTTTGGTTTAAAAAAGTAGTTAAAAATTAACAAATTTTTCCTATACTTCATCATTATTTATAACAGAGGAAAAAATGATAAAATTAAGTACTAAAAAAATTGCCGAAATTGTTTGTTCATCTTCTAATGTTGTGGATGTGGATATCGAAAATATTTCTACCGATAGCCGCCACATTGTTAAAGGTGATTTGTTTATTGCCATTAAAGGTGAAAAATTTGACGGACACGACTTTGTGCCTGATGTTTTAGCAAAAGGTGCTGCCGCCGTTGTGGTTAGCAAATTGTTTAAAGAAATTCCGGCTGTGCGCCAAATTGTGGTTTCCGATACTTTGGAAGCTTATGGTAAAATCGGGGCTTATGTTCGTTCTCAGTTTAAAGGTACGGTTATTGGTTTGACGGGAAGCGCCGGCAAAACAACTACTAAAGAAGAGCTCAAATTCATCTTGTCAAAATTTGCACCGGTCTATGCTACCAGTGGTAATTTCAACAACTTTGTCGGCGTTCCATACACTCTTTGCAATATGGATTTGAATGCTAAATATGCCATTATTGAAATGGGTATGAGTGCCAAAGGCGAAATAGCTAAAATGGTAAACTGGGTTAAACCGGATATGGCTATTGTGACCAATGTTTATCCGATGCATATCGAATTTTTTCCAAATTTTGAAGGTATAGCCGAAGCTAAAGCCGAAATTTTTCAAGGTTTGAAAAAAAGTGGTACGGCATTTATCAATGAAGATACTAATTTTGCCGATATTCTCGAAAAACGTGCTTCAGAACGTGGTGCTAAGGTGGTTGAGTTTGGTAAAGATAATCATCCTGATGTGGCTTTTGAAACAGCAGCTGAAGGTGAACATTATCTCTATAATGCTTGGTGCGTTTTAAGCGTGGTTAAAGAATTGGGTTTAGATGTTGAAAAGGCCGCTTCCTATATCAAAGACTTTGGTGCATTAGATGGTCGTGGTAAACAATGGAAACTCAAATTTGACAAAGGAACCTATACCCTCATTGATGATAGCTATTCCGGTCAGCCGGAGGCGATGAAACTTGCTTTGCAATCTTTGGCTCAAATGAAAACTCAAGGTCGTAAAATTGCCGTTCTCGGAAAAATGGCCGAACTTGGCGATACTTCCAAAGCCCAACATATTGAAATAGGCAAGGTTGCAGCACAATCTCATTTAGATGTGGTTATCGGTGTTTGTCCGGAAATGAAGGATATGCTTGCTGAACTTCCGCCGACGGTTGAACAACATTATTTTGAAAATAAAGACGGTTTGGACGAATTTTTGTTAAATAAGTGCTTGCAAAATAATGATACTGTCCTTATAAAAGGAGCAAGATATTCTTCCGAATTGTATAAAGTTACCGAAGCTCTGATAAAACAGGGTAGGAGTTAAAAGCATGAAATGTCCGTTTTGCGGTTGTGAAGATACACAGGTTAAAGATTCTCGTAATGCTGACGATAATACAGCTATTCGCCGTCGTCGTGAATGTCCGGAATGTGGCTCAAGGTTTACGACCTTTGAGCGTATCCAACTGAGAGAATTGACCGTTGTTAAAAAAAATGGAGAGAAAACGCCTTTTGACAGAGATAAGCTTGCTCGCTCTATTCAGATTGCGGTTAGAAAACGTCCGGTTACGCCTGAACGCGTGGAAAAAATTGTGAACTCTATCCAACGTCGTTTGGAGACAACCGGCGAAGCTGAGATTCCTTCTACCACAATCGGACAATATGTGATGGATGCGCTTTCTAATCTCGACCATATTGCGTATATCCGCTTTGCTTCGGTGTATAAAGATTTTCGTGAAGTGAAAGATTTTGAAGATTTTGTTGAAACTATTGATCAGTTTGCCAAGCCCAAACATCAAAATGAAGGAGATGATGAATAATGGCTAAATTTATTTCTGAAAAAATTAAAATGAAATCCGGTGCTCGTTTGGCCGCCGTGCAAGCCACTTATATGATTGAATATGGTCAACTACCCGTAGATGAAGTGATTAAAGACTTTGTCAATGGCGAAGTCGGTCGTTATGTGATTGAAGATGAGGGCAACGATCGTGAAGAATTGGTTGAAGTCGGCGCTATGGATACGGCTTATTTTACCGAGTTGACTAAAGGCGTGCACTCTCACAAAGAAGAAATTGAAAAATCTTTGGCTCATTATCTTAAGGAAGGTTGGTCTTTTGAGCGCTTTGACGGCACATTGCGTGCTTTGCTCCTTTGTGCCACCTATGAACTTGCTCATACGCAAGATGTTGATGCCAATGTACTCATTAAAGAATATGTTGATTTGGCTTATGCATTCTTCACCAAAAATGAACCGAAAATGGTGAATGCTTTGTTGGATCATATAGCAAAAGAAATACGCTAAAAATGCTAAAAATGCAGTAAACGGGAAGCTAGAGCAATTTGGCGTCGTCAAGAAAAATTCATGTACCTTTATGTACACTAAAATTTTTCTTGCTCCTAAAATCACTCTATCTTCCACGTTTCTTGCATTTTTATAAAAAGGAGCGGGAAGCTAGAGCAATTTGGCGTCGTCAAGAAAAATTCACCTACCTCAATGTAGGCTAAAATTTTTCTTGCTCCTAAAATCACTCTATCTTCCACGTTTCTTGCATTTTTATAAAAAGGAGCGGGAAGCTAG
>CALXVY010000018.1 GCA_944392255.1 uncultured Alphaproteobacteria bacterium | reverse complement strand
TTAAGGCGTTTGCTGGCACCATTAGGGTTACACCCGTTTGAGAAGAACCACCGGCTAGGCCGGTGGGTTTCTTTTTTCCTCCAGCCTCCTTAGCTCCACCAATTCCTTAAAGCACCGTAGGTTTGTTCCTAAGGTGCTTTTTTTTTGTTATATAGTTTGGAGGCTCGAACCAAGGTTCGTCTGGCTCGTAAGAGTTTTATAAAAGTTGCCGATTGATTTAGACTCGAACTTTTCCGCTTAAGACTCGTTAAAATTGTCAAATACAAATTTTGACTCTAATTTTTTTTGGGTACAAGTTTGGGGATAACATAGACTCTGTTTGCGAATCATAAAAAGTTAAGGAATCATTAACCAAAAGAAAAATTTATGTTTTGAGGTTTTTGATATGTTAGATTTTGATAGTGAAATGCAAACAAGAGTAACCGATGATATTGCAGTTTCTGCATGTCCGGTTTTGGTCGAGGAATCGGCTCAAGGAAATTTGTGGGGATACTATCTCTGCATTGAGAATAATTCAAAACATAAGATTCAAGTACTCGGTAAAAATTGGAATATCAGCGATGATAAAGGTCATTTATATTGCGATGATTCCATGGGCTTTAAAGGAGAAATTCCTGAGCTCGAACCCGGTGAGTATTTTGAATTTACATCAACAGCTCCGATAGCCTCGCATAATGCAGTTTTTTATGGAAGTTGTAAAATCGTTGATGAAAAAAGACAAGTTACCAAAGAAATTTTAATCCCGACTTTGACTTTGGCAACATCTCGTCAACGTTCAAATATGGTCTTAAATTAAAAAAATCCCTGAACCTTAAAAGTTCAGGGATTTTTTTTCTGTTCAAAGTTTTATTTATTCAAAACTTTCGATATGTTGGCTATTTTCAATGTATGCATTTAGGTATCTGTGAATGTTTTGATCCATTTTTGCATTAAATTCATTGAATAATTTTGTTACCATTGAATTCCAGTATTGTTCTTTTTCGGTGATATCTGTATCTGCCGGAATAATCAACTCGCGCCAAGCAATGACTTCTGTTTCTGCTTTTGACAGACTCTTGGTGTCAGTTATGCGAATAACAACATCTAAATTAGCACGATATTTAATGCGATCTTTAGTGAACATTTCTTGCGATTTTTCAATTTCTTCAGTAACGCTGGCATCTTTGATGATGACTGAGGCTATTCTGTCACTGCTGAAATCAACCGCTTTTAAGCGGTCACGAGCCCAAATCTTGGCTGTCTTCTCTATGGAAATGGGGAAAAGATGTTCAACATTCGGACGCGTGAATGAAGGCGTGAACTCAGAAACAATATCAATTTGTTTTACTTTTAAGTCAATCGGCTCCAGATTGGTAAAACGCGGTATGCGATAATTGTCCGGTTCTTCTTCTGTGGATTTAAATAATGCGCAAGAAGATATAAGCGAAACAATCAGCATAAGCGGTAAAATTCTTTTTAACATTTTCATTTTTTTTAATCCATTTTATTGATAATTCTAACTTTAGAATATGATTCATAAATTAAAATGTCGTTAACGCTTTAGTGAGCTAATATTTCACCTTTGTCAAAAACATATTTTTCTCCGCAGAAATTGCATTCGGCACTGATTTTTCCATTTTCTGCTAAATGTTCAATTTCATCTTTGTCAAATGAGCGCAATGTTTTTAACAATTTTTCACGGTTGCAACGACAGCCAAATTTATAATCTAAACTCTTGGTGATGACCAAGTTGTTATCGTGATACAAACGATGTAAAATTTCTTCTGCACTTAAATCGGCATTGAAAATTTCGTCTGCAGTCAAAGAATGTAAAAAGATTTGAGCTTGATTCCAGGCATCTTTGGCGGTGTCTTCGTCCAAAAATTCTTTTCCGCCTTTGTTTGGCATTTTTTGAATCATAATACCGGCTGCGCTCCAGCTTTTTGATTCTCCTTGTGGTGGCAAAATGAACAATTGCAAAGCCGTATCAATTTGTTCTGATTGCTTGAAATATCTCAAAGCACATTCGGTTAAATTTTTTCCTTGTAAGTCAACAATACCTTGATAAAGCTGTGTATTGGCTCCTTGATCTACCGTAAATGCTAAATGACCTTCGCCCATTAAGTGTGGTGCAGGTTCAATTTCTCCGCTCATTTTTCTTAAGGCTTGAGATTTGTTTAAATGTTCTTCATCAAATTTGGCGCAAGCACGCATGGTCCCATCTGATTTGACATCTACGGCAACCATAGAAACCGGACCATTGCTTTCGGTTTGCAAAGTGAATAATCCGTCATATTTAATTGAGCTGGCTAGAATGGCTGCCAAAACTGAACTCTCAGCAATAACGGCAGAAACCGGCAATGGATATTTATGTTTTTCCAAAATGGTGTTAATAACGTTGTTTAATCTAACCAAACGACCGCGAAAAGCGCCGTTTTCAATATGAAATGAGGTGCAAGAATCAAAGTTATTCAAAATTTTTCCCCTTATTAGTGATTTTTTAGATTTATCGTTGTTTAATATGTAATAATTTTTTGGGGAGTTTGCAAGTTGTTTGATGAACAGGAAAAAGCAATCAAGAAAAAAGTTTTAAAAAAAATTACTCAGCAACGATTGAAGAATATTGCGCTTTATTATCTCAAACGTTATGAAACCTCGGTTGCAAATTTGCGTCAAGTTTTGCAAAAGCGTGTGAATGATTATGCTTATCAAAATAAAGAGTTTGATAAGCATCAAGCTTATGCTTGGATTGAAGAAATTATTGCTGATTTTTGCCGCTTTAATTATGTGAACGATGAGCGTTTTGCTGAACTTAAAATCAAAGATTATCAAGCAATGGGTAAATCTGTTCGCTATATTAAAAATAAGCTTAAAGAAAAAGGTGTGGATGCAGAAATTGTCAATAATCTTCTTGAAGAGCAAGAGTATGATGAATTGGAAGCGGCTCTCAAGTTTGCCAAGAAAAAACGAATCGGACGTTTTCGTCCTACGGACAAACAAGGAGAATATAAACAAAAAGATATGGCGGCTTTAGCTCGTGCCGGTTTTTCTTATGATATTGTCTGTGAAGTTTGCCAAGCCGAAGCCGATTTTTAATATTCAACTTTGCTTAAATATAAGCCGCAAGCCGGTGCATTGGGGCCGGATTTTCTTCTGTCTTTGGCTTCTAAAATGGTTTTGACATCTTCAGGCTTAATTTGGTGATTGCCAACCATTTTTAACGTGCCGACCATGTTCCTGACCTGATGATGCAAAAAGGATTTGGCTTCAACAATAAAATCAATCTCATCTGCGTTTTGGATAATATCCAACTTATCCAGTGTTTTAATCGGAGATTTTGCCTGACAAGCAGCTGCGCGAAAAGAAGTGAAGTCATGCTGACCGAGCAAATATTTGGCACCTTCACGCATTTTTTCAACATCTAAAGGATAAGGTACCCACCAGACGCGATTTTTTTGCAGAGCAGGGAAGGAACGACGGTTCAAAATTTTATAAATATAGCCTCTACCTTTGGCGGAAAAACGGGCATTAAAGTCATCAGATACTTTTTCAACTTTCAAAACGCTCATGGCTATATCTTGACTGCGAAGATGATGATTTATGCCTTGCAGCATTCTAAACTCATCAATATCTCTATCCATATCAAAATGCACAACTTGACACAAGGCATGTACGCCGGCATCAGTTCTGCCTGCGCATTGCACGGTGATTTGCGGTTCTTTCCCATAAATGGCAAAAGGATTATAAACATTGCCTTTTTCATCAGCAGAAACTTTTTCAATACCTGTAAAACAAGCAATGGCTGTTTCAAGATATTCTTGAGCGCTGGGACCGTCCAGTTGTCTTTGCCAACCTAGCAAATTAGTGCCATCGTATTCTAATGTTAGTTTGTAACGCATATCTTCCTTAAAACTCGTATAATGGGCGAAAAAGTTCGTTCTGTGGAAATCTAATACAGATTTTGCGGATAAATTACTCTGTCATGTACCTTTATGTACACTCCATCGTAATTTTCCTTAAATCTTATTATTTTTCTCACATAACAACCTTTTGCAAAAGCTCGTATTTAGGTCGTTTATTTTTTCCACCAAAAAAGGGGATAAAACTTATCCCCTTTTTTATTATAAAACTTTGCTTTTGGCAATTGTTTATTATGCAACTTTGAGCATCTTTTCTTGTTTTTCTTCTTCTTGCCACAAGCCTAATTTCTTTTGTACTGCCCAGATTACGCGCAAAGCATCCAATGCATTTTGACCGGTAATTCTCGGGGTTTCTTTACCATTGACGCAGTTGATGAAGTGTGTCAATTCTGCTGTCAAAGGTTGGTTGGTCGGAATGAACAATTGTTCAACACTGCCTTTTAAGCCATAGTTCATCCAATCTGGAATGCTCTCTTGGTTAACATAAGGCATACGACCTTGAGAATGAACGTTGATGCTTTGGTTGATGAAGTCCATATCAATATAGTTAGTATCGGTTGTAACGGTTAGAGTACGAACACGAGCTTGTGTGATACGGCTAGCGGTAATATTTGCAGTTACGCCGTTTTCAAATGTTAACAAAGCAGTGATGTAGTCTTTGCCTTCCGGATGATCCGGTGTGGTAACAGCCGCAGCTTGAATGTTTTTAATCGGAGATTGTACCAAAGACAAAATGATTTCAGCATCGTGAATCATCAAATCCATTGAAACATCAACATCGGTAATACGACCGCTGGCTGCTGACATACGTTGTGCTGTTAAAGAGCGAATCTTTGTGGTGTCATGCAAAATTTTGTGCATTTGTTCAACAGCAGGATTGAACTGTTCAATATGACCGACAAGTAATGTAACGTTGTTTTTAGCAGCGGCGTCAATTAAACGTTTGCAGCCTTCTTCCGTGGTGGCAAGCGGTTTTTCCATCATGCAGTGAATGCCGCGGTTTAAGAAAAATTCACCAACATCAGCGTGCGTTACTGATGTGGTTACAACACTGACAGCATCTACATTTGCGGCAACTTCTTCAAGAGAAGAAAATGCTTTAATACCGAACATTTCAGCAGCTTTTTCTCTAGCTTCGGGGAAGATGTCATAGACACCAACCAATTCTACACCTTGAAGATTTTTGTACGTTTTAAGGTGGTTTCTACCCATCATACCGGCGCCAATAACGGCTACTTTTACTGTATTTGTCATGATATTTTATTCCTTAAATTTAAGTTTGCTGATTTATTTAGTTTACTATTAGCAAAAGTTTTGATAAAAATCTTTTAAATTCTTGTTACATATTGTTACATTTTTTGTTTCATTGAAAGCAGGTGCCATGAAGAACTTATTTTTCTTGTCCGTTATTTCCTCTCTCCTTTTAGGATTACTTGCTGCTTGCTCTACTTCCGAGATTAAAGAAAAACCTATGCCCGTGGCGGAAAAGGCCGAAGTGATAGATATTGAACCGGTTAAAGGACGTTTGAATGTGTATACATCTATGGCCAGAGCCGCTAAATATAATATTACTCTTGCAAATAAAAATATGTATAAAGCAATTGTAACAGATACAAGCGGAAAAAATGCCGACCAAATGTTGGCTTCTTTATCGAATGTTAAAAATGACGGAAATCATCCTTTTTATGAAGCTTCCAGAAATTTAGATTTTGCCATTGTTTATGCGGCAACTCATTTAACCGCCAATAATCGTTATGTTCAATCCTATCTTTATCAAAAAACAGCACAACAACTTACTTTAGCAACTATTAAAGCTCATCAAGATACGCTTTTTGCTCAACGCAAAATTAAAGAACTTAGCCGCCGAATCGCCACGCAAGAGAAAAGCGTTAAAGCTCTTGACGCTAAATTAGCGGATAAAGGAAGTTTGTCGGCAATAGATTTGGAATATAAGAAAACTTTGGAAGTTTCTATTAACAAAATGCAACAACTCAAAGACTTTTTGTCTGCCTTTGTTACAGATTTTGCCTCTTTGACTAAAGTTGAAAGCAAAGATTTGCATTTACAAGGTAAAAATTTTTATGAGTTGCAAGATTTTGATAAAAGAAACCAATTGTCTTCTTTTCAAAATACGGCTTTGGATAATCGGTCGGAATTTGATTTAGCTCGTAAAGAAATTTATGGCTATAATCCGCGTGACGTGCAAAAAGACGTTGCCATAATGTATCCAGAAACACAGCGTTTGGATGTTAATGGGGTTAATGAATTTACTCAGCTCTATCAAAAGAGTATTGAGAACAAAGCTCAAATGGTTGCTAAGAATTTGCTTAACTCGGTCAATGCATATTTGACAGAAAAAGATATTGAACAAAAAACCGTGCTTTTACGAGAAGCTTTTGACCAACTCGGAATGGCAATTATGGTGCAAATAGAACTTGATTATGCCATGATTAATGCAGCTGACGAAGATTATATTAAAGCAAATGAAACAGCGGCAAAACTCCGTGATGAAATTCGGGCGCAAGAAAGATTGCGTAATCTTTCCGGTGATGAAAAAAATGCTTTGATTAATAAGCGTTTGGCTCTTGATGAGGCAGAATGGCAGCAAACACAAATTTCTTCTGAAAGAGCTATGGCTTTGCGTGCTTTGTATTTTCATGCCGGTTTATCTCCTTTTTCTCAAGAATTGCTTAAAGATAAGATTGCAAAAATTGAAGCAGTTTTGAAAAAAGCATTTAATCAAGATATGATTGATATGTTAGCTAAAGCCGATGAGCATGTTAAAACAATTAAAAATACCGGAAATACTTGGGCTAAAGAAGATAATTGGCTTGAGGTTTTAATTGATCAAGGTGGAAAAAAAGAAGAAAAACCTATAACTTTGCCTCTAAAACCTTTGGGCGATTTTGATCCTTATGAGGGTGAAGAATATAATAAAATGACAATAATGCAGCTCGGTGCTTATCGTCAAAAAGAAAATGCTCATATTGAATGGCAAATGCTCAAAGAAATTTATCCTGAATTTTCCAATGTTAAGCCTAAAATTGAAAGCTCAGTGCAAAATGGTAAAATGATGTATCGTCTTATTTTAAAATCTAAAAACGGCGGTTGGGTCAATTTATGCAATAAGTTGCGATCTGATAGAGTGGAATGTATTTTACGCCAAAAATGATATTAAAATGTTGTCATTGGCGGGAAAATATTTTATGATTATCTAGATTGGTGAATTTCTGAAAGCATTTGGGTTATGTCAGAGTTTAAAAATAAATTTTCTATACCGCTGAAGAAGAATAGACAAAGTGATGAAAATGTCTTTGACTTTTCTGTTTCTAAGTCTTCTTATCCGCCGAAAAAAGTTAGTGATACGTCAATGAGTTACTCTTGGCATGCTGTTTCCAATCAAGAAAATTTTTCTCAAGAAGAAACTTCTTTTGAAGAGAGCATATCTCAGAATAAAATTTCGAGTAAAGCAAAAGAACCCCAAGAAAAACATTCTCAAAACAGATATCCTAAAGCAGAAAAATTGCGTCCTTCAGAAATTTCTATGGCTGAAATTGCCGTTGATAATAAAATGTTTAAAATTCCCGATGCTTCTAAAAATGCTTCAGGACAAGAATTTTCAGGGCAAATATTGGCAGAGCAAAATTTTGCCAAAGCAGATTTGACAAATGCAAATTTTTCGGCCGCTGATTTGACCCATGCCGATTTTTCCGGTGCCGTTTTGAAAGGTGCCGATTTTTCCGGTGCTAATTTAACCGATGCCAATTTGTCTCAGGCAGATTTGAGCGGAGCAGTTCTTTCCGGCGCAAATTTATTGAGAGCCAATTTTACCGGCGCTAAGATGAATGGGGTGGTGCTGACCGAAGCTAATCTGGAAGAAGCTATTTTACTTGGTATAGAAATAGATGAACTCGGAATCGAAGAACTCCAAGCTTTAATTGAATATATGGCGGTATATTTTCCTCATAAACTTAATTTAACAAAACTCAATCTGACTTTGCTTGATCTTTCCAAAATTGATTTGACAAAAGTCAGTTTGCGTGGTGTGGACTTTACCGGTTGTTCGATGAAAGGTGTGAATATTCGGGAATTGGATTTGAGTGAATGTATTATTTCTCCGGCTCAAATTGCCGAGGCTCTCGGTTATCCTCCAACGCCTCAAGAATTGGCTAAACTTTTAGCACCTAAAACACCACAAAAGAAAAAAAGCAATGGCATTGATTTGCATGATTTGTTTTATGATAATGGTAAAGAATTTGGTGTATGGGATGTAACCAAAGAAAAAGGTTTGGATATCGGAAAATTGGTCGAATCGGGTATGAAGTTATTTCGAAAATCTGCCGGAAAACCCAAACCTCCTCTTGAGGGAGAAGAAATTGTCGCCCAAATTAAAGAAGAAAAATTGCGTCAAGATGAAGATAAAGCTCGCAATGAAGAATTAAAAGAACGTATTTTACAACGCAAAGAAGAAGAACGTAAAAAATTGGCGGCTAAAAAACATGAATTTCAAAATGAAGTTTCTAAAGAGAAAGAGCCCGTATATATTGCGAATGAATCTCGAGAGAAAAATAAAGAAAATATTAAATTTGAGCATATTATTACTCGAGATAGAGGGCGTGAATAAATAAGGGGATAATTTTGAGCCGTATACAGAATATAAATTTAAAAATATCACTGAAAGCTGGATTGAAAAAGCTCTTGGTGATATTTTTTATCATTATCGGATTTTTTTTGTTGGCGGCTTTTCTTATCGCATTGTTGCGCTTATCTCAAAAAGGTTTTAGCCTAAAAGTGTTTCATGAGGCGTTGCAATTTGCACAAAAGGTTGTTCTTAATCCGTTTTATTTGTTTGAAGTTTATTTAGATTGGGGAAAAATTTTTTGGAAGGCATGGCAAACTCATAAATTGACAGATGCCTTGTATATCCCTTTGTTCTTACCTCTTTTGCTTTTTTCTTTTTTGTTATGGAAAAGCAGAGGTTTTTGTAAAAAATTTACTGAAAATTTGAAATCAGTTGTTTTCTCTCACCCGCAAAAATTGGCAACATTAGGTTTGATGCATGGAAAATATACCGTATTGGGGGTGTATGATGATATGTTATTGCAGATGACCGAAAATAAATCATTATTGGTTTTAGGAGATAGTCGGGGTGGAAAAACTTCTTCTGTTTGTGTACCGACAATTTTGTCTGCTCATGAGAGTTGTATTGTTGCCGTTAGTTCTCAAAATGAGTTAGCTGAGCTCACCAGTGGTTATCGTGCTTCTTTAGGTAATGTGTTCTATCTTAATTGGGGGTTATCTGATGCTCCTTTAAAAAATGAGTATTATCCACGTTGGAATCCTTTGTCGGTTAAAGAGCTTCCAGCTAAAGGGGAAAAGCGTGATGCTTATTTGAAATGGCTGTCTCAATATTTTATTTTGCATAATGTTGAAACAGAAAGCATGGACGATGATTATTGGCCTAAGTTGGCTGGGCGCGCTTTGTTTGGTTTATTGAGCTTTTTTGTGGCTAAAATTGAACGCGCCGCCGCAAATGATTATTTTCTCGGAACATTATTGGAAAAAGGACGCTTAACTCCAGAAGACAAGCGTTTGTTGCTTAGCTATTATGTGATTATGAATCAAGAATATGCCGCTCCTGCAATTGAAAATTTGGAACAAGGAAATCTTGATAAAGAAAATTATCTTCCTATTGGCAGTTGGGAAGGTGTCCCTCAAGCATGGCAGGGAAAAGAGCTGTGTTTTTCTATGTTCGCGGATTGGCTTTTACAAAGCTTTCTTTTGATTAAAGCTCAAGAAAAAGATTCTCTTGATGCTTGGAAAATTGTGTTGGAATATTGTTTACAAGAGGCCGAATTTTTTGGTTACGAGAGTTCGTCTTTAGAAATTTTGCAACAATTATTTTATCTTTCTCGTAAGCAAAGAAGTGTTATTTTTCCCATGCTGTTTAATCCTTTAAGCGTATTCCGAAATTCGGCTGTGCGAGAAAGGACTTCAACCAGCGATTTTACTTTGTCTCAGTTGCGAACAACCTATGATGATAAAGTTAATACCATCTACTGTGTCTCTGGTGATAAAAATGTTAATTTCTTAAATAAGTTATTTATTGATATGCTGTTGAAACAGACAATGTCTCAGCCGGTTCGTGAAAATGAAAGGCCTTTGTTATGGGTGTTTGATAATACCGAACAGCAGCCTGAATATAAAAAATTGGCTAAGGCACTTTCATCGGCAGAAAAATATCAGATGGCATTTGTTATAACCGCAGCCTCTTTGGCTAATTTACAAATAAAATATTCTTCTTCTGACTTGGAGAATATTATCAACCAAACTCAATATAAGATTTTGTTATCGGAAAATATACAAAATGCAGTTGGGGAATTACAGAAGCTTTCAAGCGGAGGAATTGTTATTTCTGCTGCGAAAAATAGTCTTCCTCCACTGAAAATAAATGAAGCTGTTTATTATAGAAAAGTGGCTAAATATCTTGAAAAAATGAAAAAAACGGTTTTAGAGCAAGGAGATGAAATTTTACTTGTTCCATCTTTTTATCGTATGCCGTTTAAAATTCGTTCTGCTTATTTTTTGGCTTTTGAGAATATGAAAAAGAAAGCCACTATTGATGCGGCTTATTTTGTCTCAGATGAGATGTTGCATGGTCGAAATATACAAGATATGGAAACGCCCGATTTGTTAGATGTTTTACAAAATGCCGGATGTAAACTGAATAATTTGGCAGAAATTGATATTTATTTGGAAGATAAATATGAGGAAGCCGTTGAAACAATAGAACAAGTGGCTGATAAGGAAAGTGTTCTTGTTGATGATATTTCTGCTCGGTGGCAAAATAAGTCCGAAAAAAGTGAAAAAAGCTCAAAAGATTGGTGGATGAGCGAAGATGCATTTGATTTTTCTGATGTTAAAGAAAATTCAAATCCGTTTCGAAAAAAATAAAAGTTCTATTTTTGTTCTTAATTTTTAAAAAATACTGTTATTTTAAAGCAAAGTTTGCTATGGTGTGCTTATTCTAATAACGAATCGGAAAAAAATGGAAGAAACTTTATTTTCATCAACAATCAAACGTCCGCTTGCCGACAGATTGCGTCCGCAGTCTCTTGCCGAAGTGGTGGGGCAAGACCATTTGGTCGGAGAGAATGCTCCACTTGGTCGTATGATAAAGTCGGGTAAAATTACTTCCTTTATTTTATGGGGACCTCCAGGCTGCGGCAAAACCACAATTGCACGATTGATTGCCGAGCATACCAATCTTTATTTTGAACAAATTTCTGCTGTTTTTTCCGGCGTGGCCGATTTGAAACGTGTGTTCCAATATGCGCAAGAAAGAAGAGCAACACAAGGCAAAGGTACTTTGCTTTTTGTTGATGAAATTCATCGTTTTAATAAATCACAACAAGATGGTTTCTTGCCTTATGTCGAAGATGGTACGGTGATTTTGGTCGGTGCAACAACTGAAAATCCGTCTTTTGAACTCAATGCCGCTTTGCTTTCTCGTTGTCAGGTTTTTGTGTTGAATCGTTTAACTTCCGATGACTTTGAAGTCCTTTTAACTCGTGCCGAAAAAGAAATGGGCAAAAAGCTTCCGGTTGATGATGAAGCACGCCAGTTTATGAAAGATACGGCAGATGGTGACGGACGTTATATTCTTAATTTGGCCGAATCTGTCTGGTCTTATGCTAAGCCGGAAGAAATTTTTGATAAAGAATCAATTATGCGGATTATACGTTCGCGTGCGCCGATTTATGATAAAGGGCGCGACGGCCACTATAATCTGATTTCAGCCGTGCATAAATCTTTGCGCGGGTCTGATGTAGATGCCGGTTTGTATTGGGTGGCTCGTATGCTCGAAGCCGGCGAGGATCCAAAATATATTTTTCGCCGTTTGACGCGTTTTGCCGTGGAAGATGTTTCTTTGGCAGATCCCAATGCGGTGACACAAGCAATTTCTTGTTGGCAAACCTATGAGCGTTTGGGCTCACCGGAAGGCGATTTGGCTCTTTATCAACTCACGGCTTATTTGGCAACGGCACCAAAGTCAGCTTCTTTGTATAAATCAACTTATGCCGCACGCGATTTGGCAAGAAAAACGGGTTCTCTCATGCCCCCGAAGAATATTTTGAATGCGCCAACAAAATTGATGCGTGACCTGGGTTACCATGAGGGGTATGAATATGATCCTGATTGTGAAGATGGGTTTTCCGGGGCAAATTATTTTCCTGACGGCGTGCGTCATACCAAGCTTTATTTTCCGGTTGATCGCGGTTTTGAAAGAGAAATTAAGAAAAGAGTGGAATATTTTGAGCGTTTGCGTGCAGAAAAACAGCGAGCCAAAGCTCAACAACAAAAACAAAATAAGGACAGTTAAAAATGACAACTTTTTTGAGTGTGTTCTTAGGGGGAGGATTGGGTTCTATACTCCGCCATTTGGTATGTTCTAAAATTGGTAATCATTGGGCAGTAATGAGCGTGAATTTGTTGGGTGCCATGCTGATTGGTATTGCATTTGAATATTTTGCAACCAAAGCGGGATTGCGTCCGGAAATTCGAGCTTTTATTATTACCGGTATGCTTGGCGGTTTTACCACTTTTTCAACTTATATGCTTGATTTTGGCAACTTGATGACCAATGCCAAAATGATTGAAGGTTTTTTATATCTCTTGGGTTCACTCATCTTGGGAATCGGATTTTTGTTTATCGGTATTAAAATCGGTAAGCTTTGTTTTTAGGTTGATTTTTTTGATATTTGTACTAGTTTACGAGCAAATAAAAATTATTAATCTTAAAAATTTGTGTTTATGAGTGATTTAAAATATTTTGCTCAAGAGCTTGTTCGTTTGTCAACAAAAGAAGTGCAAAAGTTGGCAGAAGTGATGAAAGAAGAATATGGTATTGAAACTGCTGCCAAAGAGGTTAATGTCTTAGAAAATGGCAAGGCTCCTCTTTCTCGTCAAGAACGTCGCAAACGTGAACGAGAAGCTAGAAAAAGAGAAGCTAAAAAGAAACAAAAACGCGGATGAAAATTCGCGTTTTTTTTGTTTTAAATTCGCTTGTTTTTTTATCTCCCTTCCGCTACACTTTGATAAGTTTTTAAAGAAAGGGAATCTGATGTCCGGCGTAGAGATTAAAAAAGTTAAAGATATTGATGATGGTATGCGTTTGAACCGTTGGTTTTTGAAGTATTATCCGGGGCTTTCTCTCGGTCGTTTTCAAAAGCTTTTGCGTACCAAACAAATTAAGGTGGACGGCAAAAAAGCTGAAGCTTCACTTAAACTTATCGCCGGACAAGAAATCAGAGTGCCGCCTTTGGATAATGAAGCCAATGCAACGCAAGAGCGCAAAGGTATATCCGCTAAAGATGCTGCTTATATTCAATCTATGGTTATTTATAAAGATGATAATATCATTGCTTTGAATAAGCCTTCGGGTTTGGCCGTGCAAGGCGGAACAAATACCACGCGCCATGTGGACGGAATGCTTGAGGCTTTGTGTTTCGGATTAGAAGAGAAACCTAAGCTCGTGCATCGTATTGATAAAGATACCAGCGGAATTTTGATTTTGGCTCGTAATCGCAAAACGGCAGATATGCTGACTAAAGCATTCCGTGAGCATAATTTGCAAAAAACGTATTTGGCCTTAGTTGTCGGTTGCCCCAAACAGCAAAATGGTGAGATTAAAGCCGCGCTTGAAAAGGTGGGCGAAAAGTCAATCATCTCCAAAGATGGAAAACCGGCCTTAACTGAGTTTGAAGTTTTGGATAATGTCGGTGCCAAGTTTGCTTTGGTGGCTGCTGCACCTTTAACAGGACGCACACACCAAATTCGTGCACATATGGAATATATTTCTTGCCCGATTGTTGGTGATGATAAATATTTTGGTCAAACAAGACAGAAATTTGCTCTTGTTAGTGATAAATTGCATCTTCATGCCTACAAAATTGATTTATCAGATTTATATCAAAAGAAAATGATTATTACAGCTCCTCTGCCGGATTATTTCAAAGCAGATTTGGAGACATTGGGTTTAAGTTTTAGGGAGTTTTAATATGCGCAAATTGTTTAAAATTCTTTTTAGCACAATCTTTATTTTGTTTGCCGTTTTGGTTGTCGGGGTGTTTGTTTTTATCAAAACCTTTGATTTGAACAGCTACAAATCTTATGCCGAAAAAATTGTTCAAGAGCAGTTGGGGCGTAAACTCTCTCTAAACGGAGAGGCTTATTTGGGGCTTTCTCTTGTACCGACTGTTGTTTTGGAAGATGTGGAATTTGCCAATCCATCTTGGGCAAAAAATTCGCAAATGGTTAAGGTGAAAAAACTGGATGTAAAATTTGCCATTTTGCCTCTTTTAAATCAACAAATTGTTATAGATAAAGTGATTTTAGAAGAACCGCAAATCAATTTGGAAGTGGCTAAAAACGGAGATACAAGTTGGGATTTTCCGGCCTTGGATACTCCTCAACCTCAACAATCAAAAAAAGCTGAAAGCGGTTGGCTGATTTCTGTTGCCAATGCTACGGAAACAGTTGCTTCGGCTGAAAATCCCACTCCTGATGCCATGCTTACCAGCATTGTTGCCAAAATGGTGCAGATTGAAAACGGAACACTTGTTTATGATGATGCACAAAGCGGCGATAAAACCGAAGCGATTATCAATCATCTTGACTTGTCTATTCCGACACCAGATGATTTGATTACACTCAATGTTGATGCGGTTTATAATGGTGAGCAGATTATAGCCAACGGTACCATCGGCTCAATTACCGAGATTTTGGCAGATAAAGTTTATCCGATTAATTTGCAGGTTAAAGCTTATGGTATGGCCGCTAAAGCTAATGGTAATTTGAACAATATGCTTTCTAAATTGACCTATAACCTCAATTTGCAATTTGTAAATCCGCAAGGAAATTTCGGTGCGCCGGAGATTGTTTTTGATGGTTTGGTTAATGGCGGTTTGGATAATGTGAAAACTAAAATCAGCCAGCTTTCGGTTGCCGGAAACGTTATGAGCGGTGAGCTGGATGCCGATATTTCGCAAAAAGTTCCCTTCATCAGAGCTAATTTGCAAAGTAGTCTTATCGACGTGCAGAAATTTATGCCGCAACAACAAGCTTTTGTTTTGCCAAACTTAGTTTCTTCGGCAAATGCGGCAAATTATATTCCGGCTGAGCCTATTCCTTATGATGTTTTGAAAACGGTTAATGCCGTGTTTGATTTGTCTGTTGGAAATTTGATTGTTGACAGTGCTTTTTCTATGCAAAATGTGGTGGTTAAAGGCTCTTTGAAAAATGGTATTTTGGCAATTAAACCACTTAATTTGAGTTTTGGCGGCGGGCAGATTATGTCTGAGCTTAATGTTAATGCCAATGCTAAAAGTTTGAGCTTAAAAGCCAATAGCAATAATTTGAAATTGCAAAATTTGCATAAAGAATTTCAAGTGATGAATAGTTCTGATTTTGGTATTAAAAGCGGTGGTGATACCTCTTTGTATGTTAATTTGCAAAGCTCAGGTAATACCTATCGTCAGGTATTTGAAAACTTAAAGGGTCAGACAGCTATCGTGTTGAACAAATCGGTGATTCAAACCGGTAATTTGAGCTTCTTTACCGGAAGTTTCTTAACGCAAGTTCTTGATGCTTTGCACCTCAAACAAAAAACTATGGATATGAATGTGCGTTGTGCCGTTGTTCGTACTGATTTTGCAAATGGTCGCGCGACCTTCCCACAAGGTATTGCTATGAATGCGGCGCAAATGACTTTAGTAAGCGATGGTTATGTTAATCTTGTGAATGATAAAATCAGCTTTACTTTACAGCCTTTTTCTGGAAAAGTTGTTGATACCAACATAGCGCAGGCTTTGTCTTCTTTCTTACGTATCAGCGGAACAGTTGAAAATCCAACCATTCGTTTGGACGATAAAGAAGCTTTGCGTGCGGTTATCGGTGTGGTGGCAACCGGCGGAACAGCCTATTGGGGAGAAAAATTGATTATCAATCCTGATGGCTCCCCTTGCTATACGGCCTTGCAAGGTACACCTTTTGCAACCATGTTTCCTAAACCGACAGGGGTGGCAGCAACAACGCGAGATGTTTACAAAGATACAGAAAAAGAAATCAAAAAAAGTGTCAAAGATTTGAAAAATACGGCTAAAGATATGTGGAATATGTTTAAAGGAGGTTTATAATATGGTTGGAGAAGAGCTTAAAGCCGCCTTAAAAGATGCTTCGCTGAATAAGCAAGAAATTATTGATAAAATGTGTGAATTTGCGCAAACTGATGTTTTGTTGTTTTGGAATGATAATCCAGAATTGGTGGCAAGGCAAAATGAGTTTTGGTTTCCGGTTTTGCGCTGGATTGGACAAGAACTTAATATTCAACTGAAAACCTCCACTTCTTTAGACGTTCCTGACCAAGAAGAAAAATTTGGCGTTGCACTCAAACGTTATTTAGAAAAGTTTTCAGATAAAGAATTGATTGCTTTTTATAAAGCGGCATTGGATATGCGTTCGGTGATGTTAGCGGCAGCTTTAGTAAAGGGTAAAATTAATGCGGAACAGGCCTTTCAGGCAGCTTATCTGGAAGAACTTTGGCAAGCTGAAAAATGGGGCAAGGTTGAAGATGCTGAAAAAAGCCGCGCCAGAGCTAAAGCTAATTTAATTGAGATTGAAAAGTTTTTGAAAACAGATGCGGCATGATTAAAGAAGTTCTTATCAAAATAAAAGGGCGCGTACAAGGTGTGGGATTCCGTTATTGGGCAATTAATATGGCCAAAGAAATCGGCGGAATATCCGGTTGGGTACATAATGAAGCTGACGGCTCGGTTGAGATTTCTATGCGTGGCGAAGAGGAAAAAATAGATGCGATGATTATTGCTTGTCAAAATGGTTCTCCTTTTTCTCGCGTGGATAAGGTGGAGTTTGTGGTGGGGCGAATCAGCAGTTTTTTGCCGCCGATTGAAGATGGGGTTTTCAAACGCGTATAAAAAAAGAGGTGCGGATTTTATATTCCGAACCTCTTTTTCTTTGGCGCTTAGACTTAATCAATTAGGGCAATTAAGTCTAATTTTTTTTCATCAAAAAGATTTTGGAAGCTTTCTGAGAACATAATTCCACTTTTGCTTAAGATGATGATTTTCATTAAATCTGAAATTTCAGCATTGTAATCAATCATGATACTATGTTCTAAATGTCTTTCTAACCAGTTGACTACTCGAGCGTAAATCTTCTGGCGCGATAATTTTGTAATGTTTTTACCATAGAAAATATTTAGTTCCATTTGGTAAAAATTTTTAAGTTCTTTTATCTGAGAATATTTTTTTTGCGCATATTCCAGATAAGCAAAAGCTGTGTTGTGTATTTGAGCTTGAACTTCTTGATGTTGTGTTAGAGCCAAAATACCGGTTGTCAAAGCTTTGGGCTTGAGTTCCGGACAAAGGATATATTGGCACAATAAATCATCTTCAAGCAACTTAAACCAGACTTCTGCGGTCGCTTCATCTTCTTGATAGGCGAAAATCTTTTTTACTTGTTCTGGTATGGAAAAAGATCCGACCAACATTTTTATGGTCTTCCTAATGATGGGAAATTCTGTGGTTTTCATGGTGTTTTATTTTTTGGGGTTAGACTTTTGGGAGGGAACAATATGACCGGGACGCCAGTGTGTAACTTTTTTCCATCTCTGCCCAACTTTTTTGAATGCCTGCATTTCGCTCATGCCGTTTTCTCCGGCACTGATTTCTACGCGGACATCAATTTTTTCAAAATTCAAACACTCACAGAGTTTTTCAAGATGTCCATCTACAATTTGGTAGGCATAGCGGCCTATTTTGTAGAGGTTATCATGTATTTGCATAAATGCGCGACCAATTAGAAAAATTCTGTTTTCTTTAAACGCAATGACAAAACGTCCTTCCCCATGTTCTTTCCCTGGGTTATCAGAGTAGAAGTAAGAAAAGTTATTGTCCTTGCAAAGAAAAATTAGAGGAAGTTCTCTAATTTTGCGGTCATCATCAAACCATTGAAAAAGTCGGTTATCAACGACAACAAACTCTTGTGCCGGATAATTTTTGAAGAAAAGATATGGCATATCTTTTACTTCTTCTTTGGTTTGGGCATTACACAGTTTTCCATTTTCCAAAACGAATCGTTTTTTACCGATTTTGATAGATTTTTCTTCCATAGCTTTAAAATAATTAAAAATTAAACATAAAATAAAAAAATACAAAATGTTCAAGTAGCCTAATGCTATGGACAAAATTTGTCAATAATATATATGCAAAAAAAAGAGCCCTAAAAGAGCTCTTTAAAATATTTATAAAGTAAAATCAATTAGTTGTTCTTGCAAAGAATATCAAATTCTTCTTTTTTGTGATTTAGCATTGTTGCATTTTCACCTTTTATTGGGGCAAATTTGCGGGCGATGACGTATTGAGGCAAGAGTTTTTTGATTTCAGCAATCGGTCGATTCCAACTGTTTGGTTTAATTCTTATCTTTTTCTCTTGTCCGGCAGAAACTTTAGGGGTGATTTCTCCTGTTACGGCATCTTCAAACTCTTCTAACTTTAATTTGATATTTTCTAAAGAATTTGGCATTAAAAATTCAATATCTTCACCAGAATTAATGTAGTTTCTGATTTCAAAGATGGCATCGTCACCTTGCCATTCAACAATGGAACCGGCAAAAAGCCAATCACCTAAAGTTCTTGTATATTCATAATTTTGGCTGATGTTGGTTAATTTACCATCATGGAAGCCCAAGCAATAGCCTCGGTTTTGCAAAGTGTATAAATCCGGCATATATTTATTGTAATCCCAAGTTTGGGGAGAGGCATACCAATCATCAATGGCTTGACGATAAGTACGGGCAACAATGGCGGCATAATATTCGGTTTTGTTTCTGCCTTCAACTTTAAGAGAGTCCATACCAATACTTAATAAGTCGGGGAGGCGGGGCATGAGGCACATGTCTTTGGAGTTGAGCATATAACCACCATGTTCATCTTCCATAACTTCAAAATATTCTCCGGGGCGGAATTCTTCTTCCAACAAAAATTCGAAGCTGTCTTTATTGTGTTCGTCAATAACAAGTTCTTTGATGGTGCCGTCTTTTAAACGCAAGTGCAATTTATAATGCCAGCGACAACAGTGGGCGCATTTGCCTTGGTTGGCAGAGCGGTCGGCTAAATAGTTGGAGATTAAGCAACGTCCGGAATAGGACATACACATGGCGCCATGCATGAAACATTCAAGCAGAATATCAGGACACTTTTCTCTGATTTCTTTCATTTCTTCAAAGGTGACTTCACGGCCCAAAACGCAGAGTTTGGCTCCTTGGTTTTGCCAAAATTTAACCGCTTGCCAAGAGCAAATGTTGGCTTGGGTAGAAACAAATAAATTAAGCTCGGGGGCGTTGTCTTTCACATATTGAAAAACGCCGGGGTCGGCAATCAAAACACCATCGGGTTGAAGGTGTCTTAAGGTTTCTACAAAAGTGGGAAGTTTTTCAACATCGCGATTGTGCATGAACAAGTTTAAGGTCAGATAAATTTTTTTACCATGAGCGTGAACAAACTCAATTCCTTCTTTTAATTCTTCCATGGTGAATTTTGATTGTGCGCGTAAACACATATCCGGTGTGCCGGCATATACGGCATCGGCTCCGTATAAAATGGCGGTTTTTAATTTGACCAGTGAACCTGCCGGTAAAAGTAATTCTGCTTTATCTAACATTTTATTTGTCCTTCACGGTAATATTTTTTGTATAAACATCTAATCTGCCCAAAGGTGTATCTTCTACCAAAACATGAGCAATGAACGGCATTTTGCTTTCTTTGTCTTCCATAATCCAAAAATAAACCGGATGCTTGGAGGTGAGCTCCCACATCAAATCATCATCTTTTGAATTGAGTTTGTCAATATACATAGAACATTTGGTCGCATTGCCGGAAAATGGAGAATATTCATTTTTACTCAGAGTATCTTGTCCTTCATCTTTAAAAATAACATCAAAGCGGCGTTTGCCGTCAAAAACTTCCATGCGCGAATCGCAAAATTTTAATTCATTATATTGTTTGGCCAGTTTTGCAAAAACGGTTTGTAAGTCTGTCGTGTCTTTGTTATTAATGTCTGGTGTTATTTCTACTCTTTTACTTTCATCGTTTTTTGAACTTAAACGATAAATAGGCTCACCCTTATCATTATAAACTAACTCTTTGGTACGTTTGGTAAAACGAGATTGTGATTGATATTTGTAACTTGTGGTTTCAAAGTCTTTGCCTTTGAGATTGCCTGTGGTTGAATAGATAGCTTTGAAAGGGTAAAGCGTGTCAAAAACACCGGCGGTCTTTACTTCGGAGCGAATGGCATAATCTTTAGGTGTTAGCTCATAGGTGAATTTTGTGTCACTGGCATTGAATACACCTAAAATGGCGGTAAAATTATGCTCAACGATACCGGCACGTGCAACAGATGCATTTATCAATAAAAAGCAAAAAAGCAAAACAATTTTTTTCATATTTTTCCTTATTTTTTTAATAAAAATTCAAAACTTGCGAGGTATATTATCATAAAAATTCTTTCAATAAAGGAAAATAATAGCAATGAAGAAAAAAGTTTTGGTGGTTATGGGCGGATTTTCTTCGGAACGAGAAGTCAGCTTAGTCAGCGGTAAAGGTGTGAGTGAAGCCTTAAGCCAAAAAGGATATAATGTTGTTCCGTTTGTCTTAAATGATGTTTGGGAATTGATAGATGTTTTAAAAAAAGAAAAGCCCGATGCCGTGTTTAATGCTCTGCATGGAAATTGGGGCGAAGATGGTGAAATTCAGGCTTTACTCGATTTGTTACAGATACCTTATACGCATTCGGGAATGAAAGCTTCTGTTTTGGGTATGGATAAGGCTTTGACTAAACTAGTGTGTGAACACTGGGGCATTAAAGTCGCCCAAGGTGAAGAAAAAACTTTCGCGGAATATAAAAAATTTGGTACTCAAATTAAAATACCTTATGTGGTCAAACCGGCAAATGACGGTTCAAGTGTTGGCGTTTTTATTGTAAAAAAAGAGGAAGATGCGCAAAAGGTTTTTTATGATGATGATACAAAAGAGATTATTATTGAAGAATTTATTGATGGACATGAATTGACCTGTGCCGTGTTGAACGGAAAGGCTTTGGCTGTAACGGAAATGCAAGCAAAATGCAGTTTCTATGATTATACCGCGAAATATACCGATGGTATGACAACCCACATTCTTCCGGCTCCTATTCCTGAAAAAGTGACAAAAACTTGTATGGAATATGCAGAGAAATTACACCAGAAATTGGGGTGTAATATGCTTTCTCGCTCAGATTTTCGTTATAATGAGAAAGATGGCGTGGTCTTACTGGAAATTAATACCGCTCCGGGAATGACCCCATTATCTTTGGTTCCCGAACAGGCAAAATATTGTGGAATTTCTTATGCCGATTTGTGTTCATTGTTAGTGGAAAATGCGGCTTGTCGTTTCTGGAGTGATGTGCATGTTTCCAAGCCATAAAGTTGTGGTGATTGCCGGTCCGACGGCTTCGGGAAAATCTGCGCTGGCCATTGATGTTGCCTCAATTTGTAATGGGGAAATTATTAATGCTGATTCAATGCAGGTTTATAAAGATATACCTATATTATCGGCTTGTCCCACAGCTGAAGATATGGCTCGCATTCCTCATCATCTTTATCAAATTTATGATGCTTCTGTTAACGGAACCGTGGTCGAATGGTTGGATAAAGCCGTTAATGCCATAAAACAATGTTGGCAAAAAGAAAAAATGCCCGTGGTTGTCGGTGGAACCGGAATGTATATTTGCAATTTGATGTACGGTACAACAACTGTTCCTGAAAATACTCAAGATACGCGCGATGAAATGCGGAAGCTTTGTCAAAAAATTGGTTTACAAAATATTTACAATAAACTTTTGGAAGTCGATCCTATATCCGCAGCCAAAATTCATGCCGGTGATACATCGCGTGTTTTGCGCGCTTATGGGGTTTATGTGCAAACAGGCGTTTCTCTTTCCACGTGGCAAGCTCAACCAATGATAAAAAAACTTCCCGAAGCTGATTTTAGGGTCGTGCGTTTGCTTCCCTTGAAAGAAGAGATTGACGCGCGTTGTTTTATTCGTTTTGATAAAATGATGGAACAAGGTGCTTTGGCCGAAGTTACTCGTTTGGCAGAAAGAAAATTGCCCGATACTTTACCGGCGATGAAGGCTTTGGGTGTTCCGGAGCTGATGTGTTTCGTGCATGGAGAATGTAGCCTTGATGAGGCCATTTCTTTAGGAAAATTGCATACCAGACAATATGCTAAACGACAAAAAACTTGGTTTTCTCATCAGATACATGAAGGACTTTCTTTTACTGAATGTTATCATGGGCAAAAAAATTTAATAAATGATGTTAAAAAAATATTATAATTGTTGCACTTACTTGCGTATGGTTATAAAAATATACTAATAAATTTAAATTATCGACGAGAGAGGTTATTAATGTTTGCAAATTTAATGGGCTGGCTGTCTGCAGATATGGCGATTGACCTCGGTACCGCAAATACTTTGGTTTATGTCAAAGGTAAAGGTATCGTGCTTAATGAGCCTTCTGTGGTGGCAATTGAAGAATATCGCGGCAAAAAACAAGTTTTGGCTGTGGGTAATGAAGCAAAACAAATGCTCGGTAGAACGCCGGGAAATATTCATGCTATTCGTCCGTTGCGCGATGGCGTTATTGCTGATTTTGAAATTGCGGAAGAAATGATTAAATATTTTATTCGCAAAGTTCACAATCGTCGCACTTTTGTTTCTCCGTTGGTTGTTGTTTGTGTGCCTTCCGGTTCAACTGCCGTTGAACGTCGTGCTATTCAGGAATCTGCCGAAGCTGCCGGAGCTCGTAAAGTTTGGTTGATTGAAGAGCCTATGGCTGCCGCTATCGGTGCCGACTTGCCTGTGACTGAACCGACTGGAAGTATGGTCGTTGATATTGGTGGTGGTACTACTGAAGTTGCCGTCCTTTCTTTAGGTGGTATTGTTTATGCTCGCTCTGTTCGTGTGGGCGGTGATAAAATGGATAGCGCAATTATCTCCTATATTCGTCGCAATCACAACTTGCTGGTTGGTGAAAGTAGTGCTGAGAAAATTAAAAAAGAAATCGGTTCTGCTTGCGCTCCTGAAAATGGGGAAGGTCGTACTATTGAAATTAAAGGTCGCGATTTG
Source organism: uncultured Alphaproteobacteria bacterium (assembly GCA_944392255.1). GTDB lineage: Bacteria > Pseudomonadota > Alphaproteobacteria > RF32 > CAG-239 > CAJLXD01. Next base: position 9,861 of record CALXVY010000018.1, on the reverse strand, counting down.
ATGAATGGTGTGCCAAAAGAGATTGTTATTACCGAACGTCAAGTTGCTGAGAGCTTAAATGAACCTGTTGCTCAAATTGTTGAAGCTGTTAAAGTTGCTTTGGAACATACAGCTCCGGAATTGGCAGCGGATATTGTTGATAAAGGTATTGTTTTAACCGGTGGTGGTGCTTTGCTTACTAATTTGGACCAAGTTTTGCGTAATGCTACCGGACTCCCTGTTTCTATTGCCGAAGAGCCGTTGGCTTGTGTTGTTAAAGGAACAGGTAAATCTTTGGATAATATTGATAAGTTTAAGTCTGTTTTGTCCTCTATGTATTAGTCCTTGTCTAAAAGGTTCGTTCTTTATTGCTCTAAATGTTTTTAGGCAAAAGAGAACGGACCTTTTGTATTAAATTTATATTTGTGAGTGTGCTGTATGAAACGTCGCCGGAGTTTATTTATCCATTTGAGCTATATTCGCATATTGGCTAAGAAATTTGCGATTGTTATTTTGTTTCTTACAGCATTTGCTTTGATGCTTTTGAATAAAACCGAAAGTGTTGTCTTGGAAAAAACTTCTTCATTGGCAACAGATATGGTTAGTCCGGTTGTTGATTTGTTGGTTGTGCCGGCGCGTGCAGTGGCTGCTGTATATGATTATTTTGTAGAAATTAAAGAAGTTTATCGAGATAATCAGCAATTGCGAGAAGAAAATAAAAAACTCTTAAATCTTTATGATAAAATGAAGGTTTTGGAGGTGGAAAATAAGTTGCTGGCAAATTTACTCAATTATGTTACCCCACCAGAGGCTAATTATATTACGGCACGTATTATTGCAGAAGAGGGTGATGCTTTTTCTCATTCGGTTATCGCTTATACCGGAAATTCCGATAAAGTGAAAAAAGGACAGGTCGTTTTGAGTGACAGAGGCGTGGTTGGACGCGTCGATAAAGTTGGAAATATGTATTCTAAAATTTTGCTGATTACGGATATTAACTCTCGTATTCCGGTTATGGTGGAAAAAAATCGTGTTCGCGGAATTTTGGCCGGAGATAATACTTCTATTGCTCAAATGGTATTTATTCCTCTTGATGCTGAAATTAATGTCGGAGATAGAATTGTTACTTCCGGTGTGGCCGGCGTTTTCCCTTCCGGTTTGCCCGTTGGACAGATTGCTTCTATTGAAAAAAACAAAGTAACCGTTAAAACTTATAGCAATTTGAATAGTCTTGAGTATGTTCGCATTGTTGATTATGGTTTGGAAGGGCTAATTAATAATGAGTAAACGGCTGCAATCAATTAATGACAGAACAATGTTGCAAGATGAAGTGGCTGAAAATGTCAAAAATTATTTTCAGCGCTTATTGCCGATGTTTTTTTCTTTATTTTTGATTTTGCTTTCTTATGTGCCTCTTGATTTTGTTTTATCTTCAAATATTCGTCCGGCTATAGGATTGGTATGTGTCTATTATTGGATTATACACCGTCCGGATATTTTTAATTTATTCTCGGTTTTTATTTTAGGATTGATTGAGGATATTTTGAGCTCGGTTCCTTTAGGAACAAATATTTTTTCTTTACTTGTTTTATATGTTTTATTGCTTAACTTGGGAAGATTTTTTAACGGAAAACCTTTTATTGTAACCTGGTATGGTTTTGCCATGTTATCTTTATTGACTTTGTTTTGTAAATGGTTGATTGTTTCAATTTATTACGGGCAATTTTTGTCTTTGGTGCAAGTTGTGTTTAGTTATTGTTTTTCTGTGGCTGCTTATCCCATTTTATCATTATTAAATGCATTTGTGCAAAATTATTTGCTTCAAGATGAGGCTTAAGATGAATAGAGATAATGATAAAGGAAAAGTTCTTATAAATCGTTCACTCATCGTCGGGTTGGGCAAATTTGTTTTGCTCATGTGTATTATCTTTCGTCTTTATTATTTGCAGGTTTATCAAGCTGACAAATATAAAACTTTGGCTGATGAAAACCGAATTTCTACACGTCTTTTAGTGCCGCCTCGAGGTTTGATTTATGATAGAAATGGGGTGGTTATAGCAACAAATCGGCAGAATTTTCAGGCTTTGATTGTTGCTGAGCAAACTCCGAATTTGCAACAGACATTAGATGCTTTTAAGAAGATTATGCCCTTGAGTGAGGCTGAGGAGCAACGCATTAAGAAAGATTTGAAGTCGAATAAGAGTTTTGTTCCTATTAAAATTAAAGATAATCTTTCTTGGGAAGAAGTGGCAAAAATTCAGCTTAATGCCCCCGATTTACCTGGGGTGATTATTGATGAGGGCTTATCTCGATATTATCCTTATGGAGAAAAAATGGCTCATGTCTTAGGGTATGTGGCAGCGGTTTCCGAAAAAGATGAAAAAGATGATCCTTTGTTGGAAGTTCCGGGATTTAAAATCGGAAAATCCGGTATTGAAAAACTTTTTGAGAAAAAATTACGCGGAAAGGGTGGAAACCTTAAATCAGAAGTAAATGCTTACGGTCGCGTGATGAAAGAAATTGAGAAAAATGAGGGAATCGCTGGTGAACGCGTTGATTTAACTTTAGATGCCCGTTTGCAAGAAAAAGCTTATGATTTATTTATGGAAAAAGAACATAGCGGGGCTGCAATTTTGCTTGATGTTCAAACCGGTGAAATTTTGGCTTTTGTTTCCGCTCCTTCTTTTGATCCTAATTCTTTTGCGCAAGGCATTAGTAATGTAGAATGGAAAGAGCTTGTTTCTAATGAAAAGAAACCTCTCAGCAATAAAGCCATTTCTGGACAATATTCTCCAGGGTCAACTTTCAAGATTATTACGGCTTTGGCTGCGTTGGAGTCAGGCACCATTAAGCCGGATACTCGTTTCTTTTGCGCCGCAAAAATGACTTTGGGAACACATGCCTTTCACTGTTGGAAACGTATTGGTCATGGTTATTTAGATGTCGTTGAAGCCCTAAAACATTCTTGTGATATTTTCTTTTATGAAACGGCTTTACGCTTGGGAATTGAAAAACTTGCCGATATGGCGCGCCGTTTTGGTTTGGGAAGTAAGATAAATGTGGGTTTAGAAAATGAAAAATCCGGATTGATACCTGATAAAGCGTGGAAGCTTAAACGCTTTGGCGAATCTTGGCAACAAGGTGAAAGCTTGATTTCGGGTATAGGACAGGGATATATTTTGACAACGCCTTTGCAACTTGCAACCATGGTGGCTCGTGTGGCAAATGGCGGCTATGAGGTTAAACCGACTTTTATAAAACTTACAAATGATGAAAAAAAACATATTAAAAGAATTAATATTAACCCAAATTACATTGATATGGTTAAAGAAGGCATGTATGAAGTGGTTAATGTTCCCGGTGCAACGGCTTATGGTTCAAGATTTGATTATCATGGAATTAAAATGGCTGGAAAAACCGGCTCAACGCAGGTGCGTCGTATTACTATGAAAGAACGTCAAACCAGAATCTTGAAACAAGAAGAATTGCCATGGAAATATAGAGATCATGGTGTTTTTGTCGGCTATGCTCCGGCAGATAATCCCAAATATGCCGTGGCGGTTTTGGTGGAACATGGTGGCGGCGGTTCTAAAGCTGCGGCACCAATCGCCAGTAAGATTTTATTAGAAGCGGTAAAACTTGATACGAGTTTGCATGGCATCAAACCTGAAAGTGCAACAACATCGCTTCGTTCAAAAGTAAATTAGAGATATAAGAGAATTGAAATGTATAAGTTTTATGAAACAACTATCAAAAATCAATCAATGTCTTTGACTGAAAAGTTTTTTAATTTGAACTTTACTTATATCTTGCTCATTTCTTTAATGGCAGCAACCGGTGTGGTTATGCTTTATTCTGCAGCAAATGGGAGTTGGAGCCCTTGGGCGCTTAATCATCTTATTCGTTATGCTTTTGGTTTTTGTATCATGATTGCTTTGGCAATGTTGGATATTCGCATTTTTATGCGTTATGCATATTTGTTTTATTTTGTTTCGTTATTTTTATTGATTGTGGTTGAGGTCGAAGGGCATATCGGAATGGGGGCTCAACGTTGGATTAATTTAGGTATTATTAAAATTCAACCTTCCGAGCTGATGAAAATTGCCTTGGTTTTGGCTTTGGCGCGCTATTTTCATACATCTTCTTTACAAGCTATAGAGAGTATTCGTGGAATTATCCCTCCGGCACTGATGACGTTGTTTCCGGCTTTCTTGGTAATGATTCAACCAGATTTAGGTACGGCTTTGATGCTTTTGTTTACCGCTGGGATGATTTTCTTTATTGTGGGTGTACAGTTGTGGAAATTTGGCGTGGTTATTTTGGGCGGTCTTTTGAGTTTGCCGATTGCTTGGCAATTCTTGCATGGATATCAAAAGAATCGAATCTTGACTTTTCTTGATCCGGAACGTGATCCTCTTGGGGCCGGTTATCATATCATTCAATCTAAAATAGCGCTTGGTTCAGGCGGAGTTTTTGGCAAAGGTTTTTTGAAAGGAACACAAAGCCATTTGAACTTTTTGCCTGAAAAACATACGGATTTTATTTTTACCATGCTTTCAGAAGAATTTGGTATGATTGGTGCGGTATTTGTGGTGATTGTGAACTTTTTGATTATTGCTTATACTTATTCTTTTGCCATGAAGAGTAATAGCTATTTTGGTAAGCTTGTGGCCATTGGTTTGGCCTGTAACTATTTCTTGTATATATTTATTAATATATCTATGGTGCTTGGCATGCTTCCGGTCGTGGGAATTCCACTACCTTTGATTTCTTATGGCGGAACGGTTATGCTTTCGGTAATGTCTTCTTTTGGAATTATTCTTTGTGTATATATTAATAAGAATGTGGCCTTAGGAAAAGAATAAGAGTTTATGGTATAAAAAAAGCTCAGATGTGTAATCTGAGCTTTTTTGTTTTTTTGCAATATAGATTTATTTTTCGCCGACTTTGGTGTCAAAGGTCAATTTTTCACCTGAGGCGGCATAAGTTTCTATGGTGCGTGCCGCTTTCTTGGCTAAGGCAACACATCCGGGGCCGGATACGCAACCTCCTTCACAACACATCACTTCAATCATATTATTCTCACAACCTTTTTGGGCATAGCGTTTGAGTAGTTTAACACTTTCTTTGGTTAAACCATCAATCTTTTCGGGGCGGAAATCGGCTTTTCCTTCGACCAAAGATTGAACAGCTCCGGCAACCCCGCCACTGACCGGAAATAGACGTCCTTGCGCACAAGAAACTTTAGAAAATTCTTCCTCGCCGGCGGTTGTGACATCAACATCCTGAGCCAAGAACATGGCGGCAATTTCTTCAAAGGTCAAAACATAGTCCACATATGGGTCAGATTCAGCTTCAACACGTTTGGCCAAGCAAGGTCCAACAAATACAGCCACACAATCAGGTTGTTCTTTTTTGATGAGTTCTGCCGTATAATACATTGGCGTATGTGTGTTGGAAACGTAGGGTTTTAATTCAGGAATATGAATATCGGCAGCGCGAAAATATGCAGGGCAGCAAGATGTGGTCATGAATTTTGCACCTTCTTTCATTCTTTCTAAAAATTCGGCTGCTTCTTTTTGCGTGGTGATATCTGCTCCAACGGCAACTTCAACCACCTCATCAAAACCGATTTTCTTTAATGCGGCAACTAAGTTTTGCGGTTTACCGCTAAATTGGCCGATGACTGCCGGTGCAACCATGGCTACAACTTTTTTATCGGTTTCATGAATTTGTTTCAAAACATCTATCATTTGAGAACGTTCAACAATAGCGCCAAACGGACAAGAAGCCAAACATTTGCCGCAGGAAATGCATTTCTCGTGGTCAATATGTTCAACGCCATTCTCATCTTTACTGATAGCACCAACCGGACATGCTTCTTCGCAAGGTAATTTGGTCTTGATGATGGCGCCATAAGGACAAGAATCTTTGCATATGCCGCAGTTGATACATAAACTCTCATCAATATGGGCTTTGCCATCTATAAAACTAATGGCTTTTTTGGGGCAATTTTCTTGGCAAGGGCGGGCAAAACAACCTTGGCACATATTGGTAACAACATGATGCGGTTGCGCACAACGATTGCAAGCGGAAGAAATAACCGCAATTTGGCTGGCAACCAAAACTTTTCTTTCTAAAGCCATTTTTCCAAATTCTGCCAAGGAATGAGCGTTAAAGTCAATACCATCATCTGGGCTAAAACCCATTGAAGTTAGGCACTGTTCTTTGATAATGTCTCTATCTTTTGCCAGCGAACCACGGAAAGCTACGGAATCGTCAGGTTTGATATCTGTTGGGATTTTATCGGCATGAGCGAATTTATCATTAAAATAGTGTTTTGCTACTTCAATTAAGATTTTGGCGCGCATAAAATTGGCATTATTTTTTGGTGTTAACAATATCTTATTCCTTTTTTTGAAGGTTGTTAGAAATATATATTCATTTTTTTAACACAGCGTCATCTTCCGTCAAGGTAAAAATGTATTGTTTGATTAATAATTAATGTTTTTTTTGAACTACTTTTCTATTTGTTAGCAAAAAAGTAATTGTCTTGTCATAAAAATAAGAAATAATTATAATACCTAAAGCTGAGTTTGGAAATTTGGTTATGGCTAAAAACGTAATATATGAAACATATTTATTAGATGCATTGGATCGAGTATCACGTAATCCGAGCGGATATTCGGTTTTGTATGTTCATATTTCTAAATTGCGCCCCAAAAACAGACACCCCGAGTTTGTAAAGATTTTGGCGAAATTGTTTGACAGCGTGGCCGGAAATGCTCGTGGTACTTTGTTTATTCTTTCTAACGGGGATTTTGCTATTTTGGGACGTGATATTACTCACGAGATAATTGATGAAGCTGTGGCAAAATTGCGTGAGGGCTTGTCAACTGATCCCATTTTACATACGCATAATAGTCAGGATTTTTTTGAAATTTATGATTTTCCTCAAGATTTTTCAAAATTTTATGATTATATTAGCCAGATGAAAGATTTGGCTTTAGTTAATAAACAACAAGAAGAGATAAATCAAAAACGTCCGGTACGTGTCGAAGAAATTGATGATTTAATTAAAGCTCTGGACTTTATTGATATCAGTGAAATTGTTAAACGTCAAAGCGTCTTAAAAATTGGCAAAGACAGAGCTTTTCATGTTTGGTTTCAAGAGTTTTTTGTCGCAGTTAAAGATTTGGTAAAAAAATTTGATCCAAGTTTGGATTTATTGGCTAATCGTTGGTTGTTTTATTATTTGACACAAGCTTTGGATAAAAAAACAATGGCCGCTTTTTCTATATCAAACTTACAAAATTGGCCGCAAGAAATTAGCCTAAATCTGAATTTGTCTTCGGTCTTTTCTCAGAGTTTTGTTGATTTTGCAAAAAATTTCTTAAAACCCAATCAAAAGGTTATTGTTGAAGTTCAGCTTATGGATGTTTTTAATAACCTGCCAACATATTTTAAAGCTAAAGAAATTTTACGTAGCGGTGGTCATAAGTTGCTGATTGATTCTGTGCCTCCCGTTACCTTGAAAATGTTAAATGTGGCTCATCTTGATCCCGATTTAATTAAGATTTTTTGGGAGCCCTTGTTGGAATTTGAAGATGTGAACACCGAGTTGAAAAATATTATTTCTCATATTGGAGCTGAAAATGTTATTTTGGCTAAATGTGAAGATGAGAAAGCACTAAAATGGGGCGCAAAATATGGAATCTCAGCTTTTCAAGGACCATATATTGATAATTTGGAAGTTGCTTTGTTGCGTCAGAAATGCCCCAATGCAAAAAAATGTACCGTTACGGAATGTTTAAAGCGAAAACGCTTGCTCTCAGGATGGTATCGCGAAGGATGTCAGTATAAAGAATTTTTGGAAAGTTTGCTGTAAGGTTTTTTATAATGGTGATTTTTAATAAAAATATGGAATTATCTTTAGCTCAAAAAGATACGGCAATTTTTGATTTTTTGCATAAATTGGGTGCGGATATTGATAATTATCATGTTTTGTATCTGCATATTAGTAAATTGCAGAATCAGAATTTACGCATGTCGCAAAGAAAAGCCTTGTTCGAAACATTTGAAAATGTGGTTAAGAAAACTAAAGGAGAAATTTTTGTTCGTGATAATGATGATTTTTTGGTCTTTTTCGGACAAAATGTTTCTGATGAGATTCAAGCTTGTTTGATTAAAGTGCAATTTTTGTTTCATGATGATCCTAAAGTCCGAGGTGTTGTTGATTTATTGCAAAGTGAGTTTGCTCAGTTGTTCGATTTGAAAACTCAGGTTGAAGAACTGAAAAATTTAATCAATAAAACCAAAAATTTAGATACCGGTGATGCTTTGCCATCTAAATCCGTACTTATGCCTAAGCATAGCATTACTGCCAATTCTTTGAATAATCGTCGGTTGAAAAGAGAATTGACGCCAACCATCTTAGCTAAGATGCAAAAAGCCCTGTCAATGATGGATTTTTCAAGCTTAATCCGCCGTCAATCTGTTTGTGCTGTGATTGGAAAATCTGCACCACAAATGATTTTTGATGAGGTGTTTGTTTCTATCGGTGATTTGCGCGATATGCTTATGCCAGATGTGGATTTGTTTTCTAATCCATGGTTGTTTATGTATTTGACGGAAACATTGGATAAGCGTGTGTTGGTGCATTTAAGCCGTCATGATGATGGGGCTCTTATCAGTAATTTTAGCCTTAATTTAAATGTCTCAACCGTGTTGTCTGATGAGTTTTTAGAATTTGATGAAAATATTAATCCGGTGCAACGTTCTTCCATTGTGTTAGAATTTCAGCTGATTGATATTTTTAGTGATATCAAAGCCTTTATTCTGGCCAAAACTTTTGCTCAATATCGTGGTTATAAAATTTGCATTGATGGAATTACGGTTGATAAATTGCAATATATTGATCGTGAAAATTTGCAAAGCGATTTGATAAAAATTATTTGGCACCCGTCTTTTATGGATGTTGTGCGTGAGGATAAACATTTTACCGATTATGTCAACAAAGCCGAGCGTGCAAGAATGATTTTGTGTCGAGTTGATGATCCGCAAGCGGTGGAAATTGGAAACTCACTCGGAATTAATCTTTATCAAGGACGTTACATTCAGCGTTTGCTGGCAGCTCAACCAAGAAAAACAATTTATAGCATAAAAAAATAATAGTGTGAGGATTATAGAATTCAAACAAAAATAGCATCAGAATAAACTGATGCTATTTTTGCTTATGTTAGTTTATCTACAGCTAGGATCAAATAGCGGATTACATATAGCTTCATCCTTACAAGGTTTTGGTCTTTGACAAGATTGCGCAGTTTGTCCGCAGCCAATGTCTATGCTAACATATCTGTAACATCCACAAGGAGGATTGATTACAGCACTGTAATCTGGTGTGCAATTTTTTATACAAGTACCATTAGAACATTTTTTACCACTTGGACATCCACCGCAACATTGTGTTTTAGAGATACAAGAGCCATTACAAGTCTTTTTGCCTTGTTCTTCACAAGTTTTGGCACGGCAAGCATAACATGTGCCGGAAGTTGAACCGCAAGAACATTTCTTAGATGTTGTTCCGGTTTGTACTTGCGAAGAAGAACAAGCAGAGGCTTGATATCCACTCGGACAAGTATAAGAGTGGGCAACGCAAGTACTACCACTTAAATGATATCCGGATTTACATCCAGTTATTTTACTCATGGTCGCCCCACCGCCGCAAGTTGTTGTCTGCTTAGAGCAAGTTGCGCATATTGCATTGGTCGGACAGCCAGCAAGAGTATATCCGGAACAAGTGTTGGCAATACAATCTTTCTCACAACCGCCATTCTTTTCATGATATCCGGGATTACATTTCCAACCGGTTTGAATCTGATG